>JAGYOA010000020.1 GCA_018399355.1 Candidatus Woesearchaeota archaeon | reverse complement strand
AGAATATATTTTCTGACGCAAAAAAAGGACTTCTTGCATCAGAGAACATGATGCAGCAACTCTTCAACACAACTGAACCAAAAGAAATTGCAAAGATAATAATAAAGCAGGGAGAGATACAGCTTACATCAGAATACAGGCAAAAATTAAGAGACGAAAAGAAAAAAAGAATCATAAACTACATTCATGTGAATGGAGCTGACCCAAAAACAGGCATGCCTCATCCTATAACAAGAATAGAAAATGCCTTTGAAGAAGCAAAGATAAATATTGATGAGTTCAAAGCAGATGAAAGCCAGATTGATGAGATAATAAAAAAATTAAGACCTGTGCTTCCAATCAAATTTGAGGTTAACGAGATCGAGGTTAAGATTCCTGCTGTTCATGCAGGAAAAATGTATTCTGTTGTGAAGAATTTTGCTAAGATTATCAAGGATGAATGGCTGAATGACGGCTCATGGAGATGCATTGTTGAACTTCCTGCCGGTCTTAAAAATGATTTCTTCGATAAGCTTAATGACCTTACTCACGGAGAAATTGAAATAAACATACTTAAAACAAAATAACAACTAGGAGGAAAAATGGGAAAATTATTAGTAGAAGACAAAACAATAGCAACCCCTGGAGAAAAACTTGCTGAGGGAATGGACTTCCTTCCAGCTGAGGGAACATTCAGGGAAAAAGACAAGATACTGGCTGCAGGGCTCGGCCTTGTAAGCATAAATGGAAGGCTTATAAAAGTTATACCTGTTTCAGGAAGATACCTTCCAAAGAGAGGAGATGTCATAATAGGAAAAATAACAGACATCCTTATGAGCGGATGGACTATTGACATAAACTCATCTTACAACGCAATACTTTCTGTCAAGGAAGCAAAAGACTTCATAAGAAGGGATGCTGATTTAACAAAGTATTATGAAATAGGAGATTATATTATAACCAAGATAGTAATGGTAACATCGCAGTGCCTTGTTGATGTTTCTATGAAGGGACCGGGAGTAAGAAAATTAACCGGCGGAAGGATAATAAAGGTTAATGCACATAAAGTTCCAAGAATAATAGGCAAAAAAGGCTCTATGGTCAGCATGATAAAAAATGCCACTGAATGCAACATAATAGTAGGACAAAATGGTGTTGTATGGATTAACGGCTCACCTGAAAATGAAATAATTGTGATAAACACAATAAGGAAAATAGAGCAGGAGGCACATATAAGTGGCCTTACTGAGAGAATCAGGGAGTTTCTTGAGAAAACTACAAAGAAAAAGATTGAAATTGTGAAGGTGGAATAAAATGGCTTATACTAAAAGAAATGACGGAAGAAAATTCGATGAAACAAGACCTATCGAAGCAAAGGTGGGTATTATAAAGAGGGCTGACGGCTCTGCATACTTCAAGATAGGAAAGACTATTGCTTATGCTGCAGTCTACGGTCCAAGGGAGTTATATCCAAGGTTCCTTAAAAATCCTGAGGGTTCAATGCTGAGATGCCACTACAATATGATGCCTTTCTCATCAGTAGGAGACAGGGTAAGGCCGGGAGCAAACAGAAGGGCAAAAGAGATTGCAATGGTAACTGACAAATCTCTCCTGCCTGTTGTTGAGCTGGGAAATTTTCCTAACTCAGTGGTTGATGTTTTTATTGAGCTGCCTCAAACAGATGCAGGAACAAGATGCGCCGGAATATGCGCAGCATCAATGGCTCTTGCAGATGCAGGCATACCTATGAAAGGAATGGTTGCTGCTGTCTCAATAGGAAGGGTTGATGACAAACTAGTTGTTGACCTTGATTACAGTGAGGAAAGCTATGAAGGAGGAACAGTTGCAGACATACCAATGGCAGTTGTATCAACAACCGAGGAAATTTCATTATTGCAGATGGACGGAGAAATATCAAAAGAGCAGCTTAAAACAGCTGTGGAAATGGCAAAGCAGGCATGCTCGAAAATAGACAAGATTCAAAGGGATGCTTTAAAGAAAAAGTATGAGGTAAAAAATGAATAAGCAACAAAAACAACATATTTTAAATTTTCTTGAAAAGGGAATAAAGCTTGACGGAAGAAAGCTTGAGGACTACAGGGAGATAAAAGTCGAGAAAGGATTTTCAGAAAATGCAGAGGGCTCAGCTAAAGTAACAATAGGAGATACAATAGTTACAGCGGGTGTAAAGCTAAGTGTTGAATCTCCTTATCCTGACACACCTGATAAAGGAACAGTGATGATAAACGCAGAGCTTCTACCATTATCAAACCCTGATTTTGAATCAGGACCTCCTTCAATAGATTCAATAGAGCTAGCAAGAGTTGTTGACAGGGGCATAAGAGAATCTGGAGCAATTGATTTCAAGAAACTCTGTATAAAAGAAAAGGAAAAGGCATGGTCTATACTTATTGATATATGTCCTATAAATGATGACGGAAACCTTTTTGACGCATCTGCACTTGCAGTTGTTGCTGCATTGCTTGAAACAAAATTTCCTGAATATGACGGAGAGGTTATTGACTACAAGAAGAAAACCAACAAAGCACTTCCTGTTGACAAAAAAAAGATTCCAACAAGCTGCACTGTGCTTAAGATAGGAGAACATTTTCTTGTTGACCCAAACACAGAAGAAGAAAAATGCGTAGATGCAAGGCTTACAGTTGAAGTCGAGGAAGACGGCACAATATGCGCATTGCAGAAGGGCGGAGATAATCCTATCAGTGACAAGGATATAGAAAAAATGATTGACATAGGAATCAAAAAATCAAAAGAGCTCAGGAAACATATTGGGTGATAAGAATGACTGCAAAACAAATTCAGGAAAATATAAAATACACAAAGTATGAAACCGCAAGAATGCTTGGCGGAAGGGCTTTGCAGATTGCAATGGGTGCTCCTTTTCTTATAAAGATAAGCGATAAAGAGCTTGAAGAAATACACTACAACCCTATTGAGATAGCAAAGCTTGAGCTTGAGAAAGGAGTATTGCCTATAACAGTTAAGAGGCCTATGCCTGAGAGAAGAAACAAAAGATAATTTATTTTTTATTTATTCTTCATTTATTTTATCAACACCAGAGTATATTTCTTCTACATTAAGGATTACTGCAGATTTTGGACTAAGTCTTGAATTTGTTTCATCTTCAACCCATTTTTTTGCATCTTCAAATATCTGGCCTTCTTTATGAATCTCTACTCTTCCTTTAAGTTGGTAAGCCTTCTTTGTTTCCTTGTCAAGAACAACAAAAGCAAGCTTTGGATTTTCCTCAAGATTTTTTTTTGTTTTAAAGAACTTGTTGTCTGCAATCAAAACTTTGTTGTCATTGTAAACTTTTAAGAATTTAACATAAACTGTGTTCGGCATCCCTTCATTTGAAGCTGTTGAAATTATGTAAAGCTCCTGGTCGTCAACTACTTTTTGTATTTTATTTGGAATTTTCATAAAAAAAGAGAATTTGAATTTTTATTTAAAGCTTTTGAAAACCCAAACACTTATATAAAATAAGGTATAACCATAATCTAACACTAAATCGTTAATGGGTTTTCTTGTTTGCGGTTTTTAACAAGGGGGTTTTATTATGCCAATAAAAGAAGGAGATAAAATAAAAGTTGAATATCAAGGAAAGTTAGACGACGGAACTGTTTTTGACAGTTCAGAAAAACAGGGAAAGCCATTGGAATTTCAAGTAGGTTCAAAACAAGTCATAAAGGGTTTTGATGATGGAGTTATTGGAATGGAGAAAGGACAGGAAAAGGAAATAACCCTAAAGCCGTCAGAAGCTTACGGAGATTACAATCCAGAACTTGTAAAAAAAGTTCCAAAGGACCAGCTTCCAAAAGATAAAGAGCCGGAAGAGGGAATGATGCTTTTGCTTGGTCTTCCAAACGGAGCGCAGCTTCCTGCAAAGATAACAGAGGTTGCAGATAAAGAGGTTACTCTTGACCTTAATCATCCTTTGGTTGGGAAAACATTGATATTTAATGTCAAGGTAGTAGATATTTCTTCTTAATTTTTTTATTGTAAAATTGTAAGTTATTTAAACTACAAAAATAATAAGCATTTATGAAAAGGTATATTGCCAAAATAAAGAATCATCTTAAAGAAGTTCTTAAAACAAAAACAGGCGAGAATTCTATTGCTCTTGGATTTGCTTTAGGAACTTTAATAGCAATTCTTCCAACATATGGCTTCAGCATTCTTCTTGGATTATTAACTGTTTTAATATTCAAAAAAATAAGCAAGATTTCATTATTTGTGGGCTTAGCTTTCTGGAATCCTTTAATTTTAACTCCTCTTTACATGCTGAGCTATAAAATAGGAGAGTATTTATTCAGGAATTCTATTGTTGAGGAGTACGAGATAACATTATCCCAGCAAATATATAATTTTTCAACAAGGTTTCTTGCCGGCAATCTGATTATAGCATTCTCGCTTTCTTTAATATCTTATTTTTCAGTTAAGTTTATATTGAGAATTTACAAAAAAAATAAACGAAATCTTTAAATACATAAAACAAAGATATTTTCACAATGGCCAAAAAAGATGGAAAAAAGAAAAAAGAGGTTGATGATAGCTCTCTTCAGGAACTTGGTTTTAAAGTTAAGGGAAAGAACCATATTAATTCTGAAATTGAACAAGCCATTGAAAAATATGCAAAAACGCGCCAGTCAAATAAAAAAGATATTGAATCAAAGAATATAAAAAGATTCTTCTGCAAAGAGGTTTTTGACAGAATAAGCTACGGCTTTGGCTCCCAGCAGTTCATCAATATATTGTTCTTTCATACAGGGGCGTCTTACTTTACTGTTGGAGCAATCAATGGAATAAGAGTTATCTTGAATTTGATTATAAGCTTCATTGCTGATGAATATTCCAGATTAAGGAAAGTAAGCCGCAAATTTATAGGATTTACAGGAGTAATATTTGGTTTTTCATTTATTTTTATGGCAATGGCAAGATTTCTTCATTCTGTTCCATTGTTTGCTTTTGCCTTGCTTATAGGAAGTATTGGCGCAGTTTCTTATGGGGAGCTTTATCAAAAGCTTTTCAGGGAAGTAATGAAAAAAGAGAGAAGCAAGCTTTTAAGAAATATAGGCCACTATGGACTGATTATTACAGGAATAAGCATTGTTCTGGGTGGCTATATCATGGACAAGTTTCCTGCCTTTGGAACTCCTTTAACTATTTTTGGGCAGGAGTTCAGGATTTTTGGATATTTCATAGCCTTTCAAATTGCAGCAATATCTTCAATTTTAGCTGGTTATTTCTTATCCTTTGTAAAAGAAAAACATGTTTCAATTGAAAAAACAAGTGTGTTAAATCATATTAATTCAAGAATAATGGAAATAAAGGAAAATATTCCTGTTCTAATAAGGAACAGGGTTATATTAGCTCTTTTTGTTGCAACCCTCATAACAGGAATGGTTCAGACCTTGGCAAATTCCTATTATGGAATCTACCTCTATGAAACATTTAGATATAGTTATTTTAAAGGATTTACAAATATAGCAATAATATTCTTAATAGCAATAATGACTTCTTTCTTCTCGCCTTATATAGTTAGAAAAAACGCTCATGATTATGGAAAATTACCTATGATGGTTTTTGGAACATTGCTTATGGCCATAATGCCTTTAACTTATTACTACAATCCAAACCTTGTTTCAATAGCTGTTGGAACATTAATCGGATTTATAGGGGCAGCTATACTAGGGGTTGCACATGGTCTTCTCACAACTGACCTGATGTCAGAAAATGAAAGAAAAATTTATTTCTCGAGTTACAGCATTTTGATAATAATCCCATACCTAATAATGATTCCACTGGGCTCTTATCTAGCTCAAATATATGGGTTAAAAAACCTTTTTTTAGTGCTTGGATTAATACTAATATTTTTAGTTGTTCCTTTTTACCTTACACTTATATTTACTTACAATAAAAAGGAAAAGATTTAAATAAAAAGGTGCAGAATATGGACTACATGAGGTTAATTACAAAACAAAAAAGAGGACTTTCGCCTTTAATAGCAACCATACTTCTAATAGCCTTTGCTGTTGCGCTCGGAGCATTTGTTATGAGCTGGGGTAGCACAGTAGATATATCAGGAGAAATTGATTCAACTCAAAAATGTTCTGAAACAAGCTTAAAACTAGGAGTTGTTAATAATTTTCCCCAAGTGTATTATGGAGGAGAAGGAAATAATGGGTTTTTAGAGTTTACAATAGAAAATAATGGAAATCAAGAAATTAAAGGGTTAATAGTTTGGGTTGTTGGCGAAAAAGAAACAATGATTAGCGAAATTGAAAAATTGCAAATAAAAATAGGTTACCCATTAACAAAAAAACTAAACTATAACTTTAATAAATATGGAGAAATAAAAAAGATTAAGTTCATACCTAAAATTACTGTTAATGAAGAAATAGTTACCTGCGCCAAAAACTCTGTGGAAGAAGAAACAATAACCAAATCCAATTAAAATTTAGGGGAGTATCTAATGGTTCTTAAAAAGGAAAAATTTCATTTAATTATATTGTCTCTTGTTTTAGCATTTGTCTTTTTAAAAGTTTACAGTTTTCATTTTAACTATAATTACCCAATGCATATTGATGAATACCACCATATTGCCCAATCTATTCAAATCATAGAAGAAAAAGGGTTTGTTTCAGCAAACCCTTATTTTAAAGAGCCATTATTTCATAATAATCTTGAGCCCGGATTTCATATAATCCTTTCAGAATTATTTCTGATGACTGGAATGGGCCCTGTTAAACATTATGGATTATTACCTGCTTTTTTTGCTCTATTATCTTCTCTGATGCTGTTTGTTCTTGTTAAAAAGATTACAAAAAGCTTTTGGGCAGGAATCTTTTCAATATTGTTCTTCGCAAGCTTGAAAAGCAGCGTCAATATATTAGGTATAAAATTTTTTACACCTTTAACTGCATGCATACCTCTAATATACCTTTTCATCTTTGTTTTCATTGAAGCAATTAATAAAAAAGACACTAAAATGCTGTTGTTATCTTTCATTTTTTCATCTGCACTTATAATTATTTATCCTTTGTTTGGAACATTAATTCTTCCTATGGGTTTTCTATACCTTCTTTTTAATATTGGCTCATTAAAAGAATTTTATTTTAAAGCAAAAGACAGCTTTAACATAGAAAAAATGAAGAATAACAAGTATACTTATATAAAGACAATATTTTTAATTCTTGGTGTAACTTTTATAGTTTTGTTCTCATTCTACTACTTTATAGAATATACTCATGCTGATTTTAAATGGATAATAAGTTCATTGGTATTTCAAGAAGGGTGGGGCAAAGTTGAGATAAAATATTTTTTCCCCTATCTTTATGGGATTATTCCTACCCTATTTGCAATAGTTGGAATTTTTTACTGTCTTAAAACAAAAAAGCACCTTATTTTTGTCTTATTTTCATTTATAACAATCGGACTGGTTGCATTCTTTCATAAATTTGGCTTTTCATTGCTTTCGCCATACCAAAGAAACCTTTATTTTGCAATGATTTTCTTGGTTCCTTTATCTGCGATGGGCTTAATCTATATAATAAGTTATTTTTTACAGAAAGATGTTTTATTATTAAGCAAAAAAGGGAAGGGCCCTTTAATAGCTCTTTTTGTTTTAATTATTTTCATAGCTATATTTTCATCAAAGTATAATGTTGTAGATGATAGAGATAGATATCAAAAAAATATAATTGAGGATTATGATTATCACTCAATAAATTGGATTCAAGATAATTATGGCAAGTACAATGTTGTTATTGCCCCCCTTTTTACTTCATCAGCAGTTTATCCAATAAGCAAAAATTATGTTGTTTCAATTCTCCCAGGCCAGCTCTCAGGAACAAATATAAATGCTAGCGCTAATTTTTTCAGGTCTGATTGTGTTGAAAAGAAAAAGATAGCAAACCAAACAAATGCAGACATTGTGCTATCAAAAACAAAAATTGAATGTGATTTTCTTAATGAAGTTTACAACAAAAGAAATTTTGTTTACGAAATCAATATCTAAATACTTAAAAATAATATTTTGATTAAAGAAAGCTTTAAATAATACTCTTTTTACCTTTATAAAATTAGTGAGGTGTTTAAAATTAGGGTTTTAATAACAGGAGGGGCAGGAATGATTGGCTCCCATGCAGCAGAATACTATGCAAAAAAAGGTGATGACGTTGTTGTCCTTGACAACCTTATGAGGTCAAGGCTGTTTGGCTCAGATAAGAAGAGTGTTGAGTATAATTGGAATTATCTTGCAAAATATCCTAACATAACCAGAATAAAAGGAGATGTAAGGAATGATGAGGATGTTCTAAAGGCAATTGGTGATGATGTTGACGCTGTAATACATACAGCAGCACAGCCGGGTGTTCCATCATCAATGAAGATGCCAAAAGAGGATTTTAGCATAAATGCCTTTGGAACAGTTAATGTTCTTGAGCATCTAAGGCAAAAATGCGATAAGGCTACATTTGTTTATTGCTCAACAAACAAAGTTTATGGAGAAAATGTTGACAGGATTCCAATCGAAGAAAAAGAAACAAGATATATTTTTAAAGGTTTAAAAGGAGTTGATGAGCAAATGCCTATTGACCATACAGGCCATAGTCCTTATGGTGCAAGCAAGTACGTGGGGGATCTTTATACCCAGGAGTATGGAAGGTTGTATGGAATGAAAACATGCTGCTTTAGGATGTCATGTATCTATGGGAGAAGACAATTTGGCTTTGAAGACCAGGGATGGGTTGCATGGTTTATTATTGCTTCTCTTATGAAAAAGCCAATAAACATATTTGGAAATGGAAAGCAAGTGAGGGATATGCTTTTTGCAGATGATGTTGTAAAAGCTTATGACCTTTTCATTAAAAGCAATTTAAAGCATGAAGTGTTCAACCTAGGAGGAGGTCCTGAAAATACAATATCTCTAATTGAATTTTTGAATATACTAAAAGAAAAAACAGGGAATGAAATGCAGATGACTTTCAAAGATTGGAGACCATCTGACCAGAAAGTCTATATCTCAGACACATCTAAAGTAAAGGAAAAGCTTGGATGGCAGCCTGAAATAAGTGTAAATGAAGGAATACAGATACTCCTAGATTGGGCAAAAGAAAACAAAGAGATGTTTCAAGATTAAAATGTCAAAGAGGTTTTTTAAATTTTTTATCCTATTATTCTTGTTTGCTCTTACAATTTTAATAAACCTTTATCTTGTTATATGGGAAAAGATACATAAGTTTCATGTGTTTCCAGGGTCTTGAGTAAAATGACACTCCTCGCACTAAAGTGCGAGGTATCACTTTAAGCAAAAGAAGTTAAATGCTTTTGATGATAATAAGCAGGAAGCTTATTATCCGGTAAAGACCAAGAGTATGGTCTTCCATAACTTGAAGTTCATGGATTTTAAACCCATATCTTACTGCAACCATTTGCAAAGCGCCTTTGCAGACCTTTTGGAAATGCAAATTTTTAAATAATGGTCTTGCATATTTTGGCTTGAAAACCAAATGATAGACGTTTTGACCAACACTGTGTTTGTTTGAATTCATATTTAGTTTCATTTTTTGTTGCCTCCGCGCAACAAAAATTTTATAGCTCGCGCTAACAAAGATTGGTTGGGTGCGCGCGCCAAGTTCGTTGCGCACTCATTCATAATCAAAAGTATTAGAAAAAACTTATGGAGGAAAGGCTATTCCTCCTAGCACTAAAGTGCTAGGTATCCTAGCCGATTAATGTAATGAAAATATTAATGATTCATCCACATGACATTTACTCAAGCATGGAACCATGGACTGTAAGAATAACTGCAATAGCAGAGGAATTTGCAAAGAGAGGTCATGAAGTAAAGCTTGTCTATTTTCCATTGCCTGATAATGAAAGAGGCAAGTTAAGATGCAAGGAATTTAAGGAATTTGAAACTATTCCTTTTAGCAGATTTAAGTGGTCTTTTATTAAGAACATAGTTAAAATGCATAGGTTAGCTAAGGATACAGATATTATACATTTCCAGAAATGTTTTGCAATCGCTTCATTACCTGCATTATTTGCAGCTTATCTAAGAAATAAGCCAATTCATTATGACTGGGATGACTGGGAGCTTAAGATATATCAATTTAGTCCTCCTTCATGGATTGTGGGTATTTATTTGAACATTATGGAAACATTAATTCCAAGGTTGGTTGATACAGTATCTGTATCAAGCCAAAATCTAAGGAAATTAGCTATTAAGAGAGGAGTAAAAGAAAATAAGATAGTTGAAGCACATGTATGTGCTGATCTTGAAAAATTCAATCCAAAGAATGATGGGACAAAAATAAGAAAGAAGCATAATATAAACTCTAATCTGGTGATGTACCTAGGGCAGCTTCACGGTGGACAGTATGCTGAACTTCTTTTGAGGGCAATAAAAGTTATCTGTATAAAGAAACCTAAAACAAAATTTATGATTGTGGGAGGCGGAGCTGACTTGGAACGGCTAAAATTTGTTTCAAAGCAATTAAAAGTTGATGAAAAAGTTATTTTTACAGGAGCAGTTGAATATGATTTGGTTCCAAGATACCTTGCTGCATCTGATATTGTAGTTGCCTGTTTTGAAGATAATGATTTAACAAAGTCAAAAAGCCCCTTAAAGATAGTTGAGTATATGGCAGCAGGTAAAGCTATAGTTGCAAGTGATGTAGGAGAAGTTCCAAGAATGCTTTCCGGCTCTGGAATTTTGACAGAACCAGGGGATGTTTATTCTCTTGCAAAGGGAATCTTAAAATTTCTTGAAGATGAAAATTTAAGAAAAAAATGTGAAGAAAAGGCAAGAAAAAGAGCTGAAAAAGAATTTACTTGGGATATAACTGCAGACAACATTTTAAAGAGTTATAAAACTGCAATTAAAATTTTTTAATTGGTAAAGTAATATATGTTTATTTAAAATGGAATATAAAAAAGAATTTTTTTTACTGATTATCTCTATAATCTTTACATTAGTTATTTTTGAGATTTCTTTATTATTTACTGATGGGTATACCAAATCATTGAAGGATTCTTTATACTATCAAGGTGAAGATGTAGAGGTGTATCGAGTTTCTAACAATTCAGATAGATTATATGAACTCCTTCCAAGCTCATCAAAAGTTTATAACGATGTGCACAAAAAAGAAAAAAAATATTCATCTAGAAAAGTAAGTATAAACAGTTTAGGATTCAGGGATAAAGAAAGAAATAAAACAAAACCAGAAGGAATATTTAGGATAGTTATTTTGGGTGGTTCAAATACTTATGGTGCCTTGGTAAGTGATAATGACACTTATCCAGCAATTATGCAGAAGATATTAGATGATAATTTTCCAAATAAATTTGAAGTTTGGAATGCGGGGTTATCTGCTTATGTCATGTCACAAAAGGTTGCCTATGCAGATTATATCATAGAAGAGTTTAATCCAGATTTATTAATTTTTCAAGTAGGCAATACTGGCAGAAGGGCATTCTTAGAGAATAAAGATTTTACAAGATTATTCAAAAAAAATAAGGAATTATATTTAGAGAACATACCTTTTTTATTTTATAATTTTTCAAATAATTCCAGTTTGATGAAGATTCATTATTCTTTTGTCTCTAATTCACGATTTTACGGGTTTATCATAACAATGTTTAATAGTAGAATAATTGGGGACATTAATCCATCAGATGAAAAAGGTAGTGAAATAAAAAGCAATTATACTAAAATCAAGAATAAATATGATTATTATGGAGATATTGTAAATCGGAGAGATTTTAATAATTTTTTGAATAATCACAATAATTTGAGTATAATAATATTTGATCCAAATGCAAAACTCTATTGCAATCCTGAAAATTACAGAGAATATGAAGAAATAGGTTATTTTTCCTTATGCTCCGAAAATATATTTAAAGAGTATAGAGAGATTCACCCTCCATCTTATGTTTATGAATGGTATGCTGAAGAATTAGTTAAAATGTTACAAGATGAAGGTTATATAAATATAACAAAATAAAATACCTTTTAAATAAGCAACATTTTTTATATTAAATAATTTTATTTTATAAGATGAGAATAGCCTTAGTTTACCCTCCTTTCGGAATAGTTGAAAACCAGCCAAATATAAAGGCAGTTGCAGATAATTATGGAGTTTTTCCTCCATTAAATCTTTCATATGTGGCGGCCATAGCAAAAAATGCAGGCCACAAAGTAAAGCTGATTGATGCTAATGCCCTAAATCTTTCAAAAGAAGAAATGCTCAAAGAAGTCAAAAGATTTAATCCAGATGTCATTGCTTTCACAATAACTACGTATATGTTTTACTCTGTTTTAAAATGGGCTGGGTTTCTTAAAAAGAATACGGGGGCTAAGACGCTTATGGGAGGAGCTCATATGGGCCTTTATCCTAAAGAAACAATGTCTCATAATGAGATTGATTATGGCATAATAGGAGAGGCAGAAGAAACACTTCCGGAACTTTTAGAGGCCTTAGAAAAGAATAAATCTCTAAAAAAGGTAAGAGGTATATGTTATAAAGAAGGAAATAAAGTAGTAGTAACTAAAAAAAGAGGGCTTATAAAAGACCTTGACAAGATTCCCTTTCCCTTAAGAGAACAGCTTCCAAATGAGAAATATTGTTCTTTTGTTTCAAAAAAGAAAAATTTTGCAACAATGATTACTGCAAGAGGGTGTCCTTTTAACTGCATATATTGCGAACAGGGGGGCCAAATTTACAGAATGAGGTCTGCAGAAAATGTTGTTGATGAGATTGAGGAATGTTATAATAAGCATAATGTAAGAGAAATAGATTTCTTTGATCCTGAGTTCACAATAAATAAAAAGCATGTTATCAGTATATGCAGGGAAATAAGGAAAAGGAACATAAAAATATCATGGTCATGCAGGTCAAGGATAGACACAGTTGATGATGAAATGCTTAATGAAATGGCAAAAGCCGGCTGTTACAGAATCTATTATGGAATTGAGTCTGCGGTTGAATCAATACTAAAAAGCTTGAAAAAAGGAACAAACCTTGGAATAATAAGAAAAAATATAGCCCTTACAAAAAAGAACAAGATAATGACTTTTGGATACTTCATGATTGGAAGCCCTGGAGAAAACAAAGAAACAATCAAAAAAACAATTAAACTTGCAAAAGAACTTAATTTAGATTATGCACAGTTCTCGAAAGTTAGCACTCTGCCTGGAACAGAACTTTATGAAATGCTTAAGCCTCAATTAGGCTATGATTATTGGCAAAAATTTATTTCAAATGAAAAAAACAGAAAAATTCTTCCAAGGTACAGATGCACTTTGTCTGAAGAAGAGATTGAAGAACAAGTAAGAAAAGCGTACATCCAGTTTTATTTCAGGCCTTCTCAGCTAGTTAAAAAAATTTTAAGAACAAGTTCCCTTAGTGAACTTAAAACAGATTTTAAGGCAGCTTTAAGTATGGTTTTTTCTAAGTAAATACTTCTTAAATTGGAATGCTCTCATTTTCAATTAAATAGTTACCTATAGCCAAGTAATCTAGATGGCCTATTTTAAATGCTCTTATAGCATCTCTTGGTGAGCATACTATCGGCTCTTCATGTATATTAAAGCTTGTGTTTATAATGCTGGGAATTCCCGTGATTTTCCTGTATTCATCTATTATCTTATAAAAACTTGGATTATCGTCTCTGCTTAAAATTTGGGGCCTTGCTGTTCCATCAACATGAACAACCCCAGGACAATTTTTTTTCATCCAGTCAGTGCAATCAAATGTTATTGTCATAAATTTTGCAGTGTACTCAGCTCCTTCTATGTTTTTATAGCATTTATCAGAATATTCTTTAAGTGTTGCTGGGGCAAAGGGCATAAATTCTGTTCTTTTCAGTTTTTTGTTAAGCCAGTCATTAACAGTTTTATCATTTGTTTGATAGAGTATCGATCTGTTCCCTAATGCCCTTGGACCAAATTCCATTCTTCCATTAAACCTTGCAACAACAAATCCTTCTGCAATAAGTTTAGCAATTTCTAATTCAATATTTTTAAAATGAGTGTATTTCAGTTTGTTTCTGTCTAACTCTTTTTTTATTTCATTATTTGAGTATTCAGGACCAAAATAAACACTCTCAAGCTTGAATGGCTCTGGTTTTGTATAAGCCAAAGCTGCGCCAACAGATAACCCTCCATCACCCATATGTGGAAAAATATAAATGGAATTAACGCAATCAAGCTCATGTATTTTCTGATTAAGTTTAACATTAGCAAACAATCCTCCTGCTAAAGCTAAATCATGAGTGTCTGTCTTTTTTACCCAATAATCAATAAATTTACAAACTTCTTCTTCAAGGTTTTTTTGAAGTGCTGCTGCGATATCCTCCCTAGAAAAATCTTTAAGTTCTTTATAAAATCCTTTATCTTTATTCTGTTTGAAAAAATAATTTTTAAAATTGAATCCCTTATTACAAAAGTACATATTCTTTTTCATTTTAGCAATTAGATAATCGGAGTTGCCATAAGCAGCCAAACCAGTAATCTTTCCTTCGTGTTTGCTTGGTGTAAATCCCAATAATTCTGTTATTCTTGAATAGTATAACCCCACTGAACTAAAACCTGATTGGGAAAATATTCTCCCTAGGCAATTATTTTCTCCTGTATTTACAGTAAGGGAAAGTCCATCACCCATTGCATCCATTGTTATTACTAATGCCTTTTTTAATCCTGAAGTTGAATATGCAGAATACGCATGTGATTCGTGATGGTCAAAAAAAATAATTCTTTTAGATGTTTTTAGCTTTTTTTTTAAAAGTAGTCTAGATAAAAAAAGATCTATTTTTGATAAATGAAAAGGCCTGACTAAGCTTTGATATATAATATAAAGGTTAAGCCAATAAGTAAATTGTGATATCTTTTTTAATTTAGAGTAAGTATTATTGAATAATCTCAAAAGAATTGTAGGGGTTATTTCAGATGATATAATAAATAGATTAATATCTTCTTTTTTCATCCTCTCGTCTTTCAGTAATGCCAAAATTGATTTATAAGGAAAAAGCCTAGTTAATTTTATTCTGTTAAGCCTTTCCTCAGATATAGCAGACACGATCATATTATTAACAACTAATGCTGCGCCTGAATCATGATTATCACATATTGATATTATTTTCATTTTCCTGTTTTAT
>JAGYOA010000002.1 GCA_018399355.1 Candidatus Woesearchaeota archaeon | reverse complement strand
AGGTGATTATATATATGTGTAGTTAAAACGTGATAGCACAGTTGTTGTTGTTTTAAATAGAAAACAAAAAGCTTTATAAAGCCTGTAAAATTACCATAAAAAATCAATTATAGGTATTTAAATCTAAAATTGAATGATTTAAATATTATAAACAACTAAACAAGCCTGAAAAAAAGTCTTTCAGTACATAGTTTAGCAATTAAACTTGTTCTTGAAGGGAGACTTTATTAAAAGGCCTATTTTCACTTAAAGAGGTGCTGTCTAGGCTTATTTAGCACTTTAAAAAGATTAAAATGGGTAAAGCAAGGAATCCAAGGCACGGAAGCATGCAGTTTTGGCCCAGAAAGAGGGCATCTAGATCTTATGCTAGAGTAAGAAAATATCCAGAATCTCAGGATGCAAAAATCCTTGGTTTCGCAGGATATAAGGTTCAGATGTCTCACCTGCTCATAAAAAGCACAAGGCCTAATGCAGCCACAACAGGAGAGTCTATATTTAGGCCAGTAACAATAATAGAATGTCCTCCATTAAAGGCAATGGCCATAAGATTTTACAAAAAAACATTTTATGGACTTAAGTCTGTTGCCCAGATAACAGCTAATAATCTTGATAAAAACTTAAAAAGAAAAATAACTCTTCCAAAAAAAGAAATCGCAAAAAAAGAGCCTGATGCTTATGATGAAATAAGAATGGTTGTCCATACACAGCCGTCATTAACCACAATTGGAAAGAAAAGACCAGAAATATTTGAGACTGCAATAGGCGGAAACAAAGAAGACCAGCTTGCTTATGCAAAAGAAAAGCTTGGAAAAGATATCACAGTTAATGAAATCTTTGTTCCAGGGCAGTTGGTTGATGCTCACGCAGTAACAAAAGGAAAAGGGCTTCAAGGAGCAGTAAAAAGATTTGGTGTTTCATTGAAATCGCATAAATCAGAAAAAAAGAAACGTTCTACAGGTAACCTTGGACCATGGAATCAATCTTCAATATGGAGGGTTGCACAACCTGGTCAGATGGGCTACCACAAAAGAACAGAATATAATAAATTAATAATAAAAATTTCAGAAAAGCCTGATGATATCAATCCAAAAGGAGGCTTTAATCATTACGGCCTTGTGAAGAACAGCTATGTTATTGTGAAGGGCTCATTGCAAGGATCATCAAAAAGGCTTGTAAGGCTTAACTTTGCTATAAGGCCTCATAAAAGAAAACACTCGCAAAACTTTGAAATTGAATATATGAGCATTGCAAAATGAAAGTTCCAATAATAGACATTTCAAAAAAGGAAATCGGAAAGCAGGAGATGCCTCTACAGTTTGATGAGGAAATAAGGCCTGAGCTGATAAAAAGAGCAGTCTTAGTTATTCAAAGCAATACAAGACAGCCATACGGCGCAGACCCAATGGCTGGAAAAAGAACATCAGCAAAGCTTTCAAGAAGAAGGCATGATTACAGGGCATCTTATGGTCATGGAATATCAAGAGTTCCAAGAAAAATAATGAGCAGAAGAGGACAAAGGATGAACTGGGTCGGCGCATTTGCACCAGGAACAGTTGGAGGAAGAAGAGCTCACCCTCCAAAAGCAGGAAAAGACTGGACAAAGAAAATCAACAAAAAGGAAAGAAGAAAGGCAATAAGAAGCGCAATAGCAGCAACATCATCAAATGATCTTGTTTCAAAAAATCATATAATGCCTGATATTTACCCTGTTGTTGTTGAGAAAAAATTTGAGTCACTGAAAAAAACCAAAGAAGTAAGAGAATTTTTCAAAAATATAGGTCTTGAAAAAGAAATGCAAAGAATATCTGAAAGAAAAATAAGAAGCGGAAAAGGAAAACTCAGAGGAAGAAAGTACAAAAGCAAAATAGGGCCTTTAATAGTTGTCTCAGAGCAGTGCCCTGTAATAAAAGCAGCAAGGAACATTCAGGGAATAAACGCAATAACAGTGAAATCATTAAATGCAAGATCTCTTGCACCTTCATCAAAACCGGGCCGTTTAACAATATGGACCGAGGGCGCATTAAAAGAAATGAAAGAAAAAAACCTGTTTATGTAAAATGGAATCATACAAAGCAATAAAATACCCTCTTTCAACTGAAAAATCAGTAAGATTGATGGAATCAGAAAACAAACTCATCTTCGTTGTAGATCTCAAGGCAAGAAAAGAAGATGTGAAAAAAGCAATAGAAGATATGTTCAAGGTAAAGGTTGTAAAAGTCAACCTTTCCATAATAGGAAATAAAAAAAGGGCTTATGTTAAGCTAAGCCCTGAAAACCCTGCAATTGAAATTGCAACGCAGTTAGGATTGATGTAAAATGGGTAAAAGACTTATACAGCAAGCAAGAGGAAAAGGCGGGCCAACTTATAGGTCGCCTAGCTTCAGATATAAAGGAAAACCCTGTTATCTATCTGTAAAAGAAAACATTCAAGGCGAGATAATTGATATAATAAAGTGCGCAGGGCATTCCGCTCCCCTAACTGTTTTAAAGTACAATAATGGATTTATGAACCTAATGATTGCTCCAGAAGGAATAAGAGTTGGAGACATGATAAGTTACGGAGGAAAATCCGATCTAAAAGGAGGAAATGTCTTAATGCTTAAAGATATTCCAGAAGGCACATCAGTATATAACATAGAACATCAGCCTGGAGATGGAGGAAAATTTGTAAGGTCCTCAGGAACATCTGCAAAAGTGTTATCAAGATTAAAAAATAAAGTTGTGGTATTGCTTCCATCAAAAAAGCAAAAGGTTTTTGATGAAAAATGCAGGGCAACTATAGGAATGATAGCTGGAAGTGGAAGAAAAGAAAAACCTTTTTTAAAGGCGGGAGTAAAATATTACAAGATGAAATCAAAAAACAAATTATGGCCAAGTGTTTCAGGAACATCACAGAATGCAGTTGACCATCCATTTGGAGGAACTAGTTCATCACATAAAGGAAAGCCGACAATAGCTCCAAGAAATGCTCCTCCTGGAAGAAAGGTCGGCTCAATAAGACCAAGGAGAATGGGAAGGAAGAAGAAGTAAAATGGCAAAAAAAGAATTTGTGTATAGGGGAAAAACAATTGAAGAGCTCAATAAAATGAGCATAAATGATTTTGCAGATCTGCTTCCATCAAGGGAAAGAAGAAGCCTTAAGAGAGAATCAACAGAGTCGCAAAAGGCATTCATGAAAAAAATAATGAACAGAAACAATGTAAAAACAAAATGTAGAGATATAGTTATAATCCCTCAGATTGTTGGAAAAACAGTGAATGTTCATAATGGAAAAGAGTTTGTATCATTATTAATACAAAAAGAAATGGTAGGCCACCGCATTGGCGAGTTTGTCTCAACAAGAAAAAAGGTTGAGCATCACTCTCCTGGTGTTGGCGCTACAAGGTCAAGCTCAAGCTTGTCAGTGAGGTAATATGCCGTACAAATATTCAATAAAAACAAATGAGCACATGGCAAAGGCAGTTGGAGTGCTATTGCCCATATCCACAAAGCATGCAGTTGAAATATGCAATATGCTCAGAGGAAAAAACCTTCAGGAAGCCAAGGCCTTCCTTGAGGATGTAGCTAATATGAAAAAGCCTGTTAAGTTTGACAGGTTCAGTGAGGGAGCAGGCCATAAGCATGGAATGGGCCCTGGAAAATACCCTGTAAAGGCATCAAAAGAAATACTTAATTTGCTTAAACTTGTTGAATCAAATGCACAGCAAAAGGCCCTCGAAACATCAAGCCTTGTTATAATACATATATGTGCAAAGAAAGGCCCAAGAACATGGAAGTATGGAAGACAAACCCGTGTATCAATGAAAAGAACAAGCGTTGAGGTTGCAGTAGAGGAAAAAGAAAAAAAGGCAAAACCAAAGAAACAATCCTCAGCTAAAGAAAAAGCAAAACCAATAAAACAAAAAGAAAAAAAGCAAGAAACAAATAAAATTAATGAATCTGAATCAAAAAAACAACCAGTTCAAGAAAAAAAGACACAAGAAAATAAAAAACCTAGTGAATCAAAAGAAACTGAAAAAGAAAAAACAAAACAAGCTGATAAAAAATGATTGAAAGACAATTTATATCACAAAAAAAGAAAGAGCACAGAATCCAGGAGATGATAGCAGAGAATGTAAGGGGCGCAGGATACAGCCACACCAAGCTGCAAAGAACTCCTCTTGGAGAAAAAATAATAATATACGCTGCAAGGCCAGGTCTTGTAGTTGGAAGAAAAGGCCAGAATATAACAAAACTTACAAGAGATTTAAAAAATAATTTTGACCTTGAAAATCCGCAGATAGAAATCAGCGAGATTGAAAACACAAATATTGATGCTCAGGTTGTCGCAAACTCAATATCAGAGTCTCTTGAAAGGTATGGAACATCAAGATTTAAAGGAATAATGCACAAAACCATGGAAGAAGTCATGAACTCAGGAGCGCTTGGTATTGAAATTGTAATTTCAGGCAAAATACCTGGCGCGAGAGCAAAGTCATGGCGTGTTTACTCTGGATATTTAAAAAAATGTGGGGATATAGCAATAACAGGAGTTCATAGGGCAAACGTAAAGGCTGTGCTTAAGACAGGCGTTGCCGGAGTTAAGGTAAGCATAATGCCTCCTGACATCAAGTTACCTGATAATATCCAGCTGATTGATGAGCTTCAAAAACAGGAAGAAATAATTGAAGAAGATACAAAAGACAGTGAACAGGAAAGTGTTAAAAAACAGGATGAGGCAGATAAGCCAGACAAAGAACAAGAAAAAAAGGAGCAAAAGGAAAAAGAAACTCCTGAAGCAGAACCAGAAAAAAAGGCAGAGAAAAAACCAAAGAAAAAGGCAGCCAAGAAATCATCTAAAAAAACAGACAAAAAAGAAGAAAAGGCAGAAAAACAATAAAATGGCACTTAAAATCAAAGAAATCGAATCAATGAGTATTGATGAATTAAATTCAAAACTAGAAGAACTAAAAAAAGAGCTGATAAAGCACAATGCCCAGATAGCAACAGGAACTAATCCAAAGAGCCCTGGGCAAGTAAAGGTGATAAAAAAGACTGTCGCAAGAATACTGACTGTCTTAAAAACCAAAGGTGGTGAAAAAAAGCCATGAGTGAAATATGTCCAAAGTGTGGACTACCCAAAGAGCTGTGTGTTTGTGAGACTATAGCAAAGGAAAGCCAGCTGATAAAGGTGTACACAATAAAAAAGAAATTCGGAAAGCAAAACACTGTTATCGAAGGCATAGACAACAAAGAAATAAACATCAAAGAGCTTACAAAAAACCTGAAATCAAACTTCGCATGCGGAGGAACAGCAAAAGAAGGAAAAATTGAGCTTCAGGGAAATCACAAACAAAGAGTAAAAGAACAGCTCGTAAAAATGGGTTTTTCGCCTGAGACCATAGACGTAAAATAATAATGGAAATCAACAAAAAAAAGCTTGCAAAAAGCGAGTTGATAGGCCTAAATGTAAAGGTCTTTAGGTCTGATAACCCTTCCAACGAAGGAATAAACGGAAAAATAATAGATGAAACAAAAAGTATGGTTGTAATTGAAACAGAAAAGAAACAAAAAAAACTCATAAAAGACCAGTGCGTCTTTGAGTTCATGCTCAAAAATGAAAAAATAACAATTCAAGGAAAATCAATCAATAAAAGGCCAGAAGAAAGAATAAAACAAAGGTGAATGTTCATGGAAAAAAAATCAAAAAGCAAAAATGCCCAAAGTGAAGAAAAGGGCAAAGAATGCAGTGACAAGAACTGCCCTGTACATGGAACTTTAAAAGTAAGGGGAAGGACTTTCACAAAAAAAGTAGTGAAATCAAAATCCAGAAGGACTGCTGTGATAGAAATAGAAACCAGGCATTACATCCCAAAATATGAAAGATATGAAAAGAAAAGAAAGAAACTTCAGGTTCACAACCCTGACTGCATAAATGCAAGAGAAGGGGATTTGGTTGTTGTAAGAGAGTGTAGGCCCTTAAGTAAAACAAAGCATTTTGTAATAACAGAAAAGGTAGCTCAAGATGAAGGCATTTAAATCAAAAATAACAAAAGGATTAACTCAGGGATCTAATATTCCAACCTGTGATAATTCAGGAGCAAAAGTGATAAGGCTCTATGGGGTTAAAGGATCTAAGACTGTTAAGGGAAGGATGCCAAGCGCAGGAGTAGGAGATATGATTATGGCTTCTGTGAAAAAAGGAAACCCTGACATGGCAAAGCAGAGTGTTATGGCAGTCATAGTAAGACAAAGAAAAGAGTACAGAAGAGTAGACGGAACAAGAATAAAGTTTGAGGACAACGCAGCAGTCATAGTAAAAGATGAAAAAGGAAACCCAAAAGGAACTATCTTTAAGGGTGCAATAGCAAAAGAAGCTTGTGAGAGATGGCCGGGCATATCAAAAGTTGCAAGAATAATAGCGTGATAACAATGAAAAAAGAATTTTCAAGGGAATGGGGAAAAAGCAAACAACCAAGAAAGCAGAGAAAATACTCATATAATGCTCCAAAGAATATCAAAAGCAAATTCCTCAACGCACATCTTTCAAAAGAGCTGGCTAAAAAACATAAAATAAAGTCAATAAGAGTAAGAAAAGGGGATAAAGTAGAGATAATGAGGGGCCAGTTCAGGAAAAAAACCGGAAAAATAGAAAAAATCAGCCTTAAGAGCTCAAAGGTATATGTGAATGGTATTGAAATGGTAAAAAAGGATGGAACAAAAATACTTTATCCAATCCATGCATCGAACATACGCATAACAGAACTGAACCTTGATGATAAAAAAAGAACCGAAAAACTCAATAAAAAACAAAAAAGTGATTGAAGATGATTAAAAGACACCTAAAAAGATTAACAGCACCAAGATCATGGAAGATAAAGAGAAAGGGAATTACTTTTGTAACCAGGCCAAACTCTGGAATGCATGGAAAAACCAACAGCACATCTATTAATTTATTAATGAGGGATGTGCTAAAACAGGCAAAAACAACACGTGATGTTAAGATGATAATTAATAACAAAGGAATACTTGTTGATAAAAAAGAAATCAAAGACCACCGATTTCAGGTAGGTGTGATGGACCTTGTTGAGACACCAAAAACAAACAAGTGTTTCAGAGCTATGCTAAATAAAAAAGGAAATATCTGTGCTGTTGAGATAAAACAGGATGAAGCAACATTAAAACCATGCAAAATTATAAACAAAAAAATTATGAAAAAAGGAAAAGTTCAGCTTAACCTTAATGACGGAAAAAACATAATTGTAAGTAAAGACATTTACAAAACAGGGGATACGCTTTTATTAAGCCTTCCAAAAAATGAAATAAAAGAGCACTTAAAGTTTGAGAAAGGCGCTTATGTTTACTTATCCCGTGGAAAGCATAAGGGAGATTCAGGAATAATAGAAGATGTAAAAGACAAAACAATCAAAATAAAGCCAAAAACTGGAAAAGGTTTTGAAACATCAAAGAGGTTTGCTTTTGTAATAGGAAAAGAAAAAGAAATGATAACTTTGCCATCTTAAGTTTAAAATGAACCAATCAAGAAATATAAGGATAGAGAAAATCACTCTTAACATAGGTGCAGGAAAAGATCAGTCTAAGCTGGAAAAGGGAATTAAGCTGCTTGAAAAAATAACTGGTGTCAAGCCTGTTACAACTGTCACTAAAAAAAGAATTCCAGGATGGGGATTAAGGCCTGGCCTTCCAATAGGGTGCAAGGTCACATTAAGAAGAAAGATTGCAATAGAAACATTGAAAAGATTGCTGAATGCAAAAGACAATCTGCTTCAGGAAAATCAATTTGATGAAAATGGGAATATTGCCTTTGGTATAGAGGAATATATTGATATACCAAATGTTAATTATGATCCTGAAATCGGAATAATAGGCCTTGAAGTATGTATAACACTTGAAAGGAATGGATTCAGAATAAAAAGAAGAAGAATGAAAAAAACAAAAATTCCTAAAAAACACACAATAACCAAACAAGAGGCAATTGATTTTATAAAAAAAGAGTTTAATGTTAAATTAGAGGAGGAAGAATGACTGTATCAAACTACAAAAAGGTTTTCAAGCAACTTAAATCAAAGCCAGTAAAGATGAAGCGCTTCCTTAAGCACAGTTCTCCTAAAGAAAGAAGCTGCGGAACAAGCAAAAAGCGATGTGAGAGGTGCGGAAGGACTGGCGCTCAGATAGGAAAATACGGTTTAAACCTTTGCAGGCAATGCTTCAGAGAGATATCAACAAAAATAGGATTCAAAAAATACAGCTAAGGTGAAAAAATGTTAAATGACCCACTCGCAAATGCGCTTTCAAATATACTAAACAAAGAAAATGCAAGAACAAAGGAATGTGTAATCAAGCCTTCTTCAAAGGTAATCAAGGAAGTGCTGAAGATAATGAATGAGTATGGATATGTAGGCAAGTTTGAAGAAGTGATTGATTCCAGAGGCAATTTCCTTAATATAGAACTGCTTAACAAAATAAACAAATGCGGTGTAATAAAGCCGAGGTTTGCTGTTAAGGAATCAGGTTATGAAAAATTTGAAAAAAGGTTTTTGCCTGCAAAGGATTTTGGGATACTTATTGTTTCAACACCTAAAGGAATAATGTCAAACAATGAGGCAAGAAAACAAAATATAGGAGGAAAGCTTTTAGCTTACTGTTATTAAGATGAAATTGGATATCCAAGAGGAAGTGAGCATACCTGAAGGAGTTCAAATATCTAAAGTGGGCCACTTAATCAAAGTAAATGGACCAAAAGGAGAAGTAAGCAAAAAACTTTCAGGTCCTGGAATCGAGATAAAAGTGGAAAACAACACTTTCCAGATAATTTCAAAAAAAGCAACAAAAAGAGAGAAAAAGATTACATACTCTATCAGCAGTCACATTAAAAATATGATAAAAGGGGTTACAGAAAGATTTGTATACAAACTTAAAATATGCCCTGGACATTTCCCAATGAATGTTTCCATGGAAAAGGAATATTTTACAGTTAAGAATCTTTTTGGGGAAAAAACTCCCAGAAAATTAAAGATAAGCCCTGAAGTAAAAATAAAGATTGATGGAAAAGATGTTTATGTTGAAGGGATTAACAAGGAATTAACCTCTCAGGCAGCTGCGAGCATTGAAACACTTACAAAAGTCAAGGATAGAGACAGAAGAATATTCCAGGATGGAATTTATATTGTTTCAAAAGATGGAAAAGAAATAAAGGGATAATCATGACAAAAAAATTCATAAGACAGGATTCGCACAAGAAAGTGAAGCTTGGCGAAAAATGGAGAAGGCCAAAAGGCTTGCATTCAAAGCTAAGGCTACAGAAGAAAGGCCATCCAAAAGGTGTTTCAATAGGTTATGGAAATGCAATAAAAGAAAAGTTTACATTAAAAAACGGCCTTATGCCTGTTTTAGTTGATTGCTTAAAAGACATAGAAAGAATAGATTCAAAAAAACAGTGCGCAATTATATCAAAAAATATTGGACTTAAAAAGAAGATTGAAATCTTAAAGGAAATATCCAAAAAAGGAATAAAGGTTTCAAACATAAAAGATGTCAATGAATTCATAAAAAAATCAGAAGAGAAAATCAAAGAGAAAAAACAAGAGAAAAATAAGGCTGAAAAAGAAAAACAAGAAAAGAAAAAGCAAATAGAGAAAGAAAAGAAAGATAAAGAATCAATAGAAAAAAAGGTTAAAAAAACAGACGAAGAAAAGAAAGAAGAAGAGAAAAAAGAGAAAGACAAGATACTTACAAAAAGAAATGAGTAAAAATGGAACTAAAAACACAAAAAAGGCTTGCTGCTGATTTGCTGAAATGCTCTGCAAAGAGGATAGTCTTTGACAATGAAAGACTTGATGAGATAAAAGAAGCAATAACAAAAAGAGATATTCACAACCTAATAAGAGACAAGGCAATAAACAAAAAGCAGTCAAAAGGTGTTTCAAGGGCAAGGGCAAATAAAATTATGCAACAAAAATCAAAAGGAAGAATGAAAGGTCCTGGTTCAAGAAAAGGCAAGCATACTGCAAGATTGCCAAGCAAAAAGAATTGGATGAACAAGGTAAGGCTTCAAAGGGAGATAATAAAGGAATTGAAGGATAAAAAAAGAATAACAAATGATGTTCATAAACTTCTTTATAAGAAGATAAGCGGCGGATTCTTCAGAAGCAAGAATCATATAAAGATTTACATAAAAGAAAATGAGCTTTTAAATATTAAAAATGGTAAAAAATAAGATTCAGGAAGTTCCTGTAAGGCGGAAGAGAGAAAGCAAGACAAATTACAGAAAGAGGATAGCTCTGCTTAAGTCAGACAAGCCAAGGCTTGTAATAAGAAAGTCTTTATCAAACATAAATCTTCAGATAGTTGAATATTCTTCTAAAGGAGATAAGATAATGGTTTCAGCAAATTCAAGAGAGCTTGCAAAATTAGGTTATAAAATGAGCAGAGGGAATATGCCTGCCTCATACTTAACAGGGCTTATCCTGGGTCAGAAAGCAAAAAACAAAAAAATAACCGAAGCAATCCTTGATGCTGGATTAAATGTAGATGTTAAAAAGTCAAGGATATATGCTGCATTAAAGGGAGTTATTGATGCTGGAATAAAAGTGCCATGCTCAGAAAAGGTTTTTCCTCCTAAAGAAAGGATAGATGGAGAACATATATCAAATTATGCTGATAAACTAAAAAAAGAAAATAATGAAGCTTACCAAAAGCAGTTTTCATTAATGATAAAAAATAATATTGAAGATGCAAAAAAGCACATAAGCGATACAAAAGAAAAGATAATGAAGGTATAAAATGGCTAAAAAAGAAAAAAAGGTTCAGGAAAATCAGAAACCTATTGACGCTCTGGAATGGAATCCAAAAACAGAAGTAGGAAGGAAGGTAAAGGCCCAGGAAATAAAAAACATAGACGAGATACTTGATAACGGGCTTACTATACTTGAGCCTGAAATAGTTGATATTCTTCTGCCAAACCTTAAAACAGAGCTTTTGCTTATAGGACAGTCAAAAGGAAAGTTCGGCGGAGGCCAGAGAAGGGTGTTCAGGCAGACGCAGAAGAAAACCAGCGAGGGAAACAAGCCTCATTTTGCTGCTTTTGCAGTTGTTGGAGATGAGAACGGCCACGTTGGAATTGGATATGGAAAAAGCAGGGAAACTGTTCCTGCAAGGGAAAAAGCAATGAGAAATGCAAAGCTCAATATAATAAAAATAAGGCGCGGCTGTGGCTCATGGCAGTGCAGCTGTGGAGAGGCTCATTCAATACCTTTTGCTGTTGAATCAAAATGCGGCTCGGCAGTAATAAAGATTATGCCTGCCCCAAAAGGGAAAGGTCTTTGCACTGAAAAGGAATGCCAGAAAATGCTGGAGATCGCAGGAATAAGAGATGTATGGTCTAAAACAAAAGGCCAGACAAAGGTCAAGACCAATCTTATAGTAGCTTGTTTTGATGCAATGAAAAAGTTAAGCTCAACAAGAATACATGAAAGGCATTACAAAAATCTTGGAATAGTTGAAGGCTCAATAATAAAACAAGAAGAATTGAAAAATGAAGATGATATTGAAGAGCCATCAGAAGATGATATGATAACAACCATAAAAAAGAATGTTGAGAAACAGGAAAACGAAGATAAAAAAGAGTCTCCTAAAAAAAAGGAAAATCAAGAAGAAAAGAAGGAAACTAAAAAATGAGCGAAGATAAAAAAAAGGAAAGCGAGAAAAAACAGCTTGCAGTTATAAGAATAAGAGGAATAACTGGAGTTGAAAAAAGCATAAAGGATACTCTTGATATGCTTGGACTTTATCACAATAATTATTGCGCTGTTGTTGACAGCAGTATACTTAATATGGTCAGAAAAGTAAAAGACTATGTAACATGGGGAGAAATAAACCAGGAAACATTAAAAATGCTTGCAGATAAAAGAGGGGAAGAATATAAAGGAAGAGAAGCAGACTCAAAAAATAAAATAAAATATAACAAGTTCATTTCAATTAACGGAAAAAAATACAAAAAGTATTTCAGACTAAGCCCTCCAAGAAAAGGTTTTGAAAGAAAGGGAATAAAGGTGCCTTTTTCAAATGGAGGTGCTCTTGGATACAGAAAAGACAAGATTAATGACCTCATAAAAAGGATGATTTAAATGGTTGTAAAAATAAGAAAGAAAAATATAAAGATGCGTGGCTCCAAGACACATGGATGGGGCTCTATGAAAAAACATAGAGGGGCTGGTTCCCGCGGCGGAAGAGGAATGGCAGGAACAGGCAAGAGAGGAGACGCTAAAAAAACCAAGATATGGAAAAACAAGAAATACTTTGGCAAATATGGATTTAAGAGGCCGAAAAAAATAATTATCAAGATAAATGCAATAAATATAAAGGCAATTGAGCAGAACCTTGAATCATTTTTATTGAAAAAACTAATCGAGAAAAGTAATGATACTTATGTCATTGACCTTGAAAAGCTGGGTTTTAACAAGCTTTTAAGCGAGGGCAATCCTACAAAAAAGCTTAATATAATATGCAACTATGCATCAAAAAAATCTGTTGAAAAGATTGAAAAAGCAGGCGGAAATGTTGATGTCAAAGAAAAGATAGATATTCCTGTTCAAAAAAATAAAAAGATTAGTAAAAAATCAAAAGAAGAATAATCAAAATGAGCCTTATTGACGGATTAATCGAAAACCTCCCAGAGGTTACAGGGCCAACCCAAAAAAAGCTTTCTTTCAAGGAAAAGCTGAAATGGACAGGAATAGTCCTTGTATTATTTTTTATTCTTGGAATGATACCCTTGTTTGGGCTTGGTCATAATGCGCTTGCCCAGTTTGAATATCTTTCAACAGTTTTGGCAGCAAACTTTGGCTCATTGATTTCTTTGGGAATCGGTCCTATAGTTACAGCATCTATTATACTTCAGCTTTTGAATGGTTCAGGAATCCTTAATATGGACTTAACAACCCATGAAGGCAAGAAAAGATTCCAGGGAATACAAAAACTTTTGGCAATAGCCTTAATAGTTATAGAAGGGTTTATCTTTGTTTTTATGGGAGGACTTGCACCTGACCCTGCATTTATAGGGCAGAGTGTTTATTTAACATTGCAGTTATTGCTTGTATTCCAGTTATGCCTTGGCGGCCTTATGCTTTTGTTTATGGATGAAGTTGTAAGCAAATGGGGATTTGGCTCAGGAATATCCTTGTTTATTGCAGCAGGAGTAAGCCAGACAATATTTATAAGGGCACTATCTCCATTACCTTCTCCACTTAATCCTGGAGTTGCAACAGGAGCAATTCCTGCATTATTTCAATCACTTTCAATAGGAGACCCTGTTACAGCAGGACTTATGTTAGCTGCTGTTATTTCAACAGTAGTTGTATTTATGATTGCGGTTTATGCGCAGGCAATGAAAATTGAAATACCCTTAAGCTTTGGAAGAATTCGTGGTTATGGAATAAGGTGGCCTTTGTCATTTATGTACACAGGGGTTATTCCTGTTATACTTGTTTCTGCATTAATGGCAAACATGCAGCTTTTTGCAAGATTTTTACAGAACTGGGGCTATCCTATATTAGGAACTTTCTCTGCACAAGGCAATCCTCAAAGTGGGATTGTTGCATGGCTTTATTCACCTGATCTAGTAGGAAGCATAATAAGGGGAAATGTTACAAGCACTCATTTTATTCAGGCAGGGATATACATGCTTTTTATGATTGCAGGATGTGTGATATTTTCAATATTCTGGGTCCAGGCATCTGGAATGGATGCAAGAAGCCAGGCAAAGCAAATAATGTCTTCTGGATTGCAGATTCCAGGATTTAGGAAAGACCAAAGAATATTAGAGCATTTATTAAAGAGATATATACACCCTTTAACTATTATGGGAGGAATAGCCATTGGCTTTCTTGCTTCTATAGCTGATTTGATAGGGGCATTAAGCAGCGGAACAGGAATATTATTAACAGTTATGATAATATACAAGCTTTATGAAGAGATTTCAAAGCAGCACATGATGGACATGAACCCAATGATGAGAAAGTTCATGGGTGGCTCATAAAATGCTTGAATCTATTTTAGACCCTATATTCTCTCCTCTTCTTAAAATGCAGCCAATATTCTCAATAGCTATATTCGCTTTTATAGTTACTTTCATTATAACAATCATTCATAAATTTACAACCGACCAGAAAAAGATGAAGGAAATAAAGGATGAGATGAAAGGCCATCAAGATGAGATGAAAAAATGCAAGGACGATCCAAAAAAAATGATGGATATACAGAAAAAAGCCATGGAAAAAAACATGGAATTTATGAAGCACTCCTTGAAGCCTATGCTTTTTTCATTCTTACCTATAATATTAATATTTGGATGGCTTAATGCCCATATGGCCTATTATCCTATAATGCCTGGGCAGGATTTTGATGTAACTCTTACATTTGACCCTTCTGCAATAGGAAGAGATGTTGCTTTAATTGAAACTATTCCTAATGAAGGAATTGAAATTGTCAGTGAGAACATAAAAAAAATAGAAAGTGTTGGAATAAAAAAATTATTTGGCACAAATTGGGTTGGAAGCGCAAACTTTAGGTTAGAAGGGCTTGAAGGAAGATATACTATCAGATTTGAGTATGAGGAAAAAATTTATGAAAAGGATTTGCTGATAACAGATGAAAGAAAATATGAAGAACCTGAATTAAAAATTAATGATGGAACAGCATTAAAGTCAATAAAGATTGAAAATGAGCCAATAAGGCCCTTGTTTGGAATAGGATGGCTCGGAACCTATATAATCTTTGCAATGGTATTCAGTATTGCTTTAAGAAAAATTTTAAATGTTGTTTAATTCTTTTCAAAAGCTTTTTAAATAAGCTGATTTACCCCTTTTAGAGGAAAAGAAAATGCCTTCAGGAAAACACAAATCAAGGTCAATGAGAAGGGTTTATGTGAAAAAGCCCGGAAATACTGTTAGCATCAGCTATAGGAAGAGAAAACCTTCCAAGGCCAAATGCATTAAGTGCGGGGCTGTCTTAAAGGGTGTTGCCAGTGAGAGGCCTTACAAGATGCAATCAATGGCCAAAACAAAGAAAAGGCCTTCAAGGCCATATGGCGGAGCATTATGCTCTAAATGCATGAGAGAAGAGATTAAAGGTAAAAATGTTTGAATTAGGAAGATTATGTGTTAAGATAGCCGGAAGGGACGCTGGATTGAAATGCGTTGTTGTTGATATAGTTGATGATTCTTATGTTATGATTGATGGCCAGACAAGAAGGAGAAAGTGCAATGTAAAGCACTTAGAGCCATTGGATAAGGTTTTAAAGATTAAGAAAGGAATTTCACATGATGATGTTTTAAAGGAGCTTAAGAAAGAGGGTATTGAAGTCAAGGAAAAACAGAAAAGAAGCAAGAAAGCAAAAACAGCTCAGGCAGCTAAAAAAGAAAAGCCAGAACCAAAAGAAACAGCAAAGAAAGAAACTTTAAAAGAAAAAGAAACCCCTAAATCAAAAACAGAGAAAAAAACAGAAACAAAGCCAAAGAAAAAAGCTGTCCCTAAGGCCAAGAGCACAGTCAAAAAATCCACTAAGACTAAAACAAAGGCCAAATCAACAAAGAAATAATTCTTGATCTTATTAGTTAGTTTTACAAGTAATTCTTATATTTGTCCTCATACATTTCCTGAGTGTATATACTTTCAACGACTCTTCCTTTTGATATATCCATTATTGTTATTAAATAATAAGGATTACCCATTTTTCTAAATTTTACATTGTATATTTGAGTATTGCCGAAATCAAGGACAGGTTTAGATTTAGTTTCATTTAAGGCATTTCTGATAATTTTTCTCAAATCATTGGCAGTAGCATTTCTTTTTTCAGGACCATCCTTAACTCTTTTTTTGTAATCATAAACACAGTGATTTGATACGCTGTCTCCAAGTCTTTTTGATGTATTTTTCATTTATTTTATTAATAAACTTTATTTATAAATATCTTTTGTTGGACAAATGTTAAATGATAATTGTTTTGTTTTTGGCTTCTTTTTTTCTTTTTCAGCACCTTTTATTATATCATTTCCTCTCTTAGCTAATCTTTCCTGATATTTATCAAAGTCTAGGTTAAGCATTGAAACTCTCTGTTCATTCATAACATAAACCTTAACTGGGTCTTTATCTCTTTCATCAAAAAAATAAAGCATGTTTTTATTAAAGTCATAATGAATTTCAGAATTTGTTTCAATTAGGTTGTAATCTTTCTTTAACATAAAATAGATTTTCCCGTTTTTGTATTCACTATTCTTAACAAATGCCGAATATCTTTGTTTTGACTTGTTTTCAAAAAAGAAATTGTTTTTCTCAAGCCTTTTTATATAGGCTATATTTGAAGCAAGATTATACGCTTTTTTTGCCTTTTCTTCATTGTTTTCCATAAGATTTTCAATCATCACCTTGTATGTGTTCATCTCGAACATGGAAAGATGATAACCTGGATGGTCTTTGAATTGTATATTTGAGAAAAATCCATTCTTTTCATAGTAAACCTTGTCTGAATTGTAAAGTTTTTTTATCTCATCAACCATAACTAAAGGGGCACCTTTTCTCTGAAGTGCTGATTTATTGCCTTTCAAATAAAGATAGTTTCCCTCTTTTGCAACAACTTCAAAATTATTTTTTTCAATGAAATCATTTATTCTGTTGAATCTTTCATTAATTATTTTTTCAATTTCTGATGGTCCTCTCTGGTAGTTTCCAAAAAAGTGGCTTTGTTTTTTTCTTGTATTTGAATAAAATTTGATAATTTTTGAAAGTTCTTCTGTTTTAATGCTTTTTTCTTCTATAAATGAATTAATGTTTTTATCAATTGATTCCTCAATATCTTTAATGGTAATATTCCCGTTATTGAATTTTTTTGAAAGTTTAATATCTTGCTTTTTGGAAATGCTTTTCTGCAGATTGTAATAGATTTCTCTTATCTCGCTGAATTTTGTTTTGTTTTTTGAAATCGTTTTGTCAAATTTGTCTTTATCTTTTAAGAACCTTGAATAGTCCACAGCAATCCACCTACTGAATGCATTTGCATACTGCTCAAGAAAGAAGACTCTTTGTTTGTCTTCAGCTAAACTATCTTTGTATTCAAAAAATTCAGCGATCTTTTTTGAACGTTCTGATAAAGGACCTCTGAAAAAATCGCCAATAGGGATAAATACTTTGTAAACATCTTCTGAAACTCCTTTTATACCCTCTCTTTTTACTGATTTTGCCACAATCTTTTTTGTAAAGTAATCTATACATTTTCTTTCCATTTCATTTGTCTGTTTGTTTTTGATATAAGGAAAAATATGTTTTCTTGTTATCCCCATCTGTTTAAAATATCCCTCTTCCTGAAACTCATTTATTACATTCGGCATGTGAAGTAATCTCTCTATACTTATGTTAAATTTTTCAGACATCCAAAGAACATCTTTCATATTCTTCCTAAACTCATTAAGATTAAGCAATGAAGACAAAGAATCAACATCATTTACAAGATATTTTGAAATTATGCCTGATGCCTTCTCTCCTCTTTTTTCACCCCTTATACAATAATCTTCAAGTTTTGCAAGAAGATCGTAGCTTATGCTTTTTTTGAAACCTGCAGCCATTTCAAGCTTTGCGTTTATATCATAAGCCCTTGCAATCTTTTGCCATCTGAAAAAATCAATGACCATCCTGTTAATTATGTCTATTCTTTCAAAAAACTTAGTGGTTACCTTGTATATTGGATTTGTTTTTGTGTCCTGGCCTGCAGAATCTCTTCTTTGTTCTCCAATAAAAAACCCGGAAATTGTTTCCCTTAGTTTTATGAGGTCAAATCTTGTGTTATAAGTTGAAACTATATCTGGATTAAAATCATTCATTTCTTTTGTAAAGCTTTCAATCATTTCCTGAATGCTTTTATATTTTATAATTTGGTAACCCTTAGAGGAATCAGGAGTAACATTATGAATTGTATGGATTTTAGACAGGATTTTTTCACCATCATAATACTTGGCTCCTATCCAAGTTATTCCAGCATTTCTTCTCTTGAAATGAGGGATTTCAATATCAATAAAAGCCCATTTAAAATTAACAATCTCATCAAGAGACGGCACCCTTGATTTTTTAAGGAAAATATCCTCTTTTTTCTCTATTCTCAGTTCAGGTTTTTTATTTTTTTCAGCCTTTGAATAAACTATCTTTACATCATCATTAAGAAGCTTGTTTGCATTCTCGATCTCATCATTTATTTCTTTTCTTTTTTTTATTAAATTATAATCTAGATTTTTCAAACATTCAATATTCTCTTTGAGATTAAAAAGTTCTTTTTCTTTTATGTGTGGATTTTTATCAAAAATATCATCAAGAACATTTATCCTTCTTGTTGCATAGCCTTTAGCTGAAAGAGAATCAAGATCTTCCCTTAAATTAATAAGCTTGTCTTTTATTTTATTCCTGGATTTAAATGCCTTGACAACATAATCATCAAGCACAACAAACTTTGCGGGACATGTCAATCTTCGCCTTGCCCATTGGGTATAATCCTCCTTTATAAAATCATCAGGAAGAATATTTTTTAGCCTCATATCAGCGTAAAGCTGGTATATGAACCAATAAGAATCCTTAATCCTTTCATAGTCTAAAAAATCAATCATGCTTAAATTATTTTTTTCAAAAGCTGACCTTATATTTTTCATTACATCACAAAAATTATAGAATGATTCATCATCTTTCTGGATGTTTTGAATCTGTTTTTGAAGCTTATCCCATTCTCTAGGAAATTTTTTTGATTGGAGCTTTGGCCCTTTATTTTTTCCAAGAATTCCAGTGAAAAAAATATGTTTTTGATCTATTAAATAAAGATTTCCCAAATCAACCTGCTCTTTTTTGTGGGCATCCCTGAAGCTAAGGAAAATCTCTCCTCTATCAGGTATTGCCTGAATATCCGTGAGCAGTGCTTCTAGGGCCATAAATCAAGAAAGATTTCAATATTTATAATTGTTACTACTTTAAAAAGAAAAATTAATAAAATAAAAATAATATTACTAAGCAATTATATTTTTTTATATTTGCTCGCATGATTCGCCGTTCCAGCACATACCTTCTCCGCAGTCACAACCTTCTGTTAAGGCCATTCCGCACATTAAGTCATCATTTCTTCTGTATTCACAGGAATCAACACATGTATTTGGGAATGTTTTCCATTCTCCTTCTTCCTGGGCGCATCTTTGTTCTTCTGTCATCTCTTCCTCAGGGCTTCTTCCTAAGTTTTTATTGACACATACCTTATCAACACATAAACAGTCTTCTGGATTGTATGCTGCCTCATACATAAAAACCTCTGTGCAGAATTCAGGTTTTTCATACTCTGACTCATACTCTTTGTTTATGCACTGCATTGGATGACAGTCAGAGGGCAATGGAATGCAATCACTATCTGAATTGCATTCAAAATGATTCTCTGAATCATTATTATCTTGCTCTTCCTGGCATCCTGAAACTAAAAATAGTCCTATCAAAGCTACTATAAAAATCATCTTTTTCATTTTTTATCACCTTTTTTATTTATTATAATCTGGGGCTTCTTAAGCAAATTCCCCAAAAGAAAAGCACTTAAAGCTATAAGCACCAAAAGCGCTATGAGCATAATGATTGAAGGATTAGACAATGATATATGTAATCCTTCGGAAACTACTTCCTGAGCAGCTACAGGAAGCTCTTCTGCCCCTTTTGCTAGTACTCCTTCCTCAACTGCATCCATGGCATTAATCCTTGACATTTCAGGTGCTGCAGCCATTAATCTTTGACTTCCGTTCAAAATGAACCTTTTTGCAAAAACAAATCCTGTTCCTACCGCAGCAATTAATGTTGTTATGAATGCAAACAAAACCTTGACTTCTTTTGGCTCTATAAAGCGCCTTCCCTTAAATGTTAAAGAGTAATACTTCCACTTTCTCTCTGTGTTTTCTTTTTTTACCAGTTTTGCCTTTACAAGAATATCTAAATGCTCCTTTACTGTTGATGCACCAAGTCCAAGCATATCAGCAATATCGCTTAAAGTATAGCTTTTGTTGGAAAGAAGCTTAAGTATGTTAATTCTTGTATCCACTGCTATGGCCTTCAGCGTTTCCCTGTCAATAAGCACTTTTTCTTCCATAAAAACATGTAATATATTTTACTATTTAAAGGCTTTTGTTTGTTTCAGTTTATGCCTAAGCAAAAAGATTAAATAGTTTAAAATAAATTATACTATCATGAAGAACAAAAATACAAAAGGAATTCTTATTTTAGCAATTCTCATTATTCTTCCAATAATTATTGGATTTTTCAGTCAGATTATAAGCACTTCAATAGCATCTTCATCTTTTAAGGATACTTATTCAGGATTTAATCAGCCATGGTTCTCACCACCTTCATGGCTTTTCGGTCCGGTCTGGACAATACTTTACATACTGATGGGAGTATCTATGTATCTTGTTTACAAAGAAGGAATTCAGAATCCGGATGTAAAATCTTCTCTTATACTATTTTCAATACAACTGTTTTTAAATTTCTTATGGTCAATAATCTTTTTTGGATTAAGTAATTATCTTCTTGCATTTGCAGAAATAGTTATATTGTGGGGATTTATAATGGCCATGATAATAAGCTTCAAGAGAGTGAGCAAGACAGCTGCTTATCTACAGATTCCTTATATCTTATGGGTTAGTTTTGCAGCGATATTAAACTTCACAATATGGGTAATTAATTTATAATTTCAAGAAGTATAGGACAGTGGTCGCTTCCCATGACATTTTTAAGTATTTCTGATGAAAATATCTTTGGTTTTAATTCCTTGCTTGCAATGAAATAATCAATTCTCCAGCCGATGTCTTTTGCCCTTGCATTAAAGCGGTAGCTCCACCAAGTGTAATGCCCTGGCTCTTTATTGAAAATTCTGAAAGTGTCCAAATAACCTTTTTCTAATTGTTTCTGAAATGCCTCTCTTTCTTCTATGCTAAAGCCAGCATTATGCTCATTGTTTTTTGGATTTTTTAAGTCAATTTCTTCATGTGCAACATTCAAATCACCGCAGAAAACAACCGGCTTTTTCTTTCTTAATTTTTCGCAGTATTTTATGAATTTTTCATTAAACTCAACTTTCTCATCAATTCTTGCGAGCTCTGGCTTTGCATTAAGGGCATAAACGCATATAATATAAAACTTCTCAAGCTCAAATGTTATTGTTCTTCCCTCATCATCAAACTTTTTTACTCCAAATCCTTTTTTAACAGACAATGGATCTATCCTTGATATTATTGCTGTTCCGCTGTATCCTTTTTTCTTTGCACCAAACCAATAAGACTTATATCCATGTATTGCTCCAATATTTTTAAGTTCTTCAGGAATATTATCATCATGTATTTTTGTTTCCTGCAAGCAGAAAATATCTGCATCTACCTTATTGAAAAAATCCATAAAACCTTTTTTCATAGCTGCTCTTATTCCATTTACATTCCAGGATATTATCTTCATTTTAGCTCTTTCTTTATTGCTTTTAATGCAAAGTTATATAATTCCTTGTGAGGGACATATTTTTTTGTTTTTTTATTGTCTTTTATCTCTTTCTCAAATTCTTTTATGTCCATCCATTCTATTTCATTAACCTCTTTTTTCTGAATCTCAAGAACAGTTATATCCTTGTCATATCTGCAAATAAAAACATGCAAAAACTCATTATTAAAGAAATTTTGTTTTTTTATTTTTAAATTTTCTTTTAATACTCCTATTTTTTTTAATTCTTGTGGAGCCCTGTTTATTCCTATTTCCTCTTTCATTTCCCTTGATGCTGCCTGCTCAGGTGTTTCTTTTGAGTCTACATGACCAGCTGCAGAAGTATGAAAAAATCCAGGAAAATATTTCACATTACCTCTTTTCTGGATTAATATTTGTTTTTTTGAATTAAAAACCCAAACATGTGATGCATTGTGCCAAAGTCCTTTCTTATGGACCTTATCAAGTGGAAGAATCTCTCCTGTTGGTTCTCCCTTCTCATCAAGAACATCAACTAATTCACTCATATAATTTGACTAAAAATAATCTTATATAAATTTTTTCATAAAAAAATAAAATTACCACTTATCATAGTGGATTCTTTCTTTTTTAAACCTTTCTGCCTTGAACGGTTCTTCATCAGGATGGCCTATAGGAATAAATGAGAAAGGAATTATATTTTCAGGAAGATCAAACAGTTTTTTAAATCCCTCCATTCGATCCTCTCTCGGATAAATTCCAGTCCAGACTGCCCCAAGGTTTAATGCGTGCACAGCTAACAAAATATTTTGTGTTGCAGCAGAACAATCTTGAACCCACATTCCTTTTGCTGTTTCAAGATTTGGATCTCCGCAAACTAATATCCCTAATGATGCCTGTTTTACCATAGATGCATTTGGATGAAACCCAGGGATTTTTTCAATAACTTCTTTGTCTTTTACAACAATAAAATGCCATGGCTGCTGGTTTTTTGCAGATGGAGCTTGCATTGCTGCCTCAAGAATCTTGTTTATATCCTCTTCTTTAATTTCTCCTTCTTTATATTTTCTTATACTTCTTCTAGTGTTTATAAAATCAAGAAACTCATTCATAATACCACCCAAATAAAAGAAGGAAGTTATTATTAATAAAACTATTTGTTTCTAAAACCATAATTATTGTCTGAATAATTATGATAAATAAGGTTTGTTCCTATTTGTGCTCCATCAATTTCCAGAAAAAGATATCCACTTTGTTGAAGTGTTCCATATAGTGTTAAAGGATTTGGTTTATAATCTGATTTTGAATTACTCCCATCGTTAAAACCTGCCTGTTTAGGATTAACGCTTGCAATAACCATCTGATTAAATAAGATAAATGAATCTGGCTCTGATCTTTTTGTTAGATGACATATGATTGAATCATTAATCTTTTCTTTTTTTTCAAAAAGGTTAAAATGGTATTTCAATTCTTTTTCAAAGGTTACTTTTCCAACATAAAGCAAAAAACCTTTAACAGAGATCTTATCACCTTTTTGTTTTTGCTCTGATCCGCCTATATTAACAACTGAATCGATTGAACCATCTTTAAGAATATAAAGAGTCTTCTCATCATTTTTTTTAAAACTTTTTTCTTCAATTTCGCTTTTTCCATAATCTGAATTTGAAAATAAAGTAGAAGTTCTTTTTTCAAGTGCAGAGAAAATATTGTTTGCTTGTCTATAATCTTTTAAATTAAATCCTATTTTGAACACCATATAAAAAGAATTTTTTATACTTTATAAATCTTTTCATTTTCACCACTTATAGATAATTACAATATCAAACACAATGTATAAAAACTAACTCTCATCCCAATAATATATGGAAAATAAATTAAAAAGACATTTCTATGGAATGGGAAAAAACAAGAGAAGGGTTTATGATAGTCAAAACTGGAAAAATAAAGATAAACTTGTTGATATTCACAATATAATCTTCCCCTACAATGATTTTTCTTTAAGTGAATTAAAAAAACAGTATGTAGAAGATGCTTATAGTATTGAAAACAAAGAAAAGTTAGACAAAATAGGATTGGTAAAAGTAATACTTGAATATAAAATTAACAATAGCTTAGCATCATTGACCCAGGAAAGGTATTACACTGAAAAAAGAGAAGACAGCCTTAGAATAATAGCTGGTTATTTTGAGAACCATAAAAAAATACCTTGCAAAATAATAAAAACAAATGAAAAATATTCAGGCAAGATATACACAATAGAGGGCATAGAAAAAAAGATTGTTCCTTTTGACAAAGAAAATTTTTTTGTGTATGTTCCCTTAAGTGGAAAGCAAGGTTATTTTTTTAGTGCAAGTTCATTGGCCACTGGACAAGCATAAATGAGGTTTATAAGAATTAAATCATTTCTTTTGTTATGAATACTCTTGAAAAGGCAAGAATTCTCGGAAAAGCTGGCCATTATGACAGTTGCGGGCCTAAAATGTGCGAGGTAACTGTAAAGCAGGGCCTCGGAGGGATATATTATGCAAAGGCAGAGCACAAAACATGCAGAATTTTCAAAACATTAATGGAAAACAGCTGCTCTTTTGACTGTAAGTACTGTGAGAATTCAACGCATTGCAAAAAAAGAAAAGCAGATTATGAGCCAGAAGAGCTTGCTTCCTTATTTGATTATTTAAGAAAAAATCTTGCTGTAGAAGGACTTTTTCTCAGTTCTGCTGTTTCAAAAGAGCCTGATATTATAACTGAAAAGATGCTTGATGCTGTAAGGATTTTAAGATTCAAGTATAAGTTTCATGGCTATGTTCATTTCAAGATTCTTCCTGGAACTTCTTATGACCTTGTAAAGCAGGCATCTGAAATTTCAAACAGATTAAGTGTCAATATAGAATCACCAAACAAAAGCTCTCTTTCTGAGATAAGCACGTGCAAGGATTACAAAAATGACCTTTTGAAAAGGCAGGCATGGATATCAAGAATGAACCTTGGTTCAGGACAGACAACACAGATAATTTTAAACAAAATATCAACTGATAAGGATGTCTTAAAAATGGCTGATTGGGAATACAAAAAGCTTGAGCTAAGAAGAGTTTATTTTTCTGCATTTACCCCTGTTAAAGGAACTCCTCTTGAAAATCAAAAACCAGAGAAAAAGAAAAGAGAAACTCATCTTTACAATGCTGATTTTCTTATGAGAGACTATAATTATAGTGTAAAAGAATTTTATGATGTTATGGAGGATGGAATGCTGCCAAATAAAGATCCAAAGATGGCCATTGCAATGCATAAATTTGACAAACCGATTGACATAAATGAAGCAAGCTATGATGAGCTAATAAGGATTCCAGGAATAGGCCCAAAAACAGCAAAAAGAATTCTCAAGGAAAAAAAGATAACAAAGTATGAACAACTACACAAGTTTGGCGCATGGATAAATAAGGCCAAGCCTTTTATTAAAGTGGACGGCCACGCCCAGAAAATGCTTGTAACATAATAATAAATAAAACTTTTAACAAAATAATTTTTGTTATGTTAAATAATTTTAGTGGATAAACTATGGAAGGATAAGTATTTCTAAACTAACAAAACTGAAAGAAAAAATAAGGCAAACAAACAAAAAGTTCACATTTTGGCCAAAATAAGATTTACAGGCAGCTTATAAATAAAAAACAAAAAATTAATAAGGTTTAAATGATTATATATATAGCTTAATTTTGGAGGATGTTTATGGAAAAAAGAGATCCTGATTTGCCTAAGCTCACGGAGAATGACAGAAATGTTCTTAAAAAAATACTGGACCTGAAGAACATTCCAGATAGTGATATTGCTAAAAGCATGAAACTTTCTCCGCAGGCAATATTTAAGATAAGGGAAAAATTAGAGAAATGCGGCATTATCAAAGGTTATATTCCTATTATTGATTTTAAAAAGATAGGGATTAATATCATGGCGCTTATGATTATTCGCCTTTCTCCTAATATGTGGAAATCTTTTTCAGACGATCAGATTTCTGAAAGGATTTCTAAAGCACCTTATGTAATTGACGCTTACAGAGTTGCTGATGAAAACGCTTCACATATTTTATTACTGGCCTTTAGAGACATAGCCCAGAAAGAGAGGTATATCTCAGAAGTCCAGACTAAGTTTGCGGATGAAGTTACAATTAATGGAGTATACACTTTTTCTGTTCAAAAGATTATCTCGCATAGTCCACTTGGAATCTTGCATGAAATAATTGATAAAAAAGACTTTTCGCCAAAAGATTTATTCCTAAATCATTCTCATTAAGGGTCAAACAGCAAGACTTTAAGAGGTATAACCTCTTTTCTGCTTATCAACAGGTTAACATTATCAACCGATTTCTATTAATCTCTTTAAAATATCTACAAAGGGCATAAGAACTTCAAGAATATACTATATACAGGTTGAGAGGGAAGTAGTTGATAGGCAGTAATCAAATATCCAATTATGTTATTATTAATTGATATTAAAGCAGAAGGCTCTGAGGCAAAAAATGAGATATACAAAAAAAATGTCAACCATTTTGGTTTTAGTAGTCTTGATGGTCTTAATGGCTATAACTGTATCGGCCCATTAATACTACCTAATCCAGAAATATGCTAGACAGTCCGTCCTAGTGTGTAGAGTGGATGTTAAGTGTTTTCAATGTAGATATCAGTTAAATAGCTAAATACAAAAAAGGGAAAAGGGGTGATAAAATTGCTTTTTGAAGATAGTAAGCATAAGATATATTCTTCAGATGAAGTTGATCTGATGTCTATGTTGGAAATAGAAGATCGTAAGCTGCATTTTTATGAAGAATAAATCTTTTACTACAACATCTATAGTTTAGGTTAAGGGGGGATCTAAATGGAAAATATCATGGAAGATATCAATAATAATGAATTAACCAGAAGGATAATTTATTGGGAGCATGCCTTAGGAAAAATTGAAAACCGTATGATAAAAGAGCAGGCAGAGCGCGCAAATATCAAAAGCCGGCTGACACACTTACATAGATTACAATAATTAAGATATAACAATAAAGAGATGATAAAAATGGCAAAATCAAAAAAAATACTCAAGAACAAGATGGAAACAATCATATGTAATCATTGCCACAAAAAAATAACAAGCCCTGCATTAGTGGGTCTAACGCTCGTATGTCCTTATTGTAAAAAATCAGTCAATGGTCAATATTACCGTGAATTTACTAGTAAAAAAAGAAAAATAGCAGTAGAATAAACAAAACCATGGAGGTGGTTTTAATGACAAAAAAATATGAGTATCATAAACAGAATGATTATCCTGGCGAGAGGATAGCAGAAAGGGAAAGAGTTGCTGATAGAAGAGAAGCAGCTGACAAAAGAGCGGATGCAAGAGTTGCAGCAAAAGGCAGGAATGAAGGATTGAAAGCAGATAACAGGGTTGCAGCAAAAGGCAGAAGAGATGATGTATTGATGGATGCTCAGAGACGAAGAAGCACCAATAGGGCAGAAGAAGTTAATAGAAAAAGAGATTCTGCAGATTCTATTGGACTGGTAGTAATTGTTGGTTTGATTGTCCTTTTGCTGGCTGGCTCTGTTTGGGGTTATATGGCCACGCAGAAACAATCTGATGATATAGATGCACAGTCTGATGAGATAGATTCTCTTAATTTGCAGTTAACCAACGCAAGGGAAGCAAGGGAAGTCAGGTATGATGCTGTGCAGCTGAGTGATGATGCTAAGCAGGTTCAGCTCCATAAAGACTTTGTTGTACTGATCAATGATGTTAAGAAGGAAGTTGCTGGTTTGAAAGATTACAAAATGGTATACTCAAACACATATCAGTTATGTTCTGGTTTTGTAGAACGGGAAAACAATATTAATCACGCACTATACAGGTTTGCTGAGAAAAAGATTGTGTATTATGAACAGATTGCGGTTCTCGCAGACAAGCCAGAATGCAAATCCAAGATAGAGACTATGCGTTCAGCTATGGTAAGTAGCAAGTTTGCAGATGAAAAAGTCTATGTTCTTACTAAGAACATGTGCCATGATGTTACCAACAATCCAAATGCAGACCATACAATATCAAAAGCTGTATGGAGTAGGGCACTAGATGATGCAAAAAATAAAGCAAAATCATTTGATGATGCTGAACAAAAGGTAATTGAATGTTTTGATTAAATAAGAAATTAATTAATCAATAAGAGTAAATAATTAAGAACGGAGGTGTTTTTAATGGCAAAAAAAAGTAGAGGCGGAAGAATGACTGCAGCTAAAAAAAGGGCTGCAAAGAGTGCAGGTGGCAAAGGAATGGTAAAAAACAGGCCTGTTGGAAAGAAAATAATGAAAACTTAAATGTTTCATTGTAGAAGATTTATTGCTTCACAATGGATTATATTTTTTTCCATTGTGAGAAAATGATTGATTAAAAAATTGAAGAAAGGAGGTGTTCATTTATGGCATTTTTAGAAGCATTAATAGGATTTTTGATAAGTTTGGTCATATCAGGAATTATTATCTATCTGGCTACAAAACTGTTTGGAGAAAAGGAGGGATTTGGCACAGCAATAATGGCTGCACTTATCGGTGCAATAATATTTGCGACTGTATCATATTTCCTGGGAGTAGGTTGGATAGCTTCAGTGATTGGAGGCATAGCCTGGCTTATTGCTCTTGGCACCCTATATAGTATGGGCTGGCTGAAAGCTTTGGTTGTAGCTATTGTTGTATGGATTTTTGCATCAATTGTCAGTTGGGTGCTGCCAACCATTACCGGACCACTTTAAGGTTGAGCAAAAAATAATTTAATTAAATGATAAGGAGGTGAAAACCATGAAAATTATCAATAACAACAAAGGAGGAATACTTGGATTTATTGGATTAGTTGTAGTAGTGATAGTGGTTTTAATGTTGATTTTTTAGGTATTTTTAAGAAAGTTGGAGGCGTGTAAAAATGGAAAACGATGTATCAAATGAAAATAAGCTCAAGGAAATAAGGGGCTGTATAAACAAAGAGGACAGTTTGTACTGTATACCCAGAGAAGAGGCAAATGAATTTGAAAAGAAAAGCGAATCAGAAGGAAAAGGTACAATCCCCATAATGACTTATGGAGACTACATAATCTATTTGAAGGCAGAATTTTCAACTCTCCCAGATATTCCTTTGTCTAAGTTCAATTATACATCTGGGACATTCGAAAAAAAATGGGGACCTGAGCATAAAACGATTGTATTAACACCAAATCACTCAAGTATCAGGAAAGTTGAGATAGAGATCCAGGGAATGGACATCCATAACATGAGGCTACTGCCTGACAAAAAAGGGGATGTGATTGAAGATACAGCTAAAATAAAAATTACAAGGCATTATAGATTTTCCGAAGGGGATAAAGAGAACAAGAAAGATACTAGTTCGGCATCTCCTGGAGAAACAAATGCCGAGTAGAAAGGTGAAAAATGAAAAATGAAACAAATAAAATCTCAAGTATGAGGCAGAGAACGCATAATGGAGTTGATAATATAATGGACAAGGCTGAAAGCATGAGTGAAGGTGGCAGGGAAAAAATAGCTCTCTTAAAGGAAAATGCAACAAGAATGAAGGGAAATATTGATGGCTACATCCAAAAAAACCCTGAAAGGTCAGTATTGATTGCCGCTGGAGTTGGAATGGCTGCAGGCACAGTCCTTGCAGCAACATTGATGCGAAGAAGAAACTAGATTAAACATCATTTACATGCGATTAAGCAAGTATAAATAACTATAATGGAGGATAAGAATGAAATATTCAACAATTATAACAACTTTGGGTTTGGTAATTTTACTTACATCACTTGCCTTGGTAAATGGCTGTACTTTTATTTCGCAAACTGACCCATGCGAGCGCGAGTATACTGATTGCGTGCATGATTGCGGTGAAGGAATCTTAAGCAGCATTTGCAGTGAAAAATGCACCTATGAAAGAAATAAGTGCCAGGAGTCAAAAGATTAGGTTTTTTAGGGTGTAAAGTATTTAAGATTAATTTATAATACAGTATATGAGAGTAGATTAGAAAAGATGGAAAGAAAAGAAAAGAAATTTTTGGAGAAATCAAATGATTTTAGAAGAGATTATGAAAAGGAAAGATATTCCTACAGACGTAAGAGAAGAGATACAAAAATCAGTATCTGCGCGTATCCTGTCAGGGAAGGGACTGAAAGATTCGGAAAGGAGAGGTATCGCCGAGTGCAGAAAGGTGGATCAAAGATTATTAGACTCAGAAGAGAAATTCCGTTCTTATGTTGAAAATGCCCCTGATGGAATTTTTGTAGCAAATAGTCAGGGAGAATATATAGATGTGAATCCAGCAGCTTGCAATCTTTTAGGGTATACAAAAAAAGAATTATTGGGGCTTTCTATTATGGACGTTACTGCGCCGGGTTCGAGAGACGCAGCATTGAGCGAATTTGGCAAACTTGCGAAAGAAAAAAAAGTTAATGGAGAATATCTTTTTAGGCATGCAGATGGTCATGAATTTTATATGTCAGTTGATGCTGTAAAGCTTTCAGGCGATAAATTCCTTGGATTTTGTAAGGATATCACAAAACGCAAACATTCAGAAGAGATGCTTGAGCGTAGCCACAAGGATCTTGAAAAATCATTATATTCTACAGTAGATGCTCTTGCCTCAACTGTTGAAGCGAAAGACCTCTATAATGGAAGGCACCAACGGCGTGTTGCACATTTAGCGGCTGCAATAGCTTCAGAGATGGAGTATTCCTCAGATCGAGTTAGGTTAGTCAGGACAGCTGCGATTGTACATGATTTAGGAAAAATACATATTCCATCAGAAATCCTTTCTAAACCAGGAAAACTTTCAGATATTGAATATGCATTGATAAAGACTCATGTTCAGGCTTCTTATGATATTCTTAAGAATATTGATTTTCCATGGCCTATTGCAGATATTGTTTACCAGCATCACGAACGAATTGACGGGTCAGGATATCCTAGAGGATTAAAAGGTAGCCAAACTCTGGCTGAAGCAAAAATAATTTCTGTTGCAGATGTGGTTGAGGCAATGTCAAGCCATAGGCCTTACAGGGCCGCTCTTGGAGTCGATAAAGCACTAGATGAACTGCAGATGAATAGGGGCATACTTTACGACGCTAAGGTTGTTGATTCATGCATTAAACTATTTAAGGAAAAGGATTTTCATTTTGATTTAGAGTTGCCAGTTAAATGAACTGATAAATAACACCCTCTGATCTGTTATTATAAATACAATGATGTATGCAAATATATAAATAATAATATTACTTATCTTATACAATGGCAATTGATAAACCATACAATAATAATCAATATCAAAGAATAGTTCCATTTATCTTTTTCATAATAGTTTTGTTTCTATTTTTTAAACTTATCCAGCCAGTGATAATTATGATTTTAGGCAGCGCCCTTCTGGCATATATTTCTTTTCCTGTCTGCAGAAAGATAAGAAAAAAGATACCAAATGAATCTGTTTCAATTATTCTTTCTTTATTAATTGTTATAATTCTTATATTAATTCCCTTCACTTTTTTAGTAGTCGGAATTGGACAACAAGGGTATTATTTCTATAATTCGTTATCAAATACAGTTGCAAAAGGAGCATTATTTGGATTCGCATGCAATAGCGAAGAGTCAACGGTATGTTCACTTGTTAACCAAGCTGAAAAATTCAGTTTAGATTACTTATCAAGGTATGGTATTGACACACAGCTGCAGATATATCTGCCAGTGATAGAAGAGAAGATTAAAAAGATTATCTTAAGTATTCCTCTTATAATAGCACAAATTTTTCTTACAATAGTCATAACATATTATATTCTAAAAGATAATAATGAAATATTAAAAAAAATAGGCAACATACTTCCAATGACATCCAAAACAAAAAAAAGGCTTGTTGTTGAATTTGAAAATATTGCCCATACTGTAATTTATGCACAATTATTTGTTGCAATAGTCCAGGGAATTGTCGGGGCTATAGGTTTTTACATATTCGGTGTTCCTTTTGCACTTTTATCAGGAGTTTTGATAGCTTTCTTTGCTTTGATACCTTTTCTTGGAACGTCTATCATATGGGTTCCTGCTTCGTTATATCTGATTTTAAGCGGCTATTTTTCGCAGAATTATTGGATTTTGGGCAAAGGAATAGGTTTATTGCTTTACGGTATTTTCATAATATCTACGATTGACAATATCTTGCTTGCTAAAATAGTGAAGGCAAAGGCTAATGTAAGCCCAGTACTTGTCATTATAGGAGTTATAGGCGGTGCAAGCATGTTTGGCATTATTGGAATTTTTGTTGGCCCAATACTATTGCCTTTGCTTCTAACCTATCTTGAAACGTTTAAAGAAAGGTTTATTTAACAAGCCCTTCATTAAAGTTAATGGCCACGCCCAGAAAATGCTTGTAATATACTTTTAACAGATTAATTTTATTATGTTCAATTCAGAAAGATTTTTATTCTTTAGAAAGAACCACTTTCCTTTTAATGAATAGATATACTACATCAAAGTTCCCTATGGAAGGGTCGCATGGCTTAACAAAATGCTCAACTATATTGTAATCCTTTAATACCTTATTCACCCACTCATCCTCAGACCAGAAATTCCTATAAATTCCATTATTATCTAAATTATTTAATGCATTGGATTCTGTAAAACCATAAGCTTTCATCGACTTTTTAGTCTTCACAGGCATATTAGCTATAACCAATGGGGCCAGTTTAAGTTGCAAATCAACAAGTTTTCTCACATCTTCTTTCTTGAAATGTTCTAAAACCCCTCCACTAATACAGGCATCAAATGAATCTTTATCAAATAATTCATCTAAATTAAAAATATCTCCTTCAATGATTTGTACATCTCCTCCAAAGTTTTTGCTGTTTTGATTTGCTGCTTCAACAACTCTTTTGTCATTATCTACTCCTATAACCTTATATCCTAAGGATGATAATGGAATAGCCTCACATCCTAATCCACAACCTACATCAAGAATTTTTGATCCTTTAGGAATATATTTTTCATAATATTTCAAATCCTTAAGAACTCCTTTTTTATAATTCTCAAAATCTTTTTTTGTGAATATGGGATTCATGTTTTGACTGAATGCCTCATACCAATCTTTTCCTGCCATAAAAAACTAATAGAATAATTATTTAATAAATCTATCGTAAATGTCTTTATTTGTTTGCAAAAACTACTCAAGACAAGAGATTTTGGAAAATTTAATAAACTATTCAAAATAAATATTTATAATGAAAAGAAATATGCAACAAAAATTAGAGGGCAATATTTGGAAGTTTTATTTGTTTCAGGTTTTTAGCGCTTTAATGTTTTTTGTTCCAATAGTTGTTTTATTCTGGCAAGAAAACGGATTAAATCTAACACAAATAATGATTCTACAATCTTTTTATTCTATCGTAGTTGTAGTCTTAGAAATTCCTACTGGCTATTTTGCTGATGTTTTTGGTAGAAGAAAATCCTTAATTTTTGCAGGGGCTTTTCTTACGCTTGGAATTTTAGCGTATAGTTTAGGATTTAATTTTTATCATTTCTTGATTGCTGAGGCATTATGGGCAGTTGGTATCGCTCTTGTTTCTGGTACTGACTCTGCCTTGATATTTGATACACTGAAAGACTTGAAAAAAGAAAAATTATACAAAGAGGTTATGGGAAATGCAGTATTTTATTACTTAATTGCAACATCAATTGCCAGTGTTATTGGAGGTTTTATTGGGAAATTAGATTTTAGGCTAACTTTCTATGTTATGCTACCATTTATGATTTTGTTGATACCTTTATCAATGAGCCTAAAAGAACCTAGGAGACATAAAAGAATATTCAAAAAAGGTTATCTTTTAGAGCTTTTTCAAATATTAAAAGAATCCTTGGTAGAGAATGAAAAAATCAAGTGGTTGATTATTTATTCAGCAGTTATTGTTGGGTTTAATACTGCTGTATTGTGGCTTTACCAGCCTTATTTTAAATTAACTGGTCTAGACATAGCCTACTTTGGTTTTGTTTTTGCTGCATTTAATGGTGTTGCTGCTTTAAGTTCAAAATACGCTTATAATTTAGAAGAAAAATTAGGTCAAAAATCTTCCCTAATCTTATTGGTCATCCTTGTTGGTTTAAGTTATTTGCTTATGGGGAATTTTATCTATCTTTTTAGTTTTTCTTTTGCATTTATACAACAATTCGTTAGGGGGTTTTCTAAACCAGTTATTACTGATTACATAAATAAATTGACTAGTTCAGATATAAGGGCAACTGTGCTATCTGCTCAGAACTTAGTTGAAAGATTATTTTACGCAGCAATAATTCCTGTGATAGGATGGATTGCAGATGTTTACAGTCTGGTTCAGGCATTAACTGTATTGGGGATTACAACTTTTTTTGTTGGAATAATAACCTTGTTAATTTTACATAAAAAAAGAGTGATATAAAACAATTTTATTGGATTCCATTCCTCTTTTGATTGGATTTTTAATATTCAGAAGTATAAAATATGAAAACCGTCTATTACATTAATACCAGAGCTATTAAGTCTTGTAAAACTTTGTTTGATATCCTTTTAAGTAATCAATCTCTTTTTTTATTTGCTCATCAACAATTTTGCTTATTTCTTCTGGATCAATTATGTCCTTCTTTTGTAATAAGGTAAGGAGTGCCAATGTTGTAGGCCCAGCACGACCCATATTAATTAGATTCCTTTCAACCATTTTATTAATTCTTTCCTGATCTCCAGAAGCAATTATTTCCTTAACTTTATTTTTGTATTCTTCCCATAACTCATTATTTTCACTCATTAATACCCCCCTATGTTTTTTATTAAAAATGAATATTTATACTTTTCTATTATGTATCAAAATAAGGAGTTATAATAAGTTATTTCCATTTCTTCATCCTTTTCTTAATATGTTTTATGTACTGTTTAACATCATCCTTAAAATCAAGAATGTCCTTTCTTTTGAGTTTCTTTTTTCTGAGTTTCATGGCCTTATGAACAATATGGCCCTTTTGTTTTACAAAATGTTTCTCCAAATCAACATAGTAAGGAGTAAACTTGAAATTGTAATCCTTTTCTGCTTCAACCCTGGCCAAAAAAAGCACTGATTTTGGAAAGTTCTGTATTGGAAACAATTCCTCTCCTTTCTTTAGCTTTTTCAGGAATAATTCAATTGTTTTTATGTGTATCTTTGCCTCTTGTTTTGGCTTTATTGGCTTGACTTTGAATTTTGAAAAATCTAAATCCTTGCCCCATAATTTTTTAAAAAATGGAAATTGTTTAATTAGAATATCAAGCCCAATATATTTAGCTATTACTCCCCTTGGCTTGCCTTTATTTAATTCATCAATACCTATTGCCCTAAATCTTGTTTCAAATCCGCCACATAATATTTTACTTTTCTTTTCAAAGTCGGAATTAATCTTGTTTTCTTCTTTGATTATATCAAAATCAGGACTTACAATACCAAACAAGTCAATATCACTAAGCTTAACCCTATCTTTAGTTAAAATTGTCCCAGAAAGATAAAGAGAAATAAGGCCCTTGTATTTAAGTTCCTTAACAGTAAATTCTGTTATATTATTTATAATCTTCTTTAACTTTTTATCATTCATAATTTAATTTACCTGTAAGATATATTTATTGTTCTATGAGGTAACCCCATGTATGCAATTTATCGCTGTCCTCAAACCAGCTCTCTCCTATATCATCCCTGTAGTACATATGAGGTATAGAAATGTTCTTAATTCTTTGATAGGCCTGTTTTCTTGCCTGATGCATGGTCTGTCCGCAGCCGCACACAACAAGAACAACTCCTGAATTTCCTGTAACGACCCATTCATCATTCACCAGCTTAACATCCTCAATATGAACTCCTTCCGTACTTTTTTTGAAGTATATAATAGAATCTTTTGATTTAACTTCAAAGGTTTCCTTGTCTGTAAAGGGGAAGGGCGGAACAACAATCCTGACACCTACCTGGAATCCTGACCTTACTTTTAAGTTTGGTGAATTTCCCTGTGCAAGCTCATACAAAAAATCACCCATGGGAGTAATCATTCCCTCTTCCTGTATAAAAACGCATGGATACCCAAACCTACTTGTAAACTCTAGAGGATAAATCCCCTTACTGTTGACTATGCAATTCAAATCAATATAACCAATATATCCCTCTTCTGCAAGCTTTGGTTCAAATTTTTTCAGAGTCATATTAAATAACTTGTTAGGGCATGACCAGAACATTGATGTTCCCATTTCGCCTGTTGAAGGTCCTAAATTACCAGGAAATAGCTTTTTATGCTCAAAGTTGACATTTATAGGATAGATAAAATTCTTTCCATTAAAAAAAGCTCCAACTGCAATCTCAACACCAGATATTCTTTTTTGTAATTGAAAAGCTGGAATTTTTTTTGACCATGCCTTACTATAATCACTAAGAACCTGTATGACATCCCTTCCATCATTTTCCTCTCCTATAAAAAGAAGCCCTTTAAGGTTGGCAGCCTCTCCACAAGGCTTCAAAACATACCTTTCAGGATTCTCTTTTACAAATTGTATTGCCTCTTCGAAGTTTGTGAATACCTTTGAAGGAAGAATATTTATTCCAAATTTTCTTAATTCCTCTTGTCCAAAATTTCTGTCATCCTCTAATTTATCAGTATAAGGGGTTCCTCCTATGACCAGCTTTCCTTTGCTTCTTAGTTCTTGGGCTTTTTCGCCTTGGCCGAGAACATCATCAAAAACAATAATATCTGCCCAGTCTATTTCTTTCTCCCAGTCTTCAACCATATCAACTAGACCCATACCTACCTCCTTGTCTTCAGAGTTTTTCACATAATATCTTACTTCGTGCCCTTCTTTCTTAACGCGCCATGCAATATCTGCTATGAGGCTGTCAAGGGTTACAAAAAGAAATTTTTTGGGGTTTTGAGTCTTCTTATTTTGGTTATGGTGCTTGTTCACACCATTTGATTTATCATTCTTTTCAAGGCCATTCATCATAAAATAAAAAATTCATAATGAGTATTTATATTTTATGAATATCTTTAGATCATATCCACTGCCTTACCTTTTTCTTGTAATCTAAATATTTTTTTCCGAAGGCCTTTTCCATGTTTTTCTCTTCTTCTGGAATAAAAAGAATTTTCATCAGAATTACAAACAAAAAGGAGAAAATAAATGTTACAAGAGAACTCATGATTAATGCGGCTCCCAACAAAATCAAGAACATTCCCAAGTACATAGGGTGCCTGCTTATCTTAAATGGGCCTGAAACATGAAAAAAACTCGGCATCAAATGCGGCTTAACAGTTGTCCTGCTTTTTGTAAACATTGAGTCTGCCTTAATGTTAAGAAAGATTCCAAAGACTATCAGCAAAACACCAAGATAATTGTAAGGAAAATAAGAAAATTTAATTAAAGGAAAAAAGGAATGAAAGAATATAGAAAATACAAGCAAAACAATAAAGTATGTTGGGGGCATTATTTTTTTCATTTTTAGATAAAAATGCCTATTCTTTACTAATTCTATTATATATCATCCCAACTGCAACAATTATCAAAACCATTGGTATCCATGGAATATTCACAGCAATTATTTTTAAGTCATTTAAAAGCCATATTATTCCAACCACAAGAAGAATAACTGCAAATGTTGGGAATCCCTCATGATGTTTTTTCATTGCTTTTGCCATAAAACCACCTCTTTAATGTTTAAATTAATGAACTTGTTTATAAGGTTTATTATTTAGGAATTAATTCAAATACATCCACCAGCATCTCTAATTTCTTTTTGGTTATTATTTTTTTCCATATAAATACGAAAAGTATATAAATAAGTAATGTTTTTATGGAAATATGAACTTATCAAAACCTGAATTAAGAGTGCTTGAACAGATTGCAAATGGAAACAAAAAGATTAATGAAATAGCTCATGCTGTAAAAAAAAGTGATAAGCAGATATACAGAACAACCAAAAGTCTCATAGAAAAGGAATTTATAAAATTATACAGGGGCAGAATAACAGCAAAAAAAACAACTCACGGTTCTCTTTTGCTAAATCTGCTATCACAGTACCCTAACCTTATAAATATACTATCAGGAAATGGAATAAAAATACTTATTGTAATATTAAGCCCAAAAAATATTAAACAAATTGAAAGAGAAACTAAACTTAAAAAGAGCATTATTTACCAAAAGCTGAAGCAATTCTACAATACAAGCATAATAAGAAAAGAAAAGAAAAATTATGTTCTAAATGCAAGAATATGGACTAACCTAAAAGAGTTTCTTGAAGAATACAAAAAATTTTCAGAATCTGTTGACAAAAAAATCCCTGTAAACTCAGTAATATACAAAAAAACAGACAAAGAACTGGTTTTTGCAAATAAAGGAAGAATAGATGCAACTCTAACTGCATTCTCCTGTTTTGAAAATTTTGGGATAAAAATATTGCTTACGACAAACTATTATACCCTGCCTAAAAGAAGGCTTTCAAAAGATGTTGTTTTTAGACATTCATTGTATGTAGCTGAAAAAGAAAAAACAATAAGATTTTTAATATTTATTTCATTGTTTTACCTTAAATTCAAAAAGCAAATAAAAGTAAGGCATTTTATAGTTGATAAACTAAAATTAGTTTTAAAAGGAAAATCTTTTCCGGATTATCCAACACTTAATGAAATAAAGGAGAGGGCTGAGATGTATGATATCAAAATTTAAGGAAATAGAAGAATTGTTTAAAGAGATAAATTCTTCATTGATAGATAAAGTAAGAATCTTTGTGATAGGAGGGGTAGTATTGTTGTATCAAGGACTAAAGCCAGCTACAAAAGATATAGATCTAGTTGTAGAAACAAAAGAAGAATTCATAAGTTTAAAGAATGCATTAGAATCAATTGATTTTAAAGAAAAGATTCCTAGTATAAAATATAAAAATATGAATCTAAACCAGATATTTGTAAGGGATGATTTCAGGATTGACCTTTTTCAGAAAGAGGTTTGTGGAAGGTTTTCTATTTCAAAAGGAATGATGAAGAGAGCAATCAATGTTATTAACCTTAAAAAAATTAAACTTAATTTTTGCTCTAATGAAGATATTTTCCTTTTCAAAACAATGACAGAAAGAGAGGGAGATCTAGAAGACTGCATTAGTTTGGCACAAAAAGGAATAAAATGGGATAAATTTCTTAATGAATTAAAAAGTCAAATCAAAAAAAGCAAACAAGATGTATGGATTACTTGGGTTGGAGAAAGGCTGGACCTTCTTGAAGGTAAAGGGCTTAACATTCCTATTATGAAAGAAATAAATGAATTAAGAGAAAAATATTTTGAAAAGTATGAAAAAGAGATAAGTTAGTTTTTAATTTATTAAAGAAAAAAGCTCTGTTAAGTTTAATTCTAATGCGGCCACTGGCATCTCTAATTCCCAGTTGGTTATTACCTCTGGCGAGATCTCTCCTATGTAGGCCAATTTTTTGTCATTAACAATTACTCTTCCAACCCTTCCTTTAATAAAACTTGAATGCTCTGTATTCTCAATCTCATAATTCAAATCCAAAGCCCTGAATAAATAATCCAAAACTTGCTTTATCTCTGTGAAGTTTGCCTTTGTATGAGAAATTAAAACAGCCAGTCTTGTAAACTCCTCTACACCTGTCTCTTTATCCTTGTTTTCCTTAAAACAAATTCCCATCTCAAAAATCTTTTGTGGAAATTCCCTGTTGCGATTATTTTTCAAAATATCAATCAAGCTTGGAATAATCCATGACCTTAAAACATTATAATCTGTTGTCAGTGCATTTGAAAGCTCAACGCATTTAAGCTCAAGATTCATTTTTTTGTTGATATTTTCCTTGTTTGTAATGTGATAAGTATTTGTTTCAATCATCCCCATTCCAACAAAAATGTTTGCAATCTTTGTCTTGAATTTTTCAAAAGAATCTTCCTCTGCAATGGTTGCAAGGTTTGGTATTTCAGGATTAAAATTTTCAAATCCGTATGCAATTGCAACTGCCTCAACAATATCAACTGGATGTATTATATCTCCTCTATAAGCAGGGATTAATACTTCTTCATCATAACCAAGTCCCATCCTTGAAAGCAGCTCCTCAAATTCTTTTTGATTTAAGTTAAGGCCTAATAATTTATTAACATATACTAAATCAATATTCATTCTTCTAGGACTTAAATCCGGGCTGACAACACCACTAACATTAAGGGAATAAATCTCTGCACCTCTGTCTGATAAGCTTGCAACCAAGATATTTAATGCCTGTGTAACAGCATTAACATCAGTTCCAGTAACATCAATAAAAAGGTTTTTTGTTTCCTCTCTTACTTGTGTTACAATACCATTAATTATTGGCGGAAATGAAACAACATCATTTTTTGAATCTATTATTATTGGATATTTTTCCAACCCCTCTAAGCAGAATGCATAATCTCTCCCTTTTGGATGTCTTGATAATATATGAGAAAGATTCATTTCTTCTTCCATGCCTAAAGGAACAAATGAAACCTCATTTGGTTTAACTGCCTTATAAGTTAAGGGAAACTTAACCCTGTCAAAATCATGAACGCCAATTGCAACCTTTTTTCTTTTTCTTCCATGGGTTAAATGGATTTTTTCCTGCAGCTGCATTAAGCTCTTTATTGCCTCATCTGTTAAGTTAACATTCTTAAGCACAGCGCACCTTATAACAGGCCTAACATCCTCAACAGAATTTTCAATCTTAACATTTAAATCAGATTTCTTTACATCATATTTCCTTAATCCTGTTTTTACTCCTATAAATGAGCTTAATGCCCTTGCAAACCCCTCTTCAGACAATAAATCAGGCCTGTTAGGAAAAACCTCAACTGTAATTTCAAAATCATCTACTTTTTCTAAGTCTGTTCCCAGCATTGAGATTCTGTCCTTTAGCCTGTCATCTGGAACTTGTTTTCCAACTAAATTAAATACATCTTTTTTATCAAGTGTTATTGTGGGCATTTTATTTCAACCATGTTTTTATTTCCCTTGACTGCTTTAAATCATTCCTGTACAAATCGCGGATATCACTTATATTGTAGTACATTGATATTGCTCTCTCCATTCCAAGGCCCCATGCCAACACAGGAACTTCTACTCCCAATAATGGCTTTACTACCTCTGGCCTGAATATCCCAGAGCCACCCAATTCAATCCATTCTTTTCTTACAGGATGGAAAACATCTACTTCTGCGCTCATCTCTGTGTATGGAAAGTATGCCGGCCTTATCCTTACCTTAGGATACCCAAGTTTTTTGTAAAACTCTGTTAAATATCCAACAAGATTTTTGAAATTAACTTCAGGATCAATAACAATTCCCTCTACTTGGCATAATTCAAATAAATGAGACCAGTCAACTGTCTCGTTTCTGAAGCATTTTCCCACTGTAAAGAATTTTGCAGGAAGGTCTTCTTTCTTTAATGCAGCTATGGTTCTTGCAGACAAAACAGTTGTATGTGTTCTTAAAACATTTTTCATTGCAATTTCAGGGCTCCATTTGTATCTCCAGCCAAGGCTGCCTGTCTTGAATCCGTTTTCATGGACATTTTTAACACCTTCAACAATTTTTTTATCTGGAAGTTTTCCCTTTTCTGGATTTTTGATAAAGAAAGTGTCCTGCATTTCTCTAGCAGGATGGTCCTGCGCTGTAAATAAAGCATCAAAGTTCCAGAATGATGTCTGCAGTAAAGGACCTTTCATTTCCTTAAATCCCATCTCAAGCCAAACTCTCTTTATGTACTGCACTGCTTCATTGACAAAATGTCTTCTTCCTCCTGAGATTGAAGGAACATTTATCTTTATGTCATATCTCCTGAAGCTTTTGTTTTTCCATGATTCATTTTTTATTATTTCAGGGGAAAGCTCATCTATTATATTCTTGAATGAAACTTTGGCCTTGATTAAATCATCATAGATTTCTTTTAATTCAACTGTCCTCTCTGTAACAATATCTGTTTTTATAATGTCTTTTCTTTTCTTGAGTTCATTAAATGCGTATTTTTGCTCTTGTGTTAAATTCTTTGATTCAATTGGAAGCTGTTTTAAGAACAATTCCTCAAATGAGGGCTTTTGCAATAATTTCTTTCCCTGTTCTGTTATTTTTATATTCATTCCTTCTTTTATTTCAATTGCTGCTTTTTTCCTTAAGATTCCAAGGCATACATTAACTTCATCTTTTTCAAGCCCTGCTTTCTGCCTTATTTTTTCAATATGTGTTGTTCCATCAATTGCCTTAAGAAATCTTTTTTCAGGCATTCCTTTTTCAAGATAATCTTTTCCATTTTTTCCTAAAGATATTATTTCCTTTAGCTCTTTTTTAATTGAAATAATGTTTTTGTTTTCAAGCCACTGCAATGCCCTCATTACTTCAATTTCCTTCATTTTTGAGGCCTTGACAATCTCCCTTAATGATTTGTTATCTTTAAGAAAGGGCAGAACTTTTCTTTCATAGGGATGCAGGCTTTCAGCTAATTCTCTTATTTCTTTTGAAACTTCCTGTTTTCCCATTTTAACTTCATCTAAAAATTCCTTTTCAATTTCATTAATATTTTCTGGAAGCTCTTTCCCAATATATTTTGATTTTTTAAGATATTTTTCTCCGTGCCTTACAGTATGGAATAGGTACCAATATTTTTGGCCCTTGATTTCAACCTGCTTTCTGTAAACCATGGTTAATTACCACATATTTTTATATTTGTTTTTTATTGTTTTAAATACCACATATACTAATAAAGTGTATTAATTACCACTTGTTTATAAGTTTTGCTATTAAATACCACAAAAATAAGTTAAATTTGGATTAATTACCACAGAAAAGATTTTTATATCTAAAATCAATCTCTTTTTTATGAAAAAAGTATATGAAATACAGGACCATAAGATAAACTATCATCTGTTTTTATCAGATTCAGGGTTTATAGTAGAAGAGAATAATTTCAATAAAAAACCAATGATAAGCGAATTTGAATTCAATAAAAATAATGTGTATGGAATTCCAACTAATGAAATTGAAAAGTATTCAAAAAAAGAAAAATATTCTGAAGTATATAAAAATAAAAATATTACTATAAAAAGATTTACTGACCCTGTTTATATTTCAATATTGGAAAAACACCTAAAAAACCTTTGCAGATCAGATTTTAGAATTTAATTTCAATAAAATATATAAACCTGCTTTGCCCAATAAAGAATATGGAAAACATAAAAATTATCGGAATCAAGGATTTGAATGAAGATGAACTTGAAGTAGTTAAGGGATTGGCCAATGAATACTATGAAAAGATAAAGAGAGTTATAAAGAATATTGACTTGATTACAATCCATGTAAAGACCTTTGACACAACCGGCGAAAGAAAAAGATATGAGATAAAGCTTAAGGTTATTGCCCCGACAAAATCATTTGATGCCCAGTCAAGCGAGTGGGATCTTACAAAGGCAGTTCATATTGTTTTTAATGAAATGCAGAAAGTTATTGAGCACAGGTTTCATGATTAATTTATCAATTTATTTTTTCTCTTGATTTTATTACTGCAAATGCAGCTATACCTCCGAGAATTGCTGTTGTAAATTGTATTAATCCCATTGTTGCAAGGAATATTTCTGGAACCAAATTTAAATTAAATAAAACAAATGCAATAAAAAACAGGAAAATTGCCTTTGTAAACCCTGCTGAAAATAAAGTAATGAAGTAGTTTGCTTTCTTTTTTATGTAAAGGCCCTTAAAGAAGATTGTCAAGATAAAGTTTCCAATCCAGATGAAAGGTATAAAGTAGATTAAAAACACAGTGAATGGCCCGAAAATCAATCCTCTTGACAATACTGCAATGCTCGGCATGAAGATAACAGGCAGTAAAAAGTTTCTTTTAAGTGAAAGGCTTGATAATATTAAAGCCATGTTAACAAGAGTGCCAACCAAAATCTGTGGGTGACCAAAGAGAAAAGGAACAAAAAAAGCTATGAAAGAGTAAGCAATTAATTCAATGGCCTGCTGTTTGTATTTTGTTTCAAACAAGGTTAGGTCAAGGAATTTTGTTATGTACATAATAAGGTAAATATTTCTTTTGTTTATTAAGTTTGTGGTTTATAAATACTAAACTTAAAAAGTATAATAAATTAAAGAATTTTACAAAAAATATAAATAATGCAAAAAAATATTAAGTCTAAAAGAGGTGTTTAAGTTAAATATGGTCAGCAAAAGACTAATTGATTATGTAAGTGAAGACCTTAAAAAATACAGTAAAAAAGAGGTAAGAAATATATTAATTAAAGAAGGTTATCCAAAAGAACTTGCTGATAGTGCGATTAGGGCTGCTGCTGAATCCAATGCTCAAGAAAAAGAAAGTACAAAAAAAGATGAAAAACAAGAAAACAATATAAAAAATCTTGAAGAAGAAAAAGAAACAAGAAGAGATAAACTTCAAGAAAGAAGACGGCAAATAAAAACAACTGTTGATGAATCAAAGAAAAAATCAGTTAAAAACATAAAAAATAATTCAAAATTGTTAATTCTTGTGTTAGTTGTGATTATTATTGGGGCAGGATTTTTTATATTTGGTGGGTTAGATTTTTTTAACATTAATAATATAAAAGAGGATACTAACCCCAAAGATATAAAAGAATATAATAAAGAACTTTATGCTTGTTCTAACATAGAGGAATATTACCAAAGGTTGTATTGTTGTATTAACATAACAGACAGGTCTTCATCAATGTGTGATTTCATAGAAAATGAAGATGAAAAAGATTCTTGCTGTCTAGAAGTTGCTGAAAAAACAGGAGATATTAATGCTTGTTTTGATATAGGAAATGAAGATAAAAGACTATGTTGTGAAGGCATAGTTGAGTTAGATTCATCGATTTGTGATAAAATAAAAGAAGAGACTATAAAAGATTACTGTTATGAAAAAGTAGATGAAAAAGAACAAAACATACTTATTCCTTCTTCTTGGCCATGGGGGGTATATTTTCCAACAAGCCAAAAGATTACAGAAATTTGTAATTTAATTACTAAAGAAAGAGATTGTAAAATGATTTTATCTAGGGGGTCATTGGATAATATAATCAAAATTGATAAAGGCAAGGCAGATATGGCAGTTGTAGATTGTCAAATTGCTTATAATGAATATAAGGGTAAAAGAGATTTTGAGGATGATAAAATGGATTCTATAAGAAGTATTATTTTGTTATTTCCAGAAAATGTCCATATCATAGTTAAAAAAAGTTCAAATATATCCTCATTAGATGGATTAATAGGTAAGAAAGTAATTATTGGCTCAGAAAATAAGATGGCCAGCATAAATGCAAGGTTAATATTAGAAAAAAAAGGAATTTTAAATGAAATTTTAATAATATCTTCAGATGAGTATAATAGGGATGATTTAGGATTACCTCCTGGAGGCCATATAGACGCCAGAGATAGAATAGGGTTATTACAAAAAAATGTTGTAGATGCTTTAATAATATCTATTCCTCATACTATGAAACCTAATGAAGTTTTCCAAGTCAAAGAAGAAGAGATATCTAATCTTATGGTTATTCCTGTTGAAAATGATTTAATTGACATTTTAGTATCAGAAAATAAATTTTATACGAAAGGAACTATTAAAAAGGATACATATAGTAATATGGAATCAGATATTAATACATTAGCTGTTAACTCGATTTTGATAACCAATGAATACCAAGATGAAGAATTTATATATAATTTAACCAAGAATCTTTTTGAAAACCAATCTTTTTTTGATAGTTACATCATACCACACATTGAACAAGCAAAAGAGGGTTTATGTATCCCACTACATAAAGGTGCAGAAAAATATTACATAGAAGGAGTATTCATAAATTAAAGTTAATTATTTGATTTAAATAATTCAAAAAAAGTAAATCATTCGATAAATTTATAATTTTGTTCTTTTTATGTATCAATAAGATGTTCAAAAAAATAATGAAAACTATAAGGATTATATTTATAAAAATCTAATTCTTTTTTATA
>JAGYOA010000019.1 GCA_018399355.1 Candidatus Woesearchaeota archaeon | reverse complement strand
AGAAAAAATAACTGGCTCTAAAAGGTTTCTTTGACCCTTAAAGTTATATTTCTTTTTATAACAATCAACCCCATGGATTATTATTCCTTGTTTTTTAATTGTGTTTGGGCCATCCCACATTTTTATGCCATAAATATGTACTTCATGATCCATTTCAACAAGTTTTTTAGCGAGAGTGTAGTTCCTTACTTCTGCTCCCCCTATGCTGTAAGGATAAATCATATCATATACTATCGCTATCTTCATAAAATCAAGAAAAAAGAAAGTTTATAAAAAACTTTCTTAAAAGAATTTTGAAGAGAATACAAAAACCAAATGCCTCCATCCATCCCTAAAGCTGTTAAGTTTTGATTTGCCTTTTCTTTTTCTGTATGAAACATTAACTTCATATGTTCTAATATTTTTTTTAGAAGCCTTTATTACCATCTCAGAGGCAAACTCCATTCCTCTTGATTTAAGGCTCATTTTCTTGAAAGCATATTTTGTAAACGCCCTTAAACCGCAGTGAGAATCTCTTACCTTTGATTTAAATAATATTCTTATAATTCCAGAAAGAAATGAATTTCCAATAAAATGCAGCTTGGTCATTGAACCTTTTTTCATTTTTCCGTTAAACCGGTTTCCAATGACAAGGCCATATCCTTTTTTAATAGGTGCAATTAATATTGGAATTTCAGAAAAGTCGTATGTCCCATCTGAATCACCTATAACAATAATTTTTCCTTTAGCAAATAAAATTCCCTTAATACATGCAGCCCCATATCCTTTTATTTTTTGTTTTATTATTCTTGCTCCTTTTGAACTGGCTATCTCAACAGAAGAATCAATTGAGCAGTTATCACACACAATTATTTCTCCTTTAATTCCTTTTTTTTCAAAAATACTATTTATCTCATCAATGCATTTTCCTACTGTTTTTTCCTCATCAAGGCAGGGCAAAACAACAGATATATCTGGCTCCATAACATTTGATGATTATAGAACCTTTAAATATTTTGTTTAATTTAATAGGAAATTTTAAATATAAACAATATTTAAATGCAATTATGGTCACAGAGGAAGAGCTTGCAAACATGTCTCCTGAGCAGATACAGGAGCTTCAGAAGCAAAACTGCATATTCTGCCATATTATTTCAGGGCGCGTTGCTTCAAAAAAAATATATGAGGATGATAAAGTACTGGCAATACTTGATATAAATCCTTCTAATCCTGGGCATATACTTCTGTTGACAAAAGAACATTATCAGATAATGCCGCAGATTCCAGACGATATAATTGCTCATGTTTTTATGGTTGCCAAAAGCCTTTCACATGCATGTCTGAGGGCCTTAAATGCTGAAGGAACCAATATATTCATAGCAAACGGGGCGCCTGCAGGCCAGAAAGCATCTCATTTTATGGTGCATATAATACCAAGGATGAAAACAGACGGATTAAACATGTTTAATCTTGCAGAAAAAAAGGTTTCAGATGATGTTTTAGAGCAGATGAGAACAGCATTAAAAAACAAGGTCAATGAACTTTTTGGAATCAAGAAAAGAGAGCCTATTGATATGGATGATAAAAAACAGCCAAGTGAAGAAAAAAAGCATGTTGAAAAACAAAAAACGAAAAATAACCAAGATAAGAAAAAACAACATGAAGAAAAGCAAGAAAACAAAGAAAAACCAAATCTTGATGATATATCAAGTTTCCTTATAAAAAATGAGCCCGGAAAATAAATGTGAATTTTGCGAAATAATAAAAAGCAACAAAGGAAAAATAATTTTTCAGGATGAAAAGGTAGTTGCAATGCTAAGCTCAAGGCCTTGCTGCCAGGGCCATCTCCTTGTAATGCCAAAAGAGCATTTCGCAATAATTGAACAGGTTCCAGATTATTTAATGGGGCATCTTTCAAAAATAGTAAATAAGATATCAATGGCTGTTTTTGAGGTTTTTCAGGCAAAGGGAACTAATATACTCATACAAAATGGTGTTGTCTCTGGCCAAAAAACAAACCATTTTATGGTTCATATAATTCCAAGAAAGGAAAATGACAACCTTAACTTCCAGTGGCAGCCAAAACAGCTTAATGAAGAGCAGATGTCAACAATAGAAATAAAGCTCAAAGAAGAATCATCCGGAATAGGAGATTTTGAAAAAGAAGAAAAAAAGCCTGTAAAGGTTGATAATGAAATCCAAAAGATTGATAAAGAAGAGAATTATTTAATAAAACAGCTTAACCGCATACCTTAAAGAGGTGTTTAAATGAAAAATTTACTTGTGCTGGTATTCACACTATTTTTATTGATCCCTATTTCAAGCGCCTATATACTGTTTGTAGGGGATTGTGATGACTCCGGCTCAATTGAAATTTATTCAACCCAAAACATAGAAGGAAAGGTTTATGCAAGCAAGGACAGAAAAGAATGGTTTCATGTTCCTGGAGAATGGACCAGTGACCTAAAATTTTTTAATTCTGAAGACATGGTTCTTAATGATAATTTCAGGTACGGAATTAAAATTGAGTATGGGGGTTTCAACCATAGCTTTGATACTTACTGCCCAGGGTATAAATTCAGCTGCAAGGAGCTCGAGATTTCGACAGAAAGCTGTTACCAGCAATTTGGTTATTTTTACGCAAGGTTCAAATCAGAAAATCATAATGGAGTTTATAATTTAAGGTATTCTTTTGAAACAGACAAAAATAATATTTATACATACGGTCCTTTATCAAAAAGCACAATAATAAAAAACCTAACAATCAAAAACCTTGGAGATGATAATTATTTGCTCAAGCTAAAAACAGATTTAAACATAGAGAGAATTTCAATAAGCCATGATAAATGCTACAATAAAAATGACAAGTATTACACCTATGCTGAAGAATACTGCAATAAATCTTTTTGTATTTTAGATACTGACTGCGGTTTAGATGAATATTGCGACAGAAATGATTTCTTGTGCAAGAAGCTTGAGTGTGATATTTGCGAGATAATAGTCAACCACAGCTGTGTTGAAAAATGTGATGATAACAACCCCTGCACAACAAATGAATGCATTGAAGGACAATGTAAATTTACAGTTATTGATGGATGCCCTTCAGACAGCCAATGTTTTTCCTATGGTGATGTAAAAGAAATAAACAATGTTTCCTCTTATTGTAGTGCAAACAACCAATGGATGATGCAGAAACAAGATAATGAAATTTGCGAAAACAGTTATGAATGTATAAACTCATGTATTAACAATATATGCGTTGAATTAAGGCAGAAAAACTTTTTTCAAAGAATAATAAGTTTTTTTGCTGGTATTTTCAGGTTTTGAAAAAGAAAATTATTTAAATAAAACAACAAATAACATTGAAGAGGTGAGCATTATGGACAAAAAAATTTTCACTTTAATTTTAATAACAGTTTTATTCTTAAGCGGATGCGCAGAAACTCCTTCCCTAGAAGAAGAAAACATCCAAGATGAGGAAGAGCTAAAAGAAACAGAACAAACAACTGAACAAGATGAAACTATAGTAGAAGAGGAGGAAGAGCTAAAAGAAACAGAGGATTCTGAAACTGCTGGAAAAATATTAACCATAGAAATAAATAACGCTGCCTTCAGTCAGAAGTATGCTACAATTGAAACAGGGACAACTGTGGTTTGGGTTAACAAAGAAAAATATCCTCATCAGATTAATCATGTTTCGCCTAATCACAAATTCAGAAGTCCAATATTAAGAGAAGGCGACTCATTTAACCACACTTTCAATGAAACAGGAGAGTATTCTTACTTTTGTTTAATTTTTGAAACAATGGGAACAATAAAGGTTGAGGATAATCCTTAAGCAATAATTCCAACAAAGATATTATGTTTGTCTCTTATTATTTTTATTCTTATTTTTCCTTTTTTAAAACAGTTTAAAACAGAGATTGACCTGTTTTTTGATACAGCTATCATTTCATTCTTGAGCCTTCCGGGACATACTACCTGCGCCTCAATAACATCTCCTTTTTTAAATGGCTTTGCAAGTTTTTTTGTTTTCTTGATATTAAAATCATCTGCGTTAAGCAGCAGTTTTGTCTTTGTTTTTTTCTCTAATTCTCTCATTTTTTCATAAAATTGATCCCATGAAAGCTGCTTGCATGGGTTTCTTCCAAACCTATAGTTTAAAAAATTCTGTATTCCTATAAAGTAACTTTCATTATTCTTCCTTAATTTCTTGGCAAACTCTATTAATTTTTCCATCTCATTTTCATTAAAACCAGGCAGAAGAACAGGGGCGATTGCAACCTGCATTTTTTTAGATGCATACAATACAATTTTTTTTATTTTTTCTACATTGTATTTGCATCCTGCCATTTTTTCCGCGATTTCAGGATTAAGGGAATTAATAGAAACATTAATTCTTGTAAGCCCTGCATCTGCAAGCCTATCAACAAGCTCTTCATTAAGCAGTGTGGCGTTTGTGTCCATAGAAATTGTTTTTACTTCTTTAAATGATGAAAGGTCTTTTACTAATTCAGCTATTTCTGCATAAAGCAAAGGCTCTCCTTGAGTACCAAGATGTATTTCCAGCTCGCAATCCTTAAAATCCAAAATTTTTTTGAATTCCTCAACAAGGTATTCGCGCTCAACAACAAAATCTGTCTGGTTTCTGGTAGAAAGTCCGGAATCCACTGAACAGTATATGCAGTTAAGGTTACAGCTTGTTATGGGCCTTATATCAACAATAGATGTGTTCCTGTCAACTATCCCAAAGCTGTTTGAGCCAATCAAGGGTATTCCTGAATTTCTATGTATGTAAACTGCGTTTTTTCCTGAAACCATATTAGTGAGGTTATTGAATCCTTTGAAAAGAAGCTGACTGAATTTTCTTTCAGCCCTGGCCTCAGCAACATTATCAAAAATAATTGAGCTATCCTTTACTTTGAATTTGCCTATTTTTTCCAGTTCATCTTTTTCAATGTAAAAATAGAATATTCTAAAAAAAATTACCTTAATCCTTTTTCCTTCATCCTTAAAGTGAAGCGTCTTAAAGCACAGTTCTGCCATATTATATGGGTTTTTACAAAACTTTAAATAGTTTTAGTTAGTTATCATCTTGGGGGAGATATGGCTGAAAAAGAGATAAACATAACTTATGAAACCCTTTTTGATTTGCTGAGAAGGGAAAAGAACAGGCCTGAGCTTCAAAAGCTTAGCGACTCTTTTGTTGATGACTTGAAAGGCTATATAAAAGAAAAAAACTCAATTCTCAAGGGCCAGCAAATAAAAATAGGAGATTCTGCAGAGATTGAAAAAGAGAACACTGAAAAGCAGATTGATAATATAAAAAGCATGCTAAATAATCTTTTTGACAGAAGACAGCAGAAAATAGTTCAGATGGCAATAATAAAGGCAAAAACCTCTTCTAATCCTGATGACTGCAGTGCATTGTTAGATGAGGAAAAAAAGCTTTTTGACCAGCTTTCTGATGTCTTAAGTAGTTTCAGACGGGGCCTTCTTTCAGAAATTTATCTGGTAAGCGAGACAGATGATAAAAAACAGCCAGAGAAAGAGCCAGAACAGCAAGATAAGGAAACTTTAGAAGATGTTCAAGAGGATAAACAAGAGGAACAGCAGGAAAAACAACAAGAAAATGATGAAAAAACAAAATTAATAAGGTTTATACACTCTGTTCCGAGGTTTGTTGGAAGGAATCTTGAGGTTTATGGACCGTTCGAAGAAGACGATACTGCAAACCTGCCTGAAGAGATAGCTGATATTCTTATAATGAAACAAAGGGCAGAACAGATAAAAAAATAAAGATTTATATATAACCTACTTTTCCTATGAAACATGAAAGTACCAAAAACCATAAAAAGATACTGCCCTTACTGCAAAAAGCATACAGAGCATAAGGTAGCAAAAACAAAAAGGAAGAATCCAAGTTCCCTGAAGAAAGGATCTAAATACAGGGCTAGAAAGAGAGGGCTTGCCCGCGGAACAGGAAACCTTGGAAGGTATTCAAAGCCTGCTATTTCTAAGTTCAAGATGACTGGTAAGAAAACAACTAAAAAGACAGACTTAAGGTATAAGTGCACTGTCTGCAACAAGGTTCATGCACAGGCAAAAGGTATAAGAACAAAGAGAATAGAGCTTGTTTGAATTATTTTTAACAAGATTTATATATAATCAGCAATTTCTTTTATAGATAATTAAACTAATTAAGGTGGTTATATGTCAGAAATTAAAGAGCCTAAATCAAAATTTATTAAAGTAAGATGTCCGAAGTGCAAAAATGAGCAGATTATCTTCGGAAAGTCATCATCAGAGATAAAATGCCTTGTATGCGGAAAGGTATTGGCTGAGCCGACAAGTGGCAAGTCAAAAATAAAGTCAAGGATTCTGGAGGTTCTTGAGTAAGAATGCTTTTTTTAAAAGAAGGATTCCCAGAAGAATCTGAAATTGTTATATGTACTGTAACCAGTGTAAGGTATAATTCTGTGTTTGCAAAGCTGAATGAGTATAACAACAAAAGTGGCATGATACACATCTCAGAGGTTTCTCCTGGGAGAATAAGAAACATCAGAGACTATGTAAAAGAAGGGAAGGTTATTGTATGTAAGGTATTAAAGATAAATCAGGAAAGAGGGTATATTGATTTGTCTTTAAGAAGGGTTAATGAAGGCCAGAGACGCTCAAAGCTTGAAGATATGAAAAAAGAGCAGAAAGCTGAAAAAATAGTCGAATTTGTTGCCAAAAGCCTGAAAAAGGATTTCAAGAAATTCTACAGTGAATTAACAGAAAAAATATTTAAAAAATATGACTTGTTAGCATCATGTTTTGAGGATGTTGTCGAGAAAAAAATAACCCTTGAAGAGTTGGGAATAGATAAAAAAACAGCTAATGAACTTACAAAGATAATTGAAGAAAGAATAAAGCCTGCAGAAGTGGATATAAAAGGAAATTTAAATCTTGTATCAGAAGCTCCTGATGGAGTTGAGCTTGTAAAACAGGCAATTAAAAAAGGGATTAGGGATGATGTTAAGATACTTTATATGGGTGCCGGAAACTACAGAATAAATGTTAAGGCATCTGACTATAAGGAAGCTGAAAAAATATTAAAACAATCAACAAGCCCAATAATTGATTTTGCAGAAAAAAATCATATGCATGTTGAATTTAAAAGAATTGAAAAATGAAGCACATACTGAAATGCCTTTCATGTGGAAAATACACATTAAATGAAAAATGTGGCTGCGGGGGAAATGCAGTGACTCCAAAGCCTGCAAAATACAATCCAGATGATAAATATGCAAGATACAGGCGCGAGGCAAAAATGCCTGAGCTTAAAGAAAGAGGTTTAATATAAATGGCATGGAGAATAACAAAGGTTGCAAAAAAAATTCCAAATCTTAAGAATCCAATTCTCATAACCGGGCTTCCTGGAATAGGTAATGTTGGAAAAGTAGCGGTTGATTTTTTAACAGAGGAATTAAAGGCAAAAAAAGCCTATGATTTGTTTTCATACACATTTCCGCATTCTGTTTTTGTGAATGAGAAAAACCTTGTGAGCCTTCCACAGATAAGCATTTATTACAAGCACTTTAATGACAAAAGAAATGACCTGCTGTTTTTAGCAGGTGATGTACAACCAACTGATGAGGTTGCGTCATATGAATTCTCAGAAACTCTTTTAGACATATTTGAAAAATCAAAGGGAAAAGAAATAATAACTCTTGGAGGAATAGGACTTTCAACAGTGCCAAAAAAACCAAAGGTATACTGCACAGGCAATTCCAAGGAAATAATAAAAAAATACAAAAAAGACACCTCCATGAATGACAAGCTTTATGGGGTGGTAGGCCCGATAATTGGAACATCCGGGCTTTTGCTTGGGCTTTCTGAAAAAAGAAAAATAAATGCTGTTTCGTTTCTTGCAGAAACATTCGGGCATCCCTTGTATTTAGGAATAAAAGGCTCAAAGGAACTAGTCAGCATATTAAACAAAAAGCTTAATCTCAAGATAAATGTGAAAAAGCTTGAAAAAGAGGCAGAGGATGCTGAGTCAGAGATGATGAGAATAACACAGGGATTAAGCGATGTTACAAAAAAGAGCAAGCTTAAAAAGATAAAAGACCAGTTTGATTTAAGCTATATTGGATAGTTTTTCTTAAAAGAGGAGAAAAATGGAAAAAAAGTTTTCAATGAAAGCAAGAGAAGTTCTTGATTCAAGGGGAAATCCAACAGTAGAGGCAGAAATTCTTATAGATGAGCAAAAAATCAGAGCTATCGCTCCATCAGGAGCATCAACAGGAAAGCATGAAGCTCTTGAATTGAGGGATAAGGATAGTCGTTTTCATAGGAAGGGCGTTTTAAAAGCAGTAAAAAATGTTGATAAGATTTACAATGCAATTAAAAATTCAGACCTTAAAAACCAAAGGTTGGTTGATGAAAAAATAATTAAAGCTGATGCAACAAAAAACAAAAGCAAGCTTGGAGCAAATGCAACAATTGCATCAAGCATGGCATGTTTAAGAGCAGGGGCCTTTCTTTCAAAAAAACCACTCTACCATCATGTATCAGATATTGCAAAAACAAAACCGAGGGTGCCAATACCTTTCTGCAATGTTATAAACGGCGGAGAGCATGCACAGAATAATCTTGCCATGCAGGAATTCATGATTGTTCCAATTGGAATTAAAAGTTTTAAAGAAAGCGCAAGAATAATTTCAGAGGCATATCAAACATTAAAGCAGATAATCTCAAAAAAATACAATTCCAGCGGAGTTGGGGATGAGGGCGGCTTTGCCCCTCAAATAAATAATGCGTTCGAGGCCCTTGATTTAATAACAAAGGCAGTTGAAAAATCAGGCCATGAAAAAAATATAAAGATTGCATTGGATCCAGCAGCAAGCGAATTCTACAAAAATGGAAAGTATATTATAGAAAAAAAATTAACAGGCCCAGAACTGGTTGATTATTATGCAGAACTTGTAAAAAAATATCCTATAATCTCAATAGAAGACCCATTTGACCAGGATGATTTTCAATCATATAAACAAATGACAATAAAACTGGGCTCAAAAATTCAGATAGTTGGTGATGATTTGCTTGTTACAAATGTTGAAAGAATAAAGAAGGCAGTTGATATGAGTCTTTGTAATGCATTATTGTTAAAAGTTAACCAAATAGGAACAGTTACTGAAGCAATTGATGCTGCAAATCTGGCATTTAAAAGCAGATGGAATGTTATGGTCTCCCACCGCTCTGGAGAAACAGAAGACAGCTTTATATCTGATTTGGCAACCGGACTAGGATGTGGCCAGATAAAACTTGGAGCCCCATGCAGGGGGGAAAGAACTGCAAAATACAACCAACTGATAAGGATAGAGGAAGAGATTGGAGAAAGGTCTTTTGCAAAATGGTAAAGCCAGTAGTTCTTTTGATAATGGACGGGTGGGGCATCAGAAAAGAGAAAAAAGGAAATGCTATAGTCCAGGCAAAAACACCCAATTATGATTCTTTTATAAAAAAATATCCTCACTCAACATTGTTTGCCCATGGAGAGCATGTTGGGCTTCCGAAGGGATATATGGGAAACAGCGAGGTTGGACATCTGAATATAGGGGCGGGAAGGATTGTCTACCAAAAGATGAGCAGGATGAATATTGCAATAAATAATGGTTCTTTTTTTAAGAATGAAGTTCTTCTCGAAACAATGAAAAATGTAAGAAAAAATAATTCATGTTTGCATTTAATGGGATTATTAAGTGATGCAGGTGTCCATTCTCATACAGAACATTTGTTTGCTCTTCTTGAAATGGCAAAGAAAAATAAAGTGAAGGATGTATGGATACACTGCATTACAGACGGAAGGGATACTCTGCCTGGCTCTGCTGAAAAATACATAAAAAAACTTGAAAGAAAGATAAAAGAGATGGGAATTGGAAAGATAGCAACCTTAAGCGGAAGGTATTATGTAATGGACAGGGATAAAAGGTGGAAAAGGGTTAAAAAAGGATATGATGCTATTGTGAATGCAGAGGGAATAAAGGCAGAATCTGCAATCAAGGCTTTTAATGAAGCAAAAAAAAGAAAAGAGACTGACGAATTTATTAAGCCAACTGTAATTAAAGGTTATGAAGAGATGAAGAGAGAAGATTATACTATCTTCTTCAACTTCCGCTCTGACAGGGCAAGACAGATAAGTTATGCAATGACTGATAAAAAATTTAATCATTTTAAGACTAATTCAACGTATAATCTTGTTTGCATGTTTCAATATGACAAAAATATAAAAGCAAAGATTGCTTTTCCTGAAATTGAAATAAAAAACAACTTAGGCCAGGCAATTGCAAAAAACAATTTAAAACAGTTAAGGATTGCTGAAACAGAGAAATATGCACATGTTACATTTTTCTTTAATAGTGGAATTGAAAAGCCAAACAAAAAAGAAGACAGAATGATAATACCAAGTCCAAAGATAGCGACATATGACTTAAAGCCGGAGATGAGCGCTTATAAGGTTAGGAATAACCTGATTAGAAAGATAAAATCAAAAAAATATGATGTGATAATAGTTAATTTTGCCAATCCTGACATGGTTGGCCATACAGGAATATTCAAGGCAGCAGTGAAGGCCATTGAAACAGTTGATGAGTGTGTTGGTGATGTTGTAAAGGAAGTTAAAAATGTTGGAGGAACTGTTTTGATTACAGCAGATCATGGAAACTGTGAGGAGATGTTAGGAGACAGAAAAACATCCCACACAACAAACAAAGTCCCTTTTATCTTGGTTTCAGATAAAAAAAATGTTAAGTTAAGAAATGGGATTCTGGCAGATATTGCACCAACGATACTTGATATTCTGAAGATAAAAAAACCAAAAGAGATGACTGGTAATAGTTTAATGGTAAATTAACCGGAAATATATTCTTTTCAGTAAACAAAACTTTAAATAAAAAGAGCTTATCTTTTATAAAATGGCGACATATTCTCACTCAAAAATCTGCTGCTTTGAGCAGTGTCCTCTTAAGTATAAGTTTCAGTATATTGACAAAATCAAGACAGAGATAGAGCAGACTGTTGAGGCATTTCTTGGAAGCATGGTTCACGAGGCCCTGGAAAAACTTTACACTGACTTAAAGTTTCAGAAAATAACAAGCCTAAATGAACTTCTGGATTTCTATAATGATTTATGGCAGAAAAACTGGAATGATGCTATTGTGATTGTAAAAAAAGGATATGACCAGGAAAACTACAGAAAGATGGGTGAGAAATTCATCACAGATTATTACAACCATTATTATCCTTTTAACCAGGGAAAGGTTCTTGGCCTTGAAACCACAGAGTTTGTTGATTTAAATGATGAATATAAGTTTCATGTAAGGATTGACCGCCTTGATGAAGCAAAAGAGGGCATTTATGAAATACATGACTATAAAACAGGCAGATATCTTCCTGACCAGGCAAAGATAGATGAGGACAGGCAGCTTGCACTTTATTCATTGTGGGTTTTGAAAACATTTGGGGATGTAAAGAAAGTAAAACTAGTGTGGCATTACCTTGCTTTTGATAAGGAGCTTGTTTCTGAAAGAACAAACGACCAATTAATGAAGTTAAGGAAAGAGACAATTCAAAGGATAAAGAAGATAGAGGCTGCAAAAGAATTTCCTCCAAATGTTTCAAGATTGTGCGACTGGTGCCAGTTCAGGCCAATCTGTCCGCAGTTCAAGCATTTATATAATATCGAAGATATGGAAGCAGAGGAGTATCTTAAAGATGATGGAGTTAAGCTTGTGAACAAATATGCTGAGCTGCATGAAAAAATAAAGGATTTAAGTGATGAGCTTGAAAAAGTGAGAGAAAGGTTGATTGAGTTTGCAAAAAATGAGGAGGTTGATATAGTTTATGGTTCAGATGTAAAGGCATCTATAGATTCTTATGAATCATTCAGTTTTCCCTCAAAAAACCAAAGAAAGGAATTTAATGAAACTGTAAAGCAGCTCGGACTCTGGAATGAACTGGCAACTGTTGATACGTATGAGCTTGCAAAAAAGATAAAAAACAAGGAGCTGCATGAAGAATTAATAAAAATTCTCGAAAAATTCATTGAAAAGAAAAAAACAGACCTTATAAGAATATCAAGAAGCATGAACAATAATAATAACTGCTGAATTAATCTTTTCTTTTTTTCCAGACATAAACATTATCATTTTTTCTTGCTGTTTTTTCAAGTTTTATTCCAACAGATTTTCCTTTTTCAGCCTTATTGATTGTTTTATTATTAGCCTGCATAGATGTTACCTTTTGCTTTATTGTTCCTGTTGTCGGGCCTATTATTATGATTGTATCTCCTTTTTTGACTTCATTAGTTTGAATAATAATCTCAGCGGCCATTGGCTTTGAATAAAAGTTTTTTACAATACCAACAAATTCTTTTTTATGTGTTGATTTTGAGCCATAAGTTTCTGACCATTGTTTTGTGGGCTTTCCAAGAAAGAATCCTGAGTGAAATCCACGGTTGTAAACTGATTCAAGTTTTTTCATTAATATTTTCTTTTTTTTCTCATCAAGCTTTTTTTCATACCAAAGGTCAACAGCTTTTCTATAAGAAGATACAACCTCTGCAACGTATTCAGGGCTTCTTGCCCTTCCCTCTATCTTTAATGCCTCAATATTCAAATCAAGAATTTTTTCAATAAAAGGCATTGTGCATAAGTCTTTTGGACTTAGAATATAATTTTTGCCTAAGATAAAGGAATGGCCTTCTTCTATATCTTTAATTTCATACTCACGCCTACACGGTTGAAGGCAATCACCCCTATTGGCACTTTTTCCAAATATATTTTGGCTTAAGAAACATCTTCCTGATAAGCTAACGCACATAGCCCCGTGTATAAATATTTCAATTTCTGCCTTTGTTTTTTGTTTTATTTTTTTAATCTGCTCAATAGTGCATTCTCTAGCCAAGGTGATTCTTTTTGCTCCTGCCTTTCTGTAAAACTCGCATGCATAAGAATTGCTTGCGCTTGCCTGTGTACTCAAAAAAGCGTCTATTTTTTGCTTTTTACATTCTGACAACACAGACATATCCCAGCATATGATTGCATCTACATTTGCTTTTTTTGCTTTCTTAACAACTTCCTTAATTTTTGAAAGTTCATCTTCAAAGACTATCGTGTTAACCGTAAGATAGACCTTTACATTTCTTTTATGCGCGTATGAAACAATTTTATTAAGGTCTTCAACAGAAAAATTTTTTGCAGTAGCCCTCATGTTAAACCCACTAACGCCAAGATAAACTGCATCAGCTCCTGCATTTATTGCAGATACAAGGCTCTCATAGTTTCCTGCAGGGGCCATAATCTCTGGTTTTTTTGTTTTCATAATGTAATAAAATTGTTTTGATTATATAAATATTTGCAGGTAAAACAACAATGTATTTAAATCATGTGTCTTAAAAAAAATAATATGCATATTAAAGAGATAAAAAGAAATATTCCTGAAAGGGTTTATGATATTGTGGAAAAAGAGGTTAAGGAGCTTAGGCCCTGCCAGGAAAAGTCAATAAAAAAAGGGCTGTTGAAAGGAAAAAATATTCTTGTATGCACTCCAACTGCAAGCGGAAAGACATTATGTGGAGAGCTCGCCTTCACAAAAAATATAATGGAAAGAAAAGGAAAAGCAGTTTATGTTGTTCCTTTAAAAGCCCTGGCATCAGAAAAATTTAATTCATTCAAGGAAAAATATCCTTTTATAAGAACAGCATTATCTATTGGAGATATTGATTCTGCAGACCCTTATTTAATTGATTATGACTTGATTATAACTACGAGCGAGAAATTTGATTCGTTGATAAGGCACAAGGCAGGATGGCTCAATAATATTGCAGTTGTTATTTTTGATGAAATCCATTTATTAAATGATCCTGGAAGGGGCCCAACACTGGAAATAGTCATAACTATATTGAGAAAGCTTCTGAAAAACGTGCAGATAGTGGGCCTTTCAGCAACAATAGGAAATCCAGAGCAGTTTGCAGAATGGCTTGACGCTGAATTAGTTGAGGATAAATGGAGGCCTGTAAAGCTCCACAAAGGCGTTTATCTCAACGGCAAAATAGAATTTGAATAAAATAAAAAAAATAGTTATTTAATTTCTTTGTATACTTCTCCGAATACTGTCATCGATGTTATCATTAAGACCATATTCAAAAATGCAGATATTATTAATGGAAGGATAAATGTAACCGCTGTTATTGCTGATACTATTCCAACTAAAAAACTAATGGCAAATGAATATACCATAATAACTATCCATGCAACAAAATATTTTCCTGTAAATGCTTTTTTGAATATCTCTCCAAGTTTGAATGCATCTCCAAACTTCCACTTGTCAACAAAAAACATCAATACCATTGGCATTATATAGGATAAAAGTAGTAATAGAACTATAAGTAGGATGAACCCTAATCCTAATGAAGCCATGTTAGACATAATCATCTCTGGTTGGACAGATAACATTGTATTGTACGATCCTATTCCTTGTATTGCTTTTACAACCATAAATGCTGCTATTATTCCAATAGGTATCGCATAGATTAATGCAATAGCAAAAACTGAAAGTCCTTTAAGAAATAAGTTTCCCCAGTCTGTCCATTCAGGCAGCTTTTCTTTTTTCTTCATTGCTGTCTTTGCGCATTCAAGACCATACCCCAACGCAAAAAACATTGTTATAAAGCTCACTATTGGAATCATATACATCAGTGCGCCAATTCCAAGCTTTTTGAAATCAGTAAAAGGCCTTTTTATTGCTCCCTCAAAATTAACCATTTATTTCACCTCATTTATTTAGTTGATTCTCAGCAATATCTCCTGCTATAGGGATCTTGAATTTCTCTCCCTGATAAGCCTTTATTATCAAAACTATCCACAATATCAATGTTAATGGTCCGATTATAAACGCAAGTGTCCATCCTATAAAAGGGATCATCACAAGTATATGCAGTGGAAGAAATACTACTATTGATTGGATTGCATGAAATCTTACAAACTTATTTTTCTTTTCAATTAATAACATCACCAGCCCCGAAACCCAGGTAAGAACATAGCAAAGAAGCCCCGCGATATTTTCATCAAGGCCCAACTCAGTTTTTTTTGTCTCTTTTTTTGATTTCTTTGACAACTTCTTCTTTTTTGCCATTAAATCACCTCTTTAAGTGTTATATTCAAATTTTGGCCTTAAGACTATTTAAGTTTTTCTATAAACCGATGTTAGAGGTTATTATTTCAGAGTCAAACTTCTTTAAATCATCATATTCCTGGCCAACCCCAAGATATAAAATCGGTTTTTTTGTGATATAAGAAACAGATACTGCTGCTCCGCCTTTTTCATCGATGTCTGACTTTGTGAGTATTATTCCATCTATTCCAATAGCATCGTTAAACTTTTGGGCCTGCTCAACGCAGTCATTGCCTGTTATGCTCTCACCAATAAATATAACTAAATCAGGCTTTGAAACTCTCACAACTTTTTTTAATTCATCCATAAGGTTTGAATTTGAATGAAGCCTTCCTGCCGTGTCAATCAAAACAACATCCTGCTTTTTTGACTCAGCATATTTTATTGCATCAAATGCAACAGCAGCAGGGTCAGAACCATAATCATGCTTTATCAGTCTCACCTTAAGATTGTCTGCATGCAGTTGGAGCTGCTCTATTGAAGCTGCCCTGAAGGTGTCTGATGCAGCAAGAACGCAATTTAAATTGTTTTTCTGCAAAAGTCTGCAAACCTTAGCAATAGTTGTTGTCTTTCCTGATCCATTTATCCCAACAAAACATATAACAAAAGGCTTTTTTTCATTTATTTTTTCAAAAAGATCTATTTTATCAACATCAAAAAGCTCTTGTATTGACTTTTTCAGAGTATCTGCAACAATTTCTTTTACGCTTTTTCTTGAAATTTGTTTTTCAACAAGTTCTTTTTTCAAATCCTGTTTTATTTTTTCTATAACTTCAAGAGCAACATTATTTTCCATTAACGCTATTTCAAGTTCGAAAAACAATTCATCAAACTGTTTTTCAGAAAGGGATTTCTTGGAGATAACATCTGTTATTTTTTTAAAGAATCCTTTTTTTTCTTCTGTTGGTTCTTCCTCTGCTTTTTCGTGTTCTTTTTTTTCAGGTTTTTCCTCACTCTCTTTTTTAATCTCTTCTTTTAATTCTTTTTCTTCAGATTTTTCTTCTTTAATTTCTTCTTTTACTTCCTCAGGTTTTTTCTTTTCTTGTTTTGGTTTTTCTTTAGGTTTATCTTTTGCTTCTTCAATTTTTTTTAATTCTTCTTTCTTCTTCTCAGATATAACAGTAAGTATTCTTGATATATCTTTTTTTAGAGCTCTAATATTATTCTTTT
>JAGYOA010000018.1 GCA_018399355.1 Candidatus Woesearchaeota archaeon | reverse complement strand
AACTATGGTTTTTTTTAGTATGAATGAAAAAACAACTATAAGTCCTGAGCTTAAGAAACTGCTTGAAAAGCAGCAGTATTGTTTTTCAGGAGAGCACTCTGCTGTAAAGATATGCACCTGGACAAAGAAATCACTGGTAGATGAGGGTATATGCTACAAGGAAAAGTTTTATGGAATAAGATGCCATTTATGCTGCCAAATCACACCTTCTGTAGGATTCTGCACAAACCAGTGCATACACTGCTGGAGAGAGATGGATTACACAGCCGGATTTAAAATGAACCATATTGTAGATGAGCCAGAAAATATAATAAAAAACTCCATTCTATGCCAAAGAAAGTTAATTAACGGATATCCTGGAAATGAAAAAACAAACATGAAGAAGTTTAAGCAAGCCCAGGAGCCCATGCACTTTGCAATATCCTTAACAGGAGAGCCAACCATTTATCCAAAGCTTGGAGAGTTGATTTCAGAACTTTATAAATTAGGAAAAACAACCTTTCTTGTTACAAACGGACAGTTTCCTGATGTAATTAAAAATCTTAAAGAATTGCCAACTCAGCTTTACATATCATTAAGCTCATCAAACAAAGAGGATTTTAAAAAACTCAACAAATCGTGCTTTAAGGATGGATGGAAAAGACTAAATAAATCTCTTGAGATAATGTCAAAGCTGAACACAAGAACAACAATAAGGATAACTGCAATGAAAAAAATAAACATGAACAAAGAAAAAGAATTTGCAGAACTTATAAAAAAAGCAAATCCAATGTTTGTTGAAGTTAAGGCATATATGTTTGTTGGATCATCAAGAGAAAGACTAAAGAAGGAAAATATGCCTTATCATAAAGATGTAAAAGAATTTGCAAAAAAGATTGCAGATTTATCAGATTACAAAGTTATAGATGAGAAAAAAGAAAGCCGTGTTGTTTTACTGGCCAAAGAAGACTACAAAGACAGAATAATGAAATTCTAAGACAATAAACCCTCTATTATTATCTCTTCTGCCTCTTTTTCTGTTAAACCGCGGGCCATCAGAGTTTCAAGCTGCTTGTTTTCTATTCCTCCTAATTTTGCCTCATGTGTTACTCTTGCTTTTGGATGCAATACCTCAACATCAGGATAAGCTTTAACAATCCCATTGCCCTGCAATATTTCTGTGCAGTCAACATGGCCACGCGCATGAGCAGCAGAAGCAGTTATTTTGTTGTAAACTTCTGCCTTGGCATCATCCCTTACAGCAACCCTTGACCTTAAAACTCCTCTTGCATATTCTTCTTTGAGGTTTGCAGACTCATTTATTTTTATTATGTCATCCTTGTAACCGCTTATCCTTGCTATAACATCAATAACGCTGTTTTTACATCCATCAGCTTTATAGTCTATATCAAGCAATCCGACACGCCCTTTCAATAACTCAAACTCTGTCTTGAATTTTGAATTTTTTCCAACCTCAACAACAGCCTTTGGGTAAACTTCCACTCCTCCAGTATCACTATGTATATGCTTTTCAAAATAGCTGTATTTTGAGTTTTCTTTTATTTTTATTTTGGCATCCATGAAATGCTTAACCTTAACAGCTTTTGGAAAAATACAATGCCCTACTATTGTTACTTCTGCATTGTCTTCCACTTCTATATTAAGATTTATTTTTTGGTTGAATTCCTTTTTTAGAACGCCAAAACACATATGGACTGGATTTTCTATTACATATCCTTCTTTTACTCTGACATCAATATTTATCTGCTCTTCTGTTGCATCTGTTTTTATTTCTATTCCATCTATGTTATTTCCGCCAACTATCTCATTATCACTTATAACAAGCTTTGCAACTCTCTTATCTTCTGCTTCCTTGTGAAGCCCTGCAGTTTTTATTAATTCATCATATTCGCTCATTTTATCTTGTTTTCATCAGGTACATTTTTGTGCCTGCATGACATGCATCTTTCAATAAAATATTTGCCTATTTCACTTGTTTTTCCCTTATCAATTATTTTTCCATTGCAGAGTATAAACGCATATTCTGCTTTTTTCAAAACATCTAAACTGTGGGTTATTAATATTACTGTTGTTCCGCTTTCCTTAAGATATTTTATTGTTTCAAAAATCTTGTTTATGGCCTCAATATCTATTCCAGAGTCAGGCTCATCCAATATCACTAGCTTAGGTTTCATTGTAAGTATAGATGCTATCTCTAACCTTTTCCTTTCTCCTCCACTAAGCGTTGAATCAACAGCCCTTTCAAGGTAGTCATCAGGGTTAAGTCCAACTCTGTTGATTGCATCTCTAATGTCATTTTTCCCAGAAGACTTAAGGTATATTTTTACCTTTAATCCCTCAAATCTTGAAGGCTCCTGCCATGCGAGGGTAATCCCCTTTTTTGCCCTGTCTGTCACAGAAAGATCAGCAATTGACTCATCCTTAAAAAGTATATCTCCTTTTATTTCCCTGTATCCGTCCAGTCCCATTATAATATTTGCAAGGGTTGATTTTCCGGCTCCGTTTGGCCCTACTACAGCATAAACAACTCCCTGTTCAATTGAAAGGGATACACCATCTATTATTCTTTTTTCATCCTTCTGAAAAAATATATTTTTAAGTTCAAGGATTGCCATGTTAAACAGTATTTCAAAATAGTTTAAAAAACTATCTGTTAAATGCCGAGGCCGAGTTTTTTGCCCAGGCCGCCAAAGAAGGCAATAAGCATTCCAATAAGTGCGATTATCTTCCCTGCAAATTCAACACCAAATGCAAAAAGAACAAGGCCAAAGAAAATAACAAAAAAGCCTAATTTCAATATAACAGACCTTATATCTGGATTTCCATTCATAATAGTCTATTATATTAAATTTATTTAAATTTAACTGATTATATTTCATGAAAAAACATTAGAAAGATTTAAATAGTTATATTATTGAAATGAAAGTATTGCTTTAGTTTTAAGATTGGGGATTCAGGCTCTTAATGGGCCTTGAAAGAGGTGCTTTTTATGAATCCGGAAAAGGAAATTGTTAATCTTTGGCTCAACAAAAACGGCTTCTTTACAATAAATGATATAAATGCAGGAAAAAACAAGGTAATTGATATAATAGCAGTAAAGCATTCTGAAGGAAAGCTGGAAAAAATACAGCATGTAGAGGTTAGCTGCTCTATAAGTTCAGGCTTTGCTGAAAAAGAGCTTAATGAATATGCAAAAAAATTTCAAGACAAAACAGTATCAAAAAAAGTAAAACAGGTTATAAAAGAATTTGTTGGAAAAGAAGAGAATTATGAGAAAGTATTAATCACCTCGGGAAAAGGATTTAACACAGGGGAAATAAAAACAAAGAATTTTGACGAAATACTTTTTGATGTTGTTGATGATTTAGACAAGCAGAACTACAGAAATACAACTATAAGAACTCTGCAGCTTGTTAAATACCTTGTTTTATCAAACCCAAAAAGCATTGCAGGATTGATTGAAAAAGACAAGGAAAACAAAATAATGGGGCACGCAACAAGAGAAATATTCATAAAAAAACTGCTTAAACAAGATGACATCAAAAGAATACTTGAAAAACAATCAAATGAAAACGAAATAATTGAAATAATCAAGAATTCTTCTTTGAAGAATCCTGAGAGGCTTGCAAAGGCCCTTGAAAACCATATTCTTACAAGCAAAACAAGAAAAAGATTTTTGAAATCGCTTTTTGAGCAGAAAGAAATCTCAAAAGCAGGAAAGCAGCTTTTTATGATGAAAAACCAAAAGCCCTTACAGTATTATCTAAGGAAGAGAAAAACAAAAGCTTAATAAGTCTGCGCTTTTTTAAATTTTAAAAAGCGGTGATATAATGGATGCACTTTTTTACCTTACTTCATTGGCAGTGATTCTTGCAATAGGGATACTATGCACGCTTTTGTCTGAAAAACTAAAGATACCAAATGTGCTTCTCCTTGTTCTTGCTGGAATAGTAATAGGGCATGCAAGGTATTATGGAGATGAAATTATAAATTTCTCGCCATTGTTTCTCACATGCATAGGGACATTGGCCCTTGTTATGATAATCTTTGACTCAAGCTCAAGGTTTAAGCTCAAGGAGTTTGACACCTTTTCATTCAGGGCTATGAAGCTGGCAATTATTTTCCTTTTTCTTAACCTTATTATTTTGACAATAGCTGTAATACTCATATTTGGAATCAAAAATATATTCCTTGCAATGGTTTTCTCAGCCTTGATGGCAGGAACAGCCCCTGATGTTGTGCTTACAATGCTAAGGAACACAAGCAAAAACAGGGTTATAGAGCTTTTGAATATTGAATCAATAATCAACACGCCACTAGTAGTGCTTATACCTTTTATAATACTTGATTTTCTTAAGGACTACAAAGCAGAGCTTTTTCTTTCAAAATTCATGGAATCAGTTGCCCCTTTTATTAACCAGTTTGTAACAGGAATCGGCGCAGGAATCCTTATAGGTATTATTGTCTTTAAGATAATGAGAACCCAGTATTCTGAAAGCCTTTCTCCTCTTGCTTTGATAACAACTGCCCTTGTAACTTATATACTTGCAGAAAATTTAAAAGGCAATGGGGTTCTTGCAGTCACAACATTAGGATTGTTTTTCGGCAACATCTATGTCAAAGAAAAAGAATCATTGCACGAGTTCTCTTATATATTTGCAAACTCCCTTGAGATACTTGTTTTTGTCTTGGTTGGGATAATGATAAAGATTCCCCTTGATTTTTCGTTTTTTGCAAAATCAGTAATGCTTTTCATAATATATCTAGTTATAAGGTATATGGCAGTTCAGATGTGCTTTTCAAAACTCAATTATTCTTTTAAAGAGAAGCTTTTCATGTCCCTTAATGTTCCAAAGGGAATAGCTGTTACAGTTGTTGTTTTTATTTTGGCAACATTTGAAATAGAAGGGATACAGCCAATACTTAACCTGATACTTATCTTCATAATCTACAGCATAATTCTTTCTACAATAGTTGTAAAGGCTTCAAAAAGTTTCTTAGAGGCAGAAGCAACATGATTAGGTTAGGTCCTGCAGGATCTCCCTTAAAAAGCACTCTTGAAGGTATAAGCTATCTTAAAAAAATTAATCTTGATGCCATGGAAGTTGAGTTTACATACGGCGTCAGGATGAAAAACGAGCTTGCAAAAAAAATCGGAGAAATTGCTGAAAAGCTTGGAATAAGTTTAAGTGTGCATGCACCATATTACATAAACCTTGCTTCAAAAGATAAAGAAAAAATTGAGGCATCTAAAAAAAGGATTTTAGACAGCTGCGAAAGAGCACATTATCTTAAGGCAAGCCATGTTGTTTTTCATCCAGGATTTTATGGTGATTATTCCAAGGAAGAATGCTTTGATATTATAAAAAAAGAAATAATAAATATTCAGAATGAGATAAAGAAAAAAAATTGGAAAACAACACTTGCTCCTGAAACAACAGGAAAAATGTCTCAGTTCGGCTCATTGAAAGAGCTTTTAAGATTAAGAAATGAAATAGGATGCGAAATATGCGTTGATTTTGCCCACCTCTATGCAAGAAACGGAAAAATAAATTACACTGATATTTTCAATCAGCTTAAGAGTATAAAACACATCCATTCTCACTTTTCTGGCATTGAGTTTGGAGAAAAAGGAGAGAGAAGGCATCTTGTTATGGAGAAAAAGGATTTTTTGCCTTTGGCCAGGGAAATACTTAAAAGAAGAAAAGATATTACAATAATATGCGAGAGCCCTGTAACATGGCAGGACTCACTGAAAATGAAAGAAATTATAGATGAACTGAAAAATGAAAAAAATAATCCTTGACACAAATTTTTTGATTAGTGCTTTGCGATTTAAAATAGATATATTCTCAGAATTAGAGAGGATATGCAATTTTAAGTATGAAATCTGCATTGTTGACCAGACAATTAATGAGCTTGAAAAACTTGCAGAAAAAGAAAAGCTAAATGACAGAAAAGCAGCTAAAATGGCTCTCGAAATCATAAAAAAGGGAAAGATTAAAATAATAAAGACTGTTTCCAAAAACAAAAGAGTTAAAAACGTTGACCTTTTAATTTTAGAATTGATTAAAAAAGGAAGTTTTGTAGTTGCAACACAGGATAAAGAGTTAAAAAGGCAAATAAAGAAAAAAGAAGTTCCTTTAATCGTTTTAAGACAAAAAAAATACCTTAAAATGATTATTTAGGACAAAAAAGGTTAAAATGTTCTATAAAACACAATTGAAAGACCATATAAGGGTGCCACCAAACATGTTTGGGCTTAAGCTAGAGGATGCTATGGTTCAGATGATAAAACAAAAGTACGAAGGCTATATTTCAAAGGATTTAGGCATAGTAGTGGATGTTTCAAAGCTCGATGAGGTCGGAGAGGGAATAATAATTCCTGGAGACGGCGCATCATACTACGAGGCGAACTTTGAGGTGATAACATTCAAGCCAGAAATGCAGGAAGTTTTATTAGGTAGAATAAAAGATATTGCTGACTTTGGTGCTTTTATAAACATAGGCCCAATAGACGGCATGATTCACGTTTCTCAAACAATGGATGATTTTGTTTCATTCAACAAGGAAAAGACATTGGCTGGAAAAGAGTCAAAAAAAATCCTTAAAGTTGGAGATAAGTGCAGGGCAAGGATAATTGCAGTAAGCTATAAAGATGTTGCAAATCCAAAGCTCGGGCTTACAATGAGGCAGGGCGGCCTCGGAAAGCTGGAATGGATAGAGGAAAAATTAAATAAAAAAACAGAGAAAAAACCAAAAACCAAGAAAAAATAAAGATGGCAAGAAAAGTGTGCAAAAACTGCAAATTATTTTACAAGGGAGATAACTGCCCGATATGTAAAGGCAACCAGACAGCTGTTAGCTGGCAGGGACGCATAAACATCATTGATGCAAACAAGTCAATGATAGCAAAAAAGATCGGAATAACTGAAAAAGGAGAATACGCTATTAAGGTTAGGTGATTTACATGGATATAATTGAAAAAAACGAACAATCATTATTATCAAGAACAGAAATAATAGCAAAGGACAGCTATACAGGCTCAACACCATCAAGAGAATCAATAAAAGAAAGACTGGCCAAGGCATTAAATGCAAACAAAGACCTGCTTGTTGTAAAGCATATCTATCCTGAGTTTGGCTTTGGTACTGCAAAAATATTTGCATACCTTTACTCAACAAAGGAAAACATGAAAAAGATTGAACCAGAATATTCATTGAAGAGAGGAGAGAAAAAGAAACAAGAGGGAAAAGAAGAACCTAAACAAGAGCCAAAAAAAGAAGAGAAAAAACCAGAAACAGAGAACAAAGAACAAGAAAAACCAGCAGATAATAAAGAACAGAAACCAGAAGTAGAAAAGAAACCAGAAACAGAGAGCAAAGAGGAAGCTAAGCCAGAGGCAAAAAAAGAAGACAAGAAACCAGAAGAAAAAGATGACGAGAAGAAATCAGATATTAAAAAACAGGAAAATCCAGTGAAAGAGCAGGAAAAACCTGCAGAAAAGAAAGAACAAAAAAAGAGTGAAGATAACAAAAAACCAGAAGAAAAATAGATGATTTAAAATGGCAAAAAAGAAAAAGAAACCAAAGAAAGCAGTTGACATAAAATCACTTTACTCAACAGAAGGCGGAGCGCTTAAAAGAAACGCAAAGTTCTGTCCTAAATGCGGCCCAGGAGTGTTCCTTGGAAGACACAAAGATAGGGTATCATGCGGAAAGTGCGGCTATACAGAATTCACAAAAAAATCTGAGAATAAATAATTTAATAAAAACTAATTCTTGTCTTTTTCATTCATTCTTTGAAATACTAGAAGGTCTTCTGTGGTGAGCTTTTTTCTGTTTTTAAGTTTTTCCTCAACATCTCCCTGCTTTTCTTTTATAATTTTTTCCTGCTTTTCATGTTTCTGTTTTTTAGACTCCTGTGCTGACACTCCAAGCTCTTTGTTTATTTCATTTATTTCGACAAGCTTTTTCTTAAGCTCATCATTAGAATCTGCAACCTTTTTCTTGAACTCAAAGAATTTCTTGTAAGCTTCTTCTTCTTGCTTTTTTAGCTCATCAACCTGTTTTAATAATTCAAGCATTTCCTCATGCTTTTTCTGGCTTTCATTTGCATGGTTTTTTATGTTTTTATGTGCTTCATCAGCCTGTTTTTTAAGCTGGTCTATTTCTTTTGAAAGTGAATTTGATTTTTTCCATACCTCACTTACCTTTTCCGTCTGGTTTAACTGCTTTTTCTTGAGCTTAATCTCTTTCATAAGCTTCTGCTCTTTATCAAAAGACATGACTTCTGTCTCTATCTTTGTTTCAAGCTTTTCAATATAATCTTTTATTCTAGAAGGGTCTTCTTTTATGTTAAATTTGCTGAAGGCATCCTTTTTTTCCTGGTTTGTCTTTTTTATCTGAGAAATCTTTTCTTTAATCAGCTTGTTGTTTTTTTCCCTTACATCCTTAAGTTGCTTTACTTTGCTGGTGAGAGAGTTCCTGCTTTGCTTAAGCTCTTTTACTTTTTTAAAGATTTCAGAGAGCTTATTATTAGCATCTTCTTTTTTCTTGAACCACTCTTCTTTTTGGTTGTCCAACTGGTTTAATGTGGTTCTCAGCTCGGTTATTTCCTTCCTGCATTTGTTAAGATTTTTTATTAAATCCTTTCTGTTGTTCTTTTCTTCTGACATGTCCTCTCACTTTAAAAAGTTAAAATAAAAAATTAACCAAATAATGAACCTAATCCTGCAGCTGCTTCTTCTTCGCTTTTCTTTTCTTCTTTCTTTTCTTCTTTCTTTTCCTGTTTTGCCTCAGGCTTTGATTCTCCCTGTGCTGGTGCTGCTACTTGCGCAACTGATGCTTCCTTTATTACTTTTTCAACATCAACTCCGTCGAAAGCTGCTACCAATGCCTTTACTCTTGCAGCATCTGGCTTTGCTCCTGCGGACTCTAATACCTTTGTTACTGTTCCTTCGTCTATTTTTCCTCCAGCTTTGTGGATCAACATTGCAGCGTATACATACTCCATTTTATTTACCTCCGATTATTATTGTTCTCCGGATTTTTCTTCCGGCTCTGATGATTGTTTTTGCTTATTATCTTCCTTGTTTTCTTTTTCCTGTTTAGGTTCTGTTTTTTCTTTTTGCTCTGTTTCCTGTTTACTTTCTGGCTTTTTTTCTTGTTTTGGAACATCAGGAATATTAAGCTTTGACTTTAATGCAAGCATCTCATTGTTTGCCTTTGCTATTATCTGCTCTTTTGTTTCATCTGTTATGATGTTCTGTGTAAGCGCAACTGCTTTTGCATTATTGAATGCCTTTGCTATCATTATTTCTGTTGTTGCATCTGTAAGGAAAGATAATTCAAGAGCAATTGTAATTGATGAACTGTAAGCCTGTTTTATCTTGCCCATAAATTCATCTTCATCAATCTCAAGCACATCTCTTTTGAATATTGTACCATTATCATAAACTGCCACAAGATTTAAGCCAATTTCCATTGGTTCAACACCCAGCCTTGAAAGTATTCCTGCCATCTGGGCACTCACTACTTCTCCTTCTTTTACAACAACAGCATCCTGCTTTATCGCTATCTTGCCGTTTTCTATGGCTGTTTTTATTCCTGCTGATGCAAGTTCGCTTATTATTGGGCCAGGCGAAAATGATGTTGGGCCTGCTGTAACAACAATGTCTTTTGGTGCAGTTTGACCTGCTTTTGCAGGAGCGTTTGACCTGCTTTTCTTTAATATTTTTGCAAGCTTGAAAGGGTCATATTTTGTAAATATTAACGCAGGCATTCCCTTAAGATGATCATTAAAATTTTCAATACCTTTTTTCTTTTCTTTTGAGTTTTCAAAAACAATTTTCATCAATCTTGTCTTTGTCATCTTTATTACAGCCGTGTCTCTAAGCTGAAATCTCATCTTCTGCAGCTGCGGTGCAGGAAGGTTTTCCATGTCAACTAAGCCTATAACAGGGTAGCTGTCAACAAGCTTCTGGAATTCATTCACTGTTTTCTTTTTTTGTTCTGAAACATGAGCCATTTATAACACCCTTACAGGCTTACCCATTGTAAGCTTTAAAAAAATAGATTTGATATTGTGCTTTTCATTTGGCAAATGATGGATTAACTGGTCATAGGCATTGTATGCATTATCAACAACCTGGTTTTCATCCATTTTTTCATTTCCCACCATTAATTGTACAATAAGGCTTGTCTTGGCTGAAACCTTTATTGTTTTCCTGAGATCTTCAGATAAGTTATTAAGGTCTGTTTTTTCTGTTACAACACAGCCTGCTTTAGGATTTGGCATTTTTCCCCTTGGACCAAAAGTTCTACCAAATGTTGCAGCAACCTTTGGCATTATATTTGACTGCGCAATAAAGAAATCATAATCATTACAGAGCTTTTTTGAAAGCTTTTTGTCTTTTGCGTATTTTTCAAAATCATCAACTACCACAACATTGTCACAGGCTGATTTTGCCTTTGAAGCAAGCTCAGGCGATACCAGAGCGCATACTCTGGAGTTTTTTCCTTTATCATGTTGAAGCTTTAAAAAGAACTCTACTTGATGTTCTGGCTTCTTTAAATCTAAATCTCTTAGATTTACAATTAAATCAACCTTTTGATTGAAATTTCTCTTCTTAGAATCTTCTTTTGCCTTTTTTAAGGCTTCTAATAACTTCTTTTTGTCCATTGAAACAACCTCCACCCTCCTACTGGCCCAAAAGGCCGCGTAGTCCACGGGAACGCTGTAATAATCATTATTACTTACTTTAAATAGTGACTTTTTGCTAGTTTATAAATCTTTTGTTAAACATATGTTTTTCTGCTTTCTATGTTTTGGTATGGAATCTCGCCGAATTCACAATGGCTGCATGTTGGGTCTAAATTTATCCAACCATCTTGTGTTTTGTATTTTTTTAATGCGTCCTCAAGCTTAATCTGGACATATACATGGCCTGGAATAAAAACAAACCTTGTCTCAATTCCTATTGCTTCCTGGAGATTAGCAAGCAGCACAGCCATTCCATCACAGTCAGCACCTCCTGTTGCCAAAACCTCCCTTGCAGACTCAATATACTCTGTTCTTGGATCACTCACATATTTGAAATTATCTCTCACAAAGTAAAATATCGCCTTTGCCTGGCAGACCTTTCCGCTGTCGCATGACTGTGATGCAACCTTGGATGCTGTCTGCTTTATCAGAGGATCATTAGGGTCAATTAATTTAATAAACTGGTTTGTTGCAAATATTGTGTTGTTTCTTTCCACAAAATCAATTTTTTCAGGCAAAATATCTTCTTTTGACGGAATGTTCTTTGGCTCTGGGTCAAGCCTTACAGAATAATAAGGAATAATCCACAATAACATTAGCAGAACCATGAAAAGAGAAATAATGTAAATAAAAGGACTTTTTCCTTTATCTTCTTGTAAATGATCTTCAATTTGTTCATGATTCTCAGAATTCATCTGTCCTCCAGTATGGCTTTATCTCTGTATCCTCAATCTTTTGCCTTTTTCCATCATTATATTCCTTTAATCCAAGCCATGCAATCATTGCAGCATTATCAACATTAAACTGATTTTCAAGTATAAAACATTTTGAATTATTTTCCCTGCACATGATTTTTGCCATTTCCTGAAGCCTTGTGTTGCATGCAACTCCTCCACCCAATAATAACTCTTTTTTATCACAGTGATACATTGCCCTTTCGCTGACTTCCAAAAGCATTGCAAATGCAGTCTCCTGCAATGAGTAAGCTAAGTCAGCATCAGAATATTTTTTTGAATCATACTTCTGCTTTAAGTTAGTCAACAAACCGCCAAAACTTACGTCCATTCCTTTAACAACATAAGGCAATTCAATAAAATTTTTTCCATCTTTGCTTAATTTGTCTAACTTAGGCCCACCAGGAAAACCAAGGCCAATATATCTTGCAAATGCATCCAGGAAATTTCCAGTTCCAATATCCAAGGTCTCTCCAAATATTCTGTATTTTCCACCTTCAAACGCAATAATCTGGGTGTTTGCTCCTGATGCATACAATAAAACAGGGTCTTTTGCATCTGTCAATAATTTTCCAATTTCCAGATGCGCAATGCAGTGGTTAACCCCTATTATCGGCTTTTTTAATTTTAATGACAATATTCTTGCAACCATTGCTCCAATACGTAAAGTATGGCCTATTCCAGGCCCCTGCGAAAAAGAGATCAAATCAATATCTTGTAATTTTACATTGGCTTTTTCCAATGCATCCTTAATTAATTTATCACATACATCTATATGATGTTCTGCTGCATTAAATGGAATCATTCCTCCTGACTTTGTGGTGTAGGAGTGATTCACATTGGCCAGTACTATTTTGTCTTTTACAATCCCAATTCCGAATGTGTGGGCCGTGCTCTCAATTCCTAAGCATATCATAACTAAAAAGAAAAATAGTACATTTAAAATGCTTTTGTTTTAACTATTCAAGAACATAGGGATTTACTCCTGTATGTGTAATCAGGTTAGCAAGACCAACAGGAACCCAATAAGATTTTGAATTTGGATCATTTCCTGGTTGCACATCACTAGAATATTTTTCTAATTCAGGGATAAAACCAACTGGTTTTTTTGAATCAGATGTTTTCTTAATTAAATAATTTAAATTTTCTTTTGGTACTGAAAGCAGCTGTCTTGTTTCCCACTTATGTGGTGCATTTTCCAGGCTTTTGAGAATTTCTTTTATATCTTTATTAATTCTTGCATATGTTAATACCTCTACTTTTTCTGTTCCAATTATATTATTATCATATCCAGCAGAAAATGCAATACCATTGAAACTGAACTTTTCCAAATCATTTTTTGATAAACCAACTTCTTGATTGATCTGGTGAACTATTAGCTCATCAAGTGGAATTTTTCCCTTGTCACTTAATTTTTCAGGGTCATGATGCCCTGCAGCAAGGTTATGGTACATCTTACTATACTCTGCAGTTGGACCCCTGTTTACAAATAATACATAACCCTCCTTTGTCTCACATATAGCATTTGTTGCAGGAGGATTAACAAAAAATCCCTGCCTTTTGCCTAATACTCTCTTACCTTGTTCTATAAGAAATTTTTTATAATTTTTATCTTCTGCACTTTTTAAAAGTGTTGCAGCAAATGTTCCATAATTTCCAAGCGTAACTTCTATTCCTTCAGGTCCAAAACCAAAGAAATTGTATTGTATTCCAGGCCCAAAACCTAATTTTTTCTCTCTCTTTTCCCTGCATATATCAACATATTTAGTTAATATTGATTCAACAATTTCTTTTGCTCCTTTTTGTATTCCAAAATCTTTAAATTCATTTAAATTGGCTTTTGAAATAGAATAATTTAAGTCTTTTGAAAGTTCTTGAATGTTAGATAAACTTTTTTTGAGTGATCTTGCACCCTCTAAATTATTTGCAGCTTCTGGGAACAGAACCTTATCTGATTTAACAACCCTAAAATTACTTGCAATTCCCTTTTCTTCAGTAATAACTGTAACATCAGGTAAAATCAAGTTTTCTTTACCATACACATATTCATAAATCATATTTTCATTTATCATTTTAGTTTCCCAAATGTTTTTGATATTCTGATATCTTTGATATGCTTTTTAAATGAAAAACTAAACTAATTTAAATAATTAACTATTATTTAGTGGTTATGTCACAAAAAACACTTAAAGATTTAGTGGAATTTGAGAAAAAAGACAAGGATTATTTTCATCAATGTATTGATATTCTGCCTTATGAAAAATTGAAATCATTCATTTTTCTATATGGATATAATCCACAGAATTTCAAAAAAGATATTCCAAAAACCATAAAACAATTTTCTCGAGGCTTTCCTCACTGCAAAAATCCAAATGAAATAGATGAATCAATAAATACCTTATTTAAAGACATAGAAGAAGCAATTAAAAAAGAAGAAATTAAAAAAATAAACTTTCTTGAAAAAGACTTAAATGAGATTGATGATTTAGAGCATAGAATTAACCTTGAAAAAATAAACAAAGGTGATTTCTTAAAGGAAAATAATGATATTATATCAAAAGAAAACATTATAAGAGCTATATTTGAAAACAAACCCTCAAGAGAAGATTACATAGCATCATCTGTTATAAGACCAGAGGAATTTGATTATGTTGTTAAAAGATTCGGCCTTGTTGGAATCATGTCAAACTTAAATTCTGATTCAAGAGAATATAAGGATATTTTTTCAAAAGTGACTGAAATTCAACTTCATTTAAACTTATTAGATTTTAAGGAGAGAGTAAAAGTAAAAGAATTCAAAAAAGATAAGCCAGGATTATATAAAAATATAAGAGAGCTTTTTGGAAGGTATGAATGGGCCTTAATGGATTTGTTTGGCCATGGCTTTAAACCTAAAGATCTTTCTAAAATAAATAAAGAAGCATACATCTTGTTTATTAATAATAGAAGAGATGATGCAGAAGAATATATGAGGGAGTATAATGTCAGGCCAAAACATAGAAGAATGTTTCTTAGTAAATTCAAAAAAATATATGATGGTTACAGAGGGCTATCAAGCAAAGTTACTACATCAACTTTTGAAAATCACATTAGAAAAATATTTGATAGATTAAATGTTTTTTACAGAAGACAGATTAACTATAAAGATATAATTAAAACAGATAGAAAATATATAGCAGATTTTGTTGTTGGAAATATAATAATTGAAGTAGGCTCTGTAGAAGATAATTTTATTCACGATGAAAATTATTTTAGAACAATAGCGGATAAAAGAGAGCTTGCCGAAAAGGCCGGATATAAATTCTATTTCATAGATGATGTAGATAAGGATTATTATAAAAAAACAATTAAAGAAGCAATAAAACAGGCATTTGTTCCAAAAGAGGTTTATGAACTTATTGATGAACCTTATAAAAAAGAAAGAAGTAAACTTGTCCCTGCAGTTGATTTATTAACTAAATCCTTAGAACAGCCAATCCATTCTCCAAGGGAAATTTATTTTGCAAGCAATAAATATAAAAAAAGATGGGCCGTTGGAAACATGAAAAAGAAAACAGTTTCTGTTAATCCTTAAAATCAACTAAAAAAGCGCAATCAGTGATGTAAGCGCAGCAGCAATTATTCCTATAAGCAAGGCCTTAATAGCATACTTCAATACATTTTCCTTTGCTCTTTTTCCAAGAATAATTCCTAGTGTTATTAGCATAAGAAAGGAAATAGCCACCATTGAGTTTAAAAGATAAGATTCAGGAAGAATCCCCCATGATGTTAAAAATGCAGGGAATATTATTATAATACAAGCTAATCCAGGAGAAAAACCATTTACCAAGGCAACAATCAACGGAGATTTTCTCGTTGATTTTCCCATTTTTGTTTTAGAAATATCTTTAAGCATTGCCCTTTCTATTTGTTTCATAGAACTTTTATGCTCAGCTTCTTCGCTGATATAACCAGAGGAAACACCAGAAACAGTAAGCGCGATTGCTGCTCCGAGAACAGCTACAATTATTACTTTAGGGGATGCTAATCCTCCTGCATATATACCAATAATTATTCCTAATGAAGTCAGTATACCATCAAATGAATTAACTACAAAATACCTTCTCGCTATCTTATCAGCGCCAGTTAATTTTAAGGTTTTAATTATATTCATTTCCAGATTTTTGTTGGTTTTGGACCAACACCAACCACATCAATACTGTGCACAGTTGCGCCTGAATCTTCTATTTTTTTAATCAGCTTTTCATAATCAATATTGTCTGCCTCAACAAACATTTGTGTGCTTTCTGTTTCCCTGTCTCTTTCCATAACCTTAATGCTTACAGAATAAAATTCTCCCAAAGATGCAACTTCTTTTGCCAAATCAAGAACTTTAAGATTGTTTGGCTTAAGCACATCAAGCTCTATAAATTTTATCTTTTTCATATAACTAATCACCTTTTTTTAAAGAGTTAAACTGATGTTTAAATATTTTTTCAATTAAAGCTCACGCTAACCTGGTTTAATCACAATAGAAATAAAATATATGAAAAACCATGCATAAGCAAAGTACTATGGGCTGTTGGAAACCGCATGCTGAATGCCTCGCCGAAGCTTGGCACTTACACACCGGTCCCATCAAACGGGTCTTCTACCCGTGCCCTAAGATATCTCTTTTCAAGGCAGGCTTCGTGCTTAGATGCTTTCAGCACTTATCCCTTGGGGCGTAGCTGCCCGGCTTACCTTATCAGATAACCGGTAGACCAGAGGCCCCGAGCCCCCGTTCCTCTCGTACTAGAGGGTCCTTCCCTTCAGATATCTTGCATCTCCAGCAGATATTAAACAAACTGTCTCACAACGTTCTGAACCCAGCTCACGATCCCTTTTAATGGGTGAACACCCCCAC
>JAGYOA010000017.1 GCA_018399355.1 Candidatus Woesearchaeota archaeon | reverse complement strand
AGGATAAATGAAAGACACGGATATAAAAAAACATTTACTTGTCCCTGAGCATTCTAAACTCAACAAAACAGAAATAAAGGAGCTTTTGGATAAATATGACATTACTGTAAATGAACTTCCTAAGATACCTGCAAGCGATGCTGCAATACAGGGCCTTAATGCATCTCCAGGAGATGTAATAAAAATCATAAGAAACAGCCCAACGGCTGGAAAATCAATATATTATAGGGTAGTTATAAATGGATGAACAATCAAAAATTTTAATACAAAAATATTTTCAGGAGCACAGCGTAATAAGGTCAGATATTGAGTCTTTCAACAACTTTGTTGCATCTGAGCTTCAAAAAATTCTGGAAGAAAACAAGGAAGTTGAGCCAACAATTATTCCACAGAATGTAGAGTCATACAAGATAAGGTTTGACAAGATATGGATAACAAAACCAGAAATAACTGAGGCAGACGGCTCAAAAAGAGACATATACCCTAATGAAGCCAGGCTTAGAAAGATAACATATGCTGCCCCTATGTTTGTAGAAGTTTCTGCGCATATAAACAACCAAAAAAGAGAGTCTGTAAAAGCTCAGATAGGAAACCTTCCAATAATGCTTCATTCAAACTACTGCCATTTAAGCAAGCTTGACAGGGACGGCCTTATTGAAAAAGGTGAAGACCCTGATGACCCAGGAGGTTATTTCATAATTAATGGAAGCGAAAAAGTTATAGTTAACATAGAAGACCTTGCATCAAACAGGTTTATGGTTGAAAAATCAAAAACAGGACCCAGCCCCTATATAGGAAAGATATTTTCAGAAAGAGGCGCATTCAAAATACCCCACACAATTGAAAGAATGAAAGATGGCATAATCTACCTTAGCTTTACAAGAATAAAAAGGATTCCTGTTGTGGTTGTTATTAAAGCCCTTGGTCTTATGAAAGACGAGGAAATAATGAAAGCTATCTCAGAAGATGAAACCTATGATGAGATGATTGTAAACCTTTATGAGGCTATGGACATAAAAACACAGGAAGATGCAATTGATTACATAGCAAAAAAATCAGGAATAACACAGTCAAAAGAAATAAGGATTGAAAGAACAAGAGACGTTATAGACAGGTATCTATTACCACATATTGGAGTTACAGAAAAAGACAGGCTAAGAAAAGCATACAATATAAGCAAGCTAATCAAGAATTACATAAGAACTATAAGGGGAGAAAGAAGTGTTGATGACAAAGACCATTACATGAATAAGAAAGTGAAGATGAGCGGCGACCTTTTGGCAGACCTCATAAGAGTCAATCTTAATATCTTGATAAATGACCTTATGTATAATTTCCAGAGGATTGTAAAAAGGGGAAAATTTCCATCAATAAAAGTTATAATCAGGGAAAAGCTTCTCACATCAAGAATTTATTCATCAATGGCAACAGGAAATTGGGTTGGTGGAAGAAAAGGAGTCAGCCAGAGAATACAGCGATTGAATTTTCTTGATATGATGTCACATTTGCAGAGAGTTGTTAGTCCTTTGTCGGCAACTCAGGAAAATTTTGAGGCAAGAGAGCTTCACAGCACTCACCTTGGAAGGTTGTGTCCTGTTGAAACACCTGAAGGAACCAACATCGGCTTAAAGAAAAACCTTGCATTGGTTTCAAGTATATCACAGGAATCTAATGAAGATGAAACAATAAAATCACTAAAGGGCCTTGGCCTGAAGGCAATAAAATGAGCGAAGTATATCTTAACGGAAAATTTGTAGGAAAAATCGAAAACCCTTTTGAGTTTGTTGATAAAGTAAAGGAAGAAAGAAGAAAGGGTATTTTAAACAGCAATATCAATATATATTATAATAAAAGGATGAATGATGTTATAATAAATGATGACAAAGGAAGGTTAAGAAGGCCTTTGATAGTTGTAAAGAATGGTAAGCCACTTCTTACAGAAGAGCACATAAAAAAATTACAGAAAAATGAAATTTCCTTCTCGAATCTTGTTAAGCAGGGAGTAATCGAATACCTTGACGCATTAGAAGAAGAAAATACCTTTGTTGCTTTTTCAAAAGAATATCTTACACCAGAGCATACTCATATGGAGCTAACTCCTTTGGTAATGGTTGGATTATGCACATCATTAGTGCCATATGCAAACTTCAGTCCAGGGGCAAGAGTTAGCATTGGCTCAAAAAACCAAAAACAGGCCCTTGGAATGTATGCTGTAAACTTTCCTATAAGAATGGATATGGATGTTAATATTCTTCAAACACCGCAGATACCAATAGTCCAGTCAGTGATGCACGAAGTTTCAGGCTATAACAAACATCCTTCCGGCCAAAACCTTGTTGTTGCTGTAATGAGCTATAAAGGCTATAATGTGGATGATGCTGTTGTAATAAACAAGGCATCTATTGATAGAGGGATGGCAAGATCAACATACTACAGACCTGCAATCGCAGAAGAATTAAGATATTCAGGAGGACTGACTGATGAAATTTCAGTTCCTGATAAAGATGTTAAAGGATATAAAAGCGAGAATGATTACAGATTTCTTGAAAAGGATGGAATAATAACTCCGGAATCAAATGTTGCAGAAGGAGATGTAATAATAGGAAAAACAAGCCCTCCAAGATTTTTAAGCTCAATGGACCAGTATAACCTTGCTCCAAGCAGCAGACGTGAAAGTTCTATGGCACTAAAACATGGAGAACAGGGAATAATTGATTTTGTTATGATAACTGAAAGCAGTGAGGGAAACCGCCTTGTTGAGGTAAAGATAAGGGACCAAAGAATACCTGAAATAGGTGACAAGTTTACTTCAAGGCACGGACAAAAAGGGATTGTTGGATTAATAGTTGACCAGGCAGATATGCCCTTCACTGCATCAGGAATAACTCCTGACTTGATATTCTCACCACATGGTATCCCATCAAGAATGACAATATCTCATTTAATAGAATTAATTGGAGGAAAGGCAGGGGCGCTTTCATCAAGATATATTGATGGAACTATATTTGACTCTGAGCCAGAGGAAAATATCAGAAAGGAACTTACCTCTCTTGGATTTAGAGAAAATGGAACAGAAACAATGTACAACGGAATTACAGGAGAGCAGTTTCAAGTAAAAATATTTGTCGGAAATATTTATTATATGAAGCTTAAACATATGGTTGCAAATAAAATACATTCAAGGGCTCGCGGCCCAATACAGTTGCTTACAAGACAGCCGACAGAAGGAAGAGCAAAAGAAGGAGGACTAAGATTGGGAGAGATGGAAAAAGACACATTTATTGCCCATGGAGCATCCTTACTACTTAAGGAAAGATTTGATGCTGATAAAACAATTGTGCCTGTATGCGAAAGCTGCGGAATGGTAGCTGTCCATGATAAGTTCAAGAACAGGCTTTTCTGCCCTGTATGCGGCGATAATGTTGAAATAAATTTCATAGAAGTTAGCTATGCATTTAAGCTATTGCTTGATGAGCTGAAATCCTTAACAGTTCATCCAAAGCTAATGCTAAAAAACAAGTACTGAAAATGGAAAACGAAGAAATACCTGTATTCAAAAAAGTAGACAAAATTGAATTTAATGTGCTTAGCCCTGCGATTGTAAAAAAAATGTCATCTGCAAAGGTAGTCACTCCCGAGCTTTATGATAAGGAAGGCTATCCTGTTGACGGCGGATTAATGGATGCAAGGCTTGGTGTCATTGACCCTGGCTTAAGATGTAAGACATGTGGCGCAAAGCTAAAAGAATGTCCGGGCCACTTTGGTTATATCTCTCTTGCAAGGCCAGTAATGCACATAAAGCTAATTGGTGAGGTTTACGACCTTTTAAGAAGTACCTGTAGGGACTGCGGAAGAATTCTTATTCCAAAGGCAAAGATAGAAAAATGTATGGATGAACTGAAAAATGCAGAGATGGAAGGAGGGCTTGAAGAGAGAAGAAGAAAAATCAAAGAAATAATAAGCAAGCTTAAAACAGTGAATAAATGCCCTTACTGCAAAGCAAGGCAGCAAAAAATAACTCTGGAAAAACCAACTACTTTCCTTGAAAATGAAAAAAGAATCTCTCCTATTGAAGTTAGAACAAGGCTTGAAAGGATAACAGATGAAGACTGTTTTGTTTTTGGAATAAATCCTAAATCAGTTAGGCCTGAGTGGATGGTTTTGACCATACTTCCTATACCTCCTGTGACTATGAGGCCTTCAATTACTTTAGAAAGTGGTGAAAGGAGCGAGGATGACTTAACCCATAAGCTTGGAGATATTGTAAGAATAAACCAAAGGCTTTTTGAAAATATAAATGCAGGAGCCCCGGAAATAATAATAGAGGACCTATGGGATTTATTGCAGTACCACGTAACAACTTTTTTTGATAATAATATTGCGCAGCTTCCTCCTGCAAGGCACCGTTCAGGAGACCCATTAAAAACATTAACAGAGAGGATAAAAAGTAAAGAAGGAAGAATTAGACATAACCTGGCAGGAAAAAGAACCAATTTTTCTGCAAGAACAGTTATAAGTCCAGACCCTTTGCTTGATTTAAATGAAGTAGGAATTCCAGAAATAATGGCCATGAAACTCACTGTACCTGAAAGAGTGAATGATTGGAACATGGAATATCTCAAGAAATTTGTTGAAAAGGGGCCAAACAAGTACCCTGGCTCTAATTATGTAGCAAGGCCTGACGGCAAAAAGAAAAAGATAACAGATGAAACAAAAGAACAGCTTTTAGAAGAAATTCAGCCAGGTTATATTATTGAAAGGCATCTTATGGATGGAGATATAGCTTTGTTTAATAGACAACCTTCCCTTCATAGAATGTCAATGATGTGCCACAAGATAAGGGTGTTGCCTGGAAAAACCTTAAGGATGAACCCAACTGTGTGCCATCCTTATAATGCAGATTTTGACGGTGATGAGATGAACCTTCACATACCCCAGACAGAAGAAGCAAGGGCTGAAGCAGAGATATTAATGATGGTCCAGACCCAGCTGATTTCTCCAAGGTATGGATTAAGTATAATCGGATGCATTCAGGATGCTGTTTCAGGAAATTACCTTCTTACAAAAGAGGCAAAATACCTAAGAAAAGATGCAATTGATCTTTTAGTATCTGCTGGAATAACAGAATTCAGCAAGCTGAGAAAGAAAGAATTTGTAACTGGAAAAGAAATATTTAGTGTGATAATTCCTGATGATTTTAATTTTCAGGGAAAATCAAAAGCATGCAAAAACTGCGATAAATGCAAGAAAGAAAATTGCGAATATGACTGCTATGTATCAATTCAAGATGGAAAGCTTATAAGCGGAATAATAGACAGCTCAAATATAGGCAGCGGAAAAGGAATGATGCTCAGAAATATACATAAAAAATATGGAGAAAAGAAAGCAATTGATATGATTGCTGCTATGTTCAAGCTTGGAACAGAAGTTTTGCTTAAGCGCGGATTCACAATAGGAATTTCTGATGTTGACCTCCCTGAAGAGGCAATTGAAAAAATACAAGCTGTCCTTGACAAAGCAAAAATTGATGTAAAGGAAATGATTGATGAATACCACAATGAAAAAATGCAGGCCCTTCCTGGAAGAACCTTAAAGGAAACGCTTGAGCTAAGAATATTGGAAATGCTGAATAAGGCAAGAAATGACACTGGAAAGATTGTTTCAGAATATTCCAGGAGAGAAACCCATATGCTTATAATGTCAGAGTCAGGAGCAAGGGGAAATTTGCTTAACCTTGCGCAGATGGCTGCCTGTGTTGGACAGCAGGCAATGAGAGGAAAAAGAATAGAAAAAGGATATGAAGACAGAACACTTTCATGCTTCAAAAAAGGAGATCTGGGCTCTTCCTCGCATGGATTTATTGCAGAAGGATTTAAAAGAGGTTTAAGCCCGCATGAATTTTTCTTTGCATCCATGACCGGAAGAGACAGCCTTATGGACACTGCATTAAGAACTCCTAAGTCAGGCTACCTTTACAGAAGGCTTGCAAACGCACTGCAGGACCTTAAGGTTGAGTATGATGATACTGTAAGGGATTCCAACAAAAAGATAGTTCAGTTTGAATATGGAGAAGACAAGATAGATGTTTCAAAGTCAGACGGCGGCATAATCGATGTTAAAAATATAATAAATTTAAAATAATGGTGGATATGATGAGCAGATTATTTAAAAAATATGAGGAAGTTCTTCCTATTAGAGTAATTGATGACATAAAAGACAATATTCCTGATAAAATAACTGATGCAAGACTAAAACAGATCCTTGACAAAGCAGTTTTGCAGTATGAAAGTATGAAAGTAATGCCTGGCGAGTCAGTGGGAATAGTTGGAGCAGAATCTATTGGAGAGCCAGGAACCCAGATGACTCTTAATACATTCCATTTTGCAGGAGTTGCTGAAATGAATGTAACTATGGGACTTCCAAGAATTATTGAAATACTTGATGGAAAGAAAAATATACAAACACCAATGATGGAAATATATCTTAAAAAGCCATATAGCCAAGGCAAGGACATAAAGAAAATCGCACTTTCAATAAAAGAAACAAAGCTTGATGAGATTGTTTTAGAAATAATGGTTAATATAGCTGAATCAAAAATTGAGCTTGTTTTTGACGAGCAAAAAATTGAGTCAATAGGAACAGACTATTCAATTATACAAAAAGCCATCAAATCAAGTTTTAAAAACCTTGCAATATCAAAAAAAGGCAATGTAATAAGCTTGAAAATGAGTGAAAAAGAAAAAGAGATAAACGAGCTTTTCAAAACAAAAGAAAAAATAAAAGATATATATATCCAGGGAGTAAAAGGAATAAAACAGGTTCTCCCGATAAAGAAAGATGGCGAATTTTTGATAGTAACTGCAGGAACAAACATGAAAAAAGTCATGGAGCTTGATTATGTAGATAAAACAAGAATTATGTCAAATGACATATTTGAGATAGCAAATATCTTTGGAATAGAAGCTGCAAGGCAGGCTGTAATAAATGAAGTTTACAAGGTAATACAAAATCAGGGTTTAAATGTTGACATAAGGCACCTTATGCTCGTTTCTGACACTATGTGTGCATCAGGTACAATAAAAGGAGTTACAAGGTATGGTGTGGTTAAAGAAAAGGCAAGTGTTTTGGCAAGGGCTTCTTTTGAAACACCTATAAAGCATATATTCAATGCAAGCCAGATAGGAGAGATCGACAATCTTAGCTCTGTTGTTGAAAATGTGATGCTTAACCAGCCAGTTCCTGTAGGAACAGGGCTTCCAGGCCTCATAACAAAGGTCAAGAGGGATTAAAATGGCAAAGAAACAAGAATCTACAAACGATCTAAAAAAAGAAATCAAAACAAAAAAGATTGCAATAGGCACAAATTCAGTTTTAAAAAACTTAAAGCTGAAAAATATTGAAAAAATTTATATTGCATCAAACTGTTCTGATAAAGCTAAAAAGGACATAGAAAAATATTCAAAAATTATGAATATTCCTTTGGTTTTTTTAAAGCAGCCAAATGACGAGCTTGGAATAGTATGCAAAAGGCAGTATTCTATATCAATGCTTGGCATTTTAAAGGAATAAGAATGAGAATAAAGTACGACTTAAACCATATGAAGTTCATGTCTTTCTTTGAGAGCATTACAAAAGCTAAACTGAAAGACTGCTTTGTTGATAAAAACAACATGCTTGTTTTTGTTGTTGAGCAAAACAACATAGCAAAGGCAATTGGTAAGAATGGATCAAATGTTAAGGTAATAAACGAAAAGCTAAACAGAAAGATTAAAATAGTAGAATTTAATCCCCAGATTGAAAGCTTTGTTGCAAACCTTATAAGCCCCTTAAAAGCAAAGGATATAAGCTTTCAAGAAAATGTTGTGACAATCAATGCTATTGACACAAAAACAAGGGGGCTTTTAATAGGAAGAAACGCACAAAACCTAAGAAACTATGAAAATACAGTAAAAAGATATTTTGACATTAATGAAATAAAGGTTATTTAAAATGGGAAACAAGTCATCAGGAATAAACGCTGGAAAAAAGCTGAAGAAAAGAAGAAATACTTTCAGGTGGAACAGCAAGAGCTATACAAGAAAAGCCCTTAACCTAAAGAAAAAATCTGACCCTTTAGGAGGATCATCGCAGGCAAAAGGAATTGTCTTAGAAAAAGTTCAGTTAGAGGCAAAGCAGCCAAACTCAGCTATGAGAAAATGCGTAAGGGTCCAGCTGATAAAGAATGGAAGACAAGTAACGGCATTCTTACCAGGCGATGGCGCAACAAAGCTTGTGGATGAGCACGACGAGGTTATGATTGAGTGCATAGGCGGAAAAATGGGCCGTGCAAAGGGCGACATCGGCGGAGTAAGATGGTGCGTCACAAAGGTTAATGACCAGTCTCTTAATGCCTTGCTTAAAGGCAAGATAGAAAAAGCAAGAAAATAATTCAATTATTTCTTATTTATTTTTTCAACAAGTTTTATAAGCTTAATCTTATTATTTTTCAATATGATAACTGTAAAGGAAAATCCAAATACTGCAGATGAGATAATAAAACTAATGAACCCATTGGTGAAAAAATGGTTCTTCTCAAGGTTTAATGAGTTTTCCCTCCCTCAAAAATTTGGCATAATGGATGTCCATTCAAGAAACAATGTTCTTATATCAGCTCCAACCGGAGCAACAAAAACATTAACCGCATTCTTATCAGTTTTAAATGAGCTTGTTGACTCTGCTGAAAAGGGAATTTTACAAGACAAGGTTTACTGTGTTTATATTTCACCTTTAAAGGCTTTAAACTATGACATTGAGGTTAATTTAAAGCAGCCTTTAAAAGAAATTGAAGAGATTGCAGGAAAAAAACTTGGGATAAGGGTTGCAGTTAGAACAGGTGACACAACAGCATCAGAAAAATCCAAGATGCTTAAAAAGCCCCCTCATATTCTTATCACAACCCCTGAGTCATTGGCAATTGTTTTATCTGCAGTGAAATTCAGGGAATTGTTGACTAATGCTGACTGGTGCATCATAGATGAGATTCATGCCCTTGCCGAGAATAAAAGAGGAGTTCATTTATCATTAAGCCTTGAAAGATTGCAAAGGCTTTCTGAGCATATATGCAGGGTCGGATTAAGCGCAACAATAAGCCCTCTTGAGGAAGTTGCAAAGTTTCTTGTTGGTTATGATAATGAAAAATTAAGGCCCTGTAAAATCATCAATGTTCAGTTCATAAAAAAAATGGACTTAAAGGTTTTAAGTCCTGTTCCTGACTTGATTAATACAACCCAGGATGAGATGCATTATCAGATGTACAGCCTAATAGATAAGCTTATACAAGATCATAAGACAACACTTATTTTCACAAACACCAGGGCGGCAACAGAAAGGGTTGTTGATCATTTAAAGGAAAAATTTCCAAAAAATTATGCTGAGAACATAGGGGCCCATCATGGCTCTCTTTCAAAAACACACAGGCACAAAATAGAAAAGAAATTAAGAGATGGAGAATTAAAGGTTGTTGTTTCAAGCACATCATTGGAGCTTGGAATAGACATAGGGTATATTGATTTGGTTATTCTTCTCGGCTCTCCAAAATCAGTTGCTCGTGCTTTACAAAGATGCGGTCGCTCAGGACATAAGCTTCATGATATTTCAAAGGGAAGAATTATTGTTCTTGACAGGGATGATTTAGTTGAGTGCGCTGTTTTATTAAAATCTGCCATAGAGGAAAAAATAGACAGGATTCATATTCCAGAAAACTGCCTTGATGTTCTTGTACAGCATATGTATGGCATTGCAATATCTGAGAAAATCCACATAAATGAGATGTTTTCCCTGATAAAAAAAAGCTACTGCTACCATAATCTTGAAAGAATTGATTTCAATGAACTTGTTGATTACCTTGCAGGAAAATACATTTCTCTTGAGGATAGGCATATATATGCTAAAATCTGGCATGATGAAGAAACAGGGATGATAGGAAGAAGGGGGAAGCTTGCAAGGGTAATGTACATGACCAATATAGGAACAATACCTGATGAAACATTCATAATAGTAAAGGTAGGAGATCAGACAATAGGAAAGATAGACGAGGCATTTCTTGAAAAGATGCACAGGGGTGATGTTTTTGTTTTAGGGGGAAGCACTTATGAATTTCTTTACTCAAAGGGAACTGTTGCCTATGTGAGGGCTTCTTCAAACAGGCCACCCACAATTCCATCATGGGTTTCTGAAAGCTTGCCTTTAAGCTTTGACCTGGCTGTGGAAATAGGAAAGTTCAGGCGTTATATGGAAGAAAGATTTTTGAAAAAAGAAAGCAAGCAAAACATAATAAAATTCATAAATGAATATCTTTACGTGGATGATTATGCTGCAAATTCAATATTCAGCTATTTTCAGCAGCAGTATTACTATGCTGAGATTCCCTCTGTAAAAAAAATTGTTATTGAAAATTATAGTGATGAAACAAGAAAATATTATATTTTTCATAGTCTTTATGGACGAAGGGTTAATGATGTTTTGTCGAGGGCGGTTGCATTTGCGATATCAAGGTCCCAGCACCATGATGTAGAAATTGGAATAAGCGACAATGGATTTTTTATTGCGTCAGAAAAAGGATTAAATGCAGTCAAAGGGCTTAGAATACTTAAGTCAGAGAAAATTGATTTAGTTATGAAGATGGCCATTGAAAAAACAGAAGTGCTTAAAAGAAGATTTAGGCATTGCGCAACAAGAGCTCTGATGATTCTAAGGAATTATCAAGGCAAGAGGATGCGCGTTGGTCGCCAGCAGGTTTCTTCAATGATATTGATAAGCGCAGTCAAGAGAATCTCAAATGATTTTTCAATATTAAAGGAGGCCAGAAGAGAGGTTTTAAATGATTTGATGGATATTGAAAAAGCAAAGATGGTTTTAAAGGATATTGAAGATAAAAAAATAAAGATAAAACAAATAGTGACTAGGATACCCTCGCCTTTTGCATTAAACCTTGTTATGCAGGGCAGAATGGATGTTATGAGAATGGAAGACAAAATGGAATTTTTAAGAAGAATGCACCAGATGATACTCGCTAAAATAGGCCAAAACCACAAACTTGAATAAAATGAAAGGTTATGAAATAATTGATTTGGGAATTCTGGTTGAAAAAAACACAATTATCTTTTCAGATTTTCATATTGGATATGAGGAAGCGTTAAACAAAAAAGGAATTCTCTTGCCAAAGTTTCAGTTTAAAGAGATAATAACCAGATTAAATAAAATATTTACTGAATTAAAAAAAAGGAAAATAAAAATTGAAAAAATAGTTATTAATGGTGATTTAAAGCACGAGTTCGGCAAGATATCAGAGCAGGAATGGAGGGAAACTTTAAGACTGCTGGACTTTTTGCTAAAGCATTGCAAAGAGATAATTTTTGTAAAAGGGAATCATGATACTGTTCTTGGACCTATTGCTGAAAAAAGAAAGGTAAACATTGTTGACTATTTTATGATTAATGATATTTTGATAATTCACGGCCACAAAATCCCCGAGAAAAAAATAATTGAAAAGTGCAGAACAATAATCATTGGCCATGAGCATCCAGCTGTGTCCTTGAGAGATGATGCAAGAAGCGAGAAATTCAAGTGTTTTTTAAAAGGCAAGTTTAAAAATAAAAAATTAATTGTAATGCCTTCTTTTTGTTTGGCCGCAGAGGGAACAGATGTTTTAAGTGAGAATCTACTGAGTCCTTTCCTAAAACAAGATATAAGCAACTTTGATGTAGCTATAGTGGCTGATAAGGTTTATAATTTTGGCAAGATAAAAAATTTATATTAATTTAATTTAGCTCAAGATTCAGTATATAATTAACTGCATCTTCCAAGGGTTTGCTTATTCCCTCTCTAAACTTTCTTTCATTATATTCTTTAGATAGCATTCTTAGTTCTTCTATTTCATCTTCACTAAGTTCATAATTAAAGTAAATCTCATAAACATCTTCTTTTTTTGTCTTTTCCTTGTTGTATTTTGTTATAGATTTTTTAACTAATGAAGGATTTAATCCTATGCCTCTTAGTTTGTTTTCTAAATTTTTTGAATTAATTGGAATTGTTTTATCTTTTTCTGAATCAGTAACTATACTTTTTTTTCCTTCTGGAAATTTAATGCTTAATCCAAACTTATAACCCAGAGGGTTTTTGCATGGTTCAGCATAACGAAATATTCTGTACTCATCTTTATCTTCAACATATAACCATTTCATATCTTCTCCTCTGTTTCCTACATAAATCTCTTTAAACCCTATAACAAAATCCTTTATTCTAAGTAATCCCTCCCCAGTTCTAGGCTCTGGTCTGAAAAATGAAGAGCTGCTGAAACCCTGAGGATTAGTTGTTTTTCCGTACTTTTTTTTAATTGAGTTGAGTTGAGTTTTATATGCTTCTTTAACTGCTTCTTCAGCAAAATGTGTAGGTCCTTTGGCGTCATCTCCTCCTAACAAATGATAATAATGCTCTTCATTATATTTTTCTTTTTCCATTTTAATTCAATTAGTAGCATACAGTTATAATATATAAACATTTCTGTTTGTAACTACTTAAAAATAAATAATCACCCCCTGTAGAATGTTCTGAGCATATCAGACTTTGTTATTACGCCTTTTGGCTTGCCCTCATCAGCAACAATAACAATTGGATAATATTTAAGAAGCCCTGAAATAACACTTGAAGAGGCCTTTTCTGAAACAACTGGTGGGCATTCATGCATTATTTCCTTTACAGAAAGATTTTTTATTTTATCAGGACCTTTCTCAGATATTGATTCAAGGACATTGTTTTCCGATATTAATCCAACTACATTGTTTTTCATTATAACGGGAACCTGAGATATCTCATGCTTTCTCATAAGCTCTATTGCTTTTGTAGTTTTGTCATCAGGTGCAACATATATTATTTTTTTCGTCATTATGTCTTTTGCCTTAAGCTCGTTTTTATTGCTCAGGTCATAGAGAACATCAAAAATCTTTTTTACTTTTGTATATGTTGGATCAATTCTTTTTGATTCTATTTTTGCAATTAATGATTGGGAAACATCTGCCATTTTAGAAAGTTGTATCTGTGTTAACCCAAATTTTTTTCTTATAATCTTTATCTCTTCCAAATCATAAACCATAAAACAACAAAAGAAAAGCCTGTATTTATTAGTTTCTTTTTCAATTATAAACTCATTTTAGTATAATTTTAAAGTCCTTCCAAGATTGATAATAAATTTCTTTCTTCTTTATTATACCATCATCCAAAATTAGTTTTCCTCCTTGGTATGGATAAAACTTTAATATATTGTTGAGTTTTTCAGAATAATAATCCTTAAATATTTTTTCAACATTGTTAACTATGTTTCTTTCTATTTTTTTATTTTCGGAATCAAAATAAATTTCTCCTTCTATTCCTAGTCTGACTACACTATCAAGGTTATAAATGTTACTTTCTAGAATTCTGTTATTAATTCTCATTTCTATTCTTGACTTTGGACTAACATTAATAAACAGATTATCACAGGTTTTTAAGAGATAATTGTTTATTGAGTTCATCTTATTAATCAAAGACACATCCTTTCCATAGATTGATATCTCAAGAGGAATTTCTTTACGACCATTAGATATTAATGAATCTTTTTTATTGACTTTTATATTCTCATTTTCCAATCTCTCAATTATGTTTGTTATGTCTTCCTTATCGATTGGTTTTACCTGAAATTCACTAGACAAAGGTTTTCGCTGGAAATGGTTAGAATAAACAGAAAAAGACTTGCTATATTGGATATTTGAATGGTGTTCAATTGCCATACTACTCTAAAATAGATACTCCTATTTAAAATTTTGTTTTTTATCTATAGGAATAATAAAATCCAGTTGCCATAGAGTAAGGTTATAACAAAGGCTATAAGAAAACTCGGCACAAAGGGTATGCCTTCTTTTATAAGGATTTTTTTAACAAGGCCTTTTCTTTTAAACTCAATAAGCTTTTTTATCTGCTGTTTCTCTATCCCAAGGTCTTTTGGGCCTGCAATCCTTTTCTTGTTTACAATTACATCTTTTGCAATCCAGTCTCCCTCTGTGAGTTGTTCTGGATTAACGTACTTAAGCATACATGTTTTTTCTATGGATTTTATAAACAATGAAAGGTAAAATATAATAAATGTGAATATTGCCAAAAACACAACCATCATCCTTAAAAAATTCTCATTTATAAAAAACGAAGATGAAAGAATTAAAAGGCAAAAGATTATCACAATTGCTCTCATTCTTGCTTTTTGTTTTAGCCTGATGCTGAAATCTCTAGAAAATTTTTTCCAGTTTTTAACAGCCAACAAAAAGCTCCAGAAAAGCCCATAAAAAGCCCCTACAACCATTATGTTTATGAAGAACATAAAGATAAATGGAATTTCTGTAAAGTTTAGATTAAGTCCAATCAAAGCTCCGAGGCCCATCAAAAGCTTGCTGTCTCCACCGCCCCACTGGGCAGAATAAAACATAAGGTTGCCGATTATGAAAAAAACAAAAAATCCTGCAAGACCATAAAAGAAAAAGCTAAAATCAGACAATACAAATGAATAAATCAGCCTTGAAAAAAGCCCGAATATTATTAACCCGTAGTTAAGCCAGTCAGGAACCTCTCTTGTTTTTATGTCTGTGAGGCTTGCAAATACGAGGCTTATGAGGGCAATTGCATTAAACAAAAAAAGCATCTTAAATTAAAAAAATAGACGGCTTATATTTAAAGCTTTTTAAAGTAATTACAAAAAAATATATAAATACAGATGAGAAATATATTTTATGCTGGATGAAATTAAAGATATTCTGAAAATCAGGAAAAAAAGAATTATAAGCAATATTCCAAGACATATTGCCATATCAATTGAAAAAGAAATAAGATCAACAAAAAACACAGGCATTGATGAAACCTATAAAAAAAGAAGAAAAATAATAAAAGAGATAATCGAAATGCAGATAAAGCTGAATATACCTATAATAACCTTTTTCATATTATCAAAAAACTCTAAAAAATCTGAAATATTCTCTTTCTTGATGGATGAGATATCAGGATTTTTCAGTGAGTTAAAAAATTACAGAAGTATATATAAAAACCAGGTAAAAGTGTCTGTGGTTGGAAAATGGTATGACTTGCCTGAGAGAGTAGTAAGTGAAATTAAAGATGTTATAGAATCAACAAAAGACTATGACAGATTTTTTGCAAACTTCTGCGTTAACTATGATGGGCATGAAGAGATAATAGATGCATGCAAGCTGATAGCAAGACAGGTTAAATCAGAAAGGCTTGATCCTGAATCAATAAACAGCGAGGTAATAAAAGAAAACCTTTACACTTCATATTTTATATCTCCCAACCTTATAATCCAAAATAGTGATGAATTCTCAGGAGTATTATTATGGGACTCAAAAGATTCTGTTATTTTCTTTACCAAAAAGAAATGGAGTGATTTCACAAAAGCTGATTTTATGAAAGCAATAGAAAATTTTCAAAATAAAAATTAAAAAAATTAAGCTTTTCCAAGAATTCTGAAGACCTTTGTTCCGCAGTGAGGGCACTCTCCCTTTACTGCCTTCATACCATTCTTCATTACTACTTCTTGAGCATTCTTTATCTCAACCTGTTTTTTGCATTTCATGCATCTTCCTTCTGCCATTTTTTCATCCTCCAACTATCAATTTTTTGATAATATATATGTTAAATCCTAGTTCTATATATAAATTTTTGTATTTTTTCAGCTAAAAACAGCAAATTCATACCATAAACTTTATAAATAAACTCAATCTTCCCTTAAAAATCGATGATTAATGATAACTGCTATGCAGTTTGAATGAGGTAAGCAAATTCTTGAATTTGTTATCCTTGAAAATAAATCAGGAGGAATAAAAATGGCTGAGGCATCAAAAGAACTAATAGAAAAGGTTTATGAGGCAATAGAGGTTGCAAAAGCAACTGGAAAGATAAAAAAAGGAAGCAACGAGGTAACAAAAGCCGCTGAAAAAGGAACAGCAAAGCTTGTTGTGGTTGCGAAGAACACTAATCCGCCTGAAATAACCATGCACCTTCCTATACTATCCAAAGAAAAAGGTATTCCATGTGTTGAGGTTCCAAGCAAGGAAGAGCTTGGCGCAGCTGCAGGAATTGCTGTTGGAACAGCAAGCATTGCAATAGTTGATGAAGGAGAAGCAAAAAACACATTAAAGGAAATAACAAAAAAGCTTTCAGAGCAGTCTTAGGTGACCATAGATGAGACCTGAAAAACCGCAAACAAAAAAAGAAGAAGCAAAGAAACAGGGAGTTAATTTCTCTTATGCTTTTCCAGCCAAGGTTGAAGAAATAATAGACAGGACAGGCACAAGGGGAGAAGCAATTCAAGTCAGATGCAAAGTCCTTGAGGGAAGAGATTCAAACAAGATCCTTAGAAGAAATGTAATGGGGCCTGTAAGAGTTGGAGATATACTAATGCTGAGAGAAACAGAGATTGAGGCAAGGAAATTAACTCAGGGCAGGAGATGATTTAAATGGTAAAGTGCAGTTTTTGCAAAGAAACAATTGAAAAGGGAACAGGCAAGATATATGTACTTAAGACAGGAAAATTATTGCATTTCTGCTCTTCAAAGTGCGAAAAAAACATGCTTAAGCTGAAAAGAAAGTCAAGAACAACAAGATGGACAAAAGAATATGAGGAAGTCAAAGAAAGAGGTAAAAAATGATCGAAAGAACGCTTGTCTTGATAAAGCCCGATGGGGTCATGAGGGGTCTTGTAGGAGAA
>JAGYOA010000016.1 GCA_018399355.1 Candidatus Woesearchaeota archaeon | reverse complement strand
TATTGGGCGTTTTGTTTATTCTTGGGCCAAATGCAGGCGTAACAGGCACTGTGATAGGGGCGGATTCCAGGGTTCTTGACAATGAATCAGGCTTTTTGTTTGGGTTTTTCCTTGTATGGCTTGCCGGAATAATGCTCATAGGAGGAGTAGAGGAAAAGGTTCTCAGCATTGAAGACCTTGATAAAAGAAGAAAACAAATAGAAAATTTTAATATGGATTATGGACTGATGGGTAGCAAGGAGTTTTACAAAAAATTAGGTGATAAAAAACCAAGCCAGTTAAGCGATAAAGAAAAGAGAGAGCTTGGAAAAGAAATATTTAAATCAAACAAAAATTCATATCTTGATTTTCTTGGCCTTAAAGGAAAAAATGTTTATGCAAGTGGAGCGCTTGAAGATATGTATGCTACACAAGCAGGAGTATCACGTCAAGAAATTGATAGCCTGGGAAGTTTAAACCCAGAAGCACTTGAGAATTTCAAAAAAAAGAGTACCCAAAACCTAAGTGGAAGACTTCTTAATTACAGTTTTCATGATGTGGAAGGAAAAAATTATGAAGGATTAAAAGGAGACCTTTTAGAAAAGCTTAAAGAATTTAAATTGGACTCTGACAAGATAAAAGGACCGCAAGATGTAGCAGCTCTTTACAGTGGGTACACTGAAAACAAAAGGCTTAAAGAACAGTTTAAAGATTATGCAATCAAAGACAAAAAAGCTGCATAATTAAATGCTTAGAATTCTTCCGTCAACTGTTATCTTTGGATTTCTAAACACTTGGTCAAGGTGGGTCATAGCATAAATTGAGCCGCCGAACCAGTTGTTTGAGCCGAATGCTATATGCGCAGTCCCAAGGGATTTCTCATCTATTATAGTTGAGCCTATAATTTTTGCTTTTGGGTTTAATCCAATGCCTAACTCACACACTTTTCTTATTCCCCATGGATATTGGGCGTTTCTTTCGGCCCATGAAAGAGTTTCTCTTAAAAGTTGTGCTTCCCTGCCTCCTTGTATATCAACAACATCGCCTTTTTCTATTCTTATTTTAATAGGATTTTTTATCAGTTCTGTTCCATTTCTTGTTCTGGAGCTGCCGTCAACAACAAGGATTCCCTGAACTGATTTTTTTACTGGGGGAAAGAAAACCTCTCCAGCAGGAAGATTTCCCCCTGTGCCATATTTTGTATAATTGCCGTCTGATGAGCTTATATTTTTCGCATCTATCTTCATGTGCAAATTAGTTCCTGCTGTTGTTCTTATGTGAAGCTCTCTTCCTCTTTCTAATATTGATTTTACTTTTTTGTGGTTTTTTTGTACTTCAGGATAATTTATGCTTAATGTATTTATAAGGCAGTTTATGTGGCTTGTTTCAACATAGCCTAAACTAGGAGTTGTCACAAACTTCATTCCTTTTTTCTCGCAGTACTTCCTGTAACCTTTAATTCTTCCCCTTAATGAGCCTATCCTGTCTGAAACGCATGATATAACTATGCTTCTTTCACCAAGAAAATCTATTGCATCAACTATGCTTTTGTCTGCCAAGTCTCCTCTTATCTTTGGAACCTGAAAGAATAATCTTGGCTTAAAGCCAAGTTTTTTTGCTGCAAAATAATATGTTCCGGATAATACTGCTGCAAGATGCTTTCTATTGTAACCTATGTCACCAATTATGAGTATGCTCTCGTTTTTTGCATTAAGGCAGTCATTGAATACAACCTTTAATTTTGAAGAATTCTCTTTGCAAATGTCTAGCAAGTCCTTTTTTTTAAGCCAGTCAATACAATCAGAACCTTCCAACTTCACACCTCTAATCTATAGTTGTATAACTTATTTTTAAAGTTTGTGTTATTTGAAGATATTTCATAAATTTAAGAAAAAACTTTAAAGAGAATGGTTGAATTACTTTTTTTCTTTATATGAATGGCCTAAGTTCTCAAATAGGTTGTAAGTTGGGTTGCCTGTTGTATTTATTCTTTTTATAGAGATTATATCCTTGAGGGGCCTGATTATTCCTATTTTTTGTTCAGGCAGAATTCCTTGTTTTAGCATATCATTGATAACAAGGTCATAGCCCCATGCAAACTTAGAATTTTCATTGTTGATTTCATCTAAACTTATGATTTCTGTTTTTCCCCCTCTCTTAAAATTATCTGTAGTCAGCTTTCCATCAAATTCACCAATTAGCCTTTTTATTTCATTGAATTCTGAGTTATCAAGTTTTTTAATGAAAACGGTTGAGCCATAAGCTAAATCTGCTACTGGCTGTTTTATTTCTACTAAGTAATCTGCAGCATGATTTGAGTTATTCAGAATATAATTTGCTATTGGTTTTATTTTTTCTACAGAGTTATGATTTATGTTTATGTTTCCCTCTGATTCATTTTCAAGAAAGCTTGTATTTAAAAGTTCGTTTAAGGATTCCTATGCTTCGTATGAAATCCAGAATTCTTCCTTGATTTCTCTTGAAACTGTTTCTTCAGGGGATTTTTCATTGTATTTTCCCTTCTCCCAATTACCCCCAAAAAAGTTAAGTGCGTTGTCAAAAAAAGGCTTTTTGTAGTCGGGACTCTTTCTTTCAAGAACAAAGTTAAGTCTATCCTCTAGGTCAAGATGATATGGCAGTATTGATGCTGAATGATGGTTTAATTCTATCATATAAAAACAAAGAAAGAGCCCATATTTAAATTTTTCGTTTATTACTACTATAAAGTTAATTAAAATTAATTCTTCATATGACCTTATATAAAATTTTTAAATTAAATATCTTAAAAAGTTAAAGGATAATAAATTGATTGCAGAAAAAAATAATCATTTTCTGGGTTTTATATCAAGTAATTAATATTCCTAGATTTAGAATCCTGTCCTGCAAACTCTCACTCCTTACAGCTGAATCTTTAAACTCCTCGTTTCCCACAAAAGATCTCATTAAAAATACAAAGCAACTAAGAGTTTTTTGCGATTCTTTAATAATCTAAATAAAATAAAAAAATTTAAATAATCTGGAAAAAAATGAAAAACATGAACAAAAGAGGATTTGAGCTTTCAATAAACTTTATTGTTATCCTTATACTTTCAATAATTGTTCTTACCTATGGATTATATTTTTTATTCAGGATTATCAATGAGGCCAACACCCATAGTGGTTCAATTCTTTTCGGCTAGAAAAAATATATGCAAATATCATCGAAACATTTAAATAATATCGTATGGGATATACTAATATGAACCAATTAAAGTCAAATAAATTAATGAACGAGTTCTTTCTAGACATATTCCTGCTTTCTACAGGCCTCTGAGGCCGAAATAAAACTATTCAAAATTACGCAAAAACTTAAATACTATCTTATTGTTTTATTAATAAATTCATAATTACGGAGGAAAAAATGATAAAAATAAAATTTCCAGATAATTCATCACAAGAATACAAAGAAGGCATAACTCCTATTGAAATAGCTGAAAAAATAGGAAAAAAACTTGCACAAGATGCAATAGCTGCAAAGGTCGATAATGAGTTAGTTGACTTAAACAAAAAGATAAACAAAGATTCTAACCTAAAGATAATAACCTTTAATGACAAGGAAGGGAAGGAAATCTTCAGGCATTCTGCATCACATCTAATGGCCCAGGCAATAAAAAACCTTTATCCTGATGTTAAGTTTGCCATCGGCCCGGCTGTAGACGAAGGCTTTTACTATGATATTGACTTAGATAAAAAGCTAACGCCAGAAGAGCTTGAAAAAATAGAAAAGGAAATGAAGAAGATAGTTGATGAAGACATAAAGCTCGAAAGACAGGAAATATCAAAAGACGAGGCATTAGAGCTTTTCAAAGACAATCCTTACAAGAAAGAGATAATCAACGAACTAGAAGATGAGAAGATAAGCATATACAGACAGGGTAATTTTGCAGATTTCTGCCGCGGCCCTCATGTTTTATCCACAGGAAAGTTAAAAGCATTCAAATTAACAAAGCTTGCAGGGGCTTACTGGAGAGGAGATGCAAAGAACAAGCAACTGCAAAGAATTTATGGAGTTGCATTCCCAGACGAAAAACAGCTGAAAAGCTATCTTAAGTTATTAGAGGAAGCTGAAAAGAGAGATCATCGTAAACTAGGAAAAGAGCTTGACTTATTTAGCATGCACGATGAAGGCCCTGGATTTCCATTCTTCCATCCAAAAGGAGCTTTCATATTCAGAAAGCTTCAAAGCTTTTGGAGAGATGAGCATTCAAAGGCAAGGTATAAAGAGATAATAACTCCTATGATATTAAACCGTAAATTATGGGAGCAGAGCGGCCACTGGGACCATTATAAGGAAAACATGTACTTCACAAAAATAGATGAAGATGACTATGCGATAAAGCCGATGAACTGCCCTGGCGGAATAATAGTCTACAAAGAAGGAATAAAATCCTACAGAGACCTTCCATTAAGGATGGGTGAGATGGGAATAGTACACAGGCACGAGCTTTCAGGAGTGCTTGCAGGATTATTTAGGGTTAGGTGCTTTACGCAAGATGACGCCCACATCTACATGACAGAAGAGCAGATAAAGGATGAAATAATTGGAGTTATAAATCTTGCAGAAAAGTTCTATGATTTATTCGGATTTGAGTACAACATAGAGTTAAGCACAAGGCCAGAAAACTCAATGGGCTCTGATGAGGCATGGGAAAAGGCAACTGATGGTTTAAAAGATGCTCTTGATGCAAAGAAAATAAAGTACAAGATTAATGAAGGAGATGGAGCATTTTACGGACCAAAGATAGACTTCCACCTAAAGGATTGCCTGGGAAGAACATGGCAGTGCGGAACAATACAGCTTGATTTTGCAATGCCGGAAAAATTTGATTTAACCTATGAAGGAAGCGATGGAAAAAAGCACCGTCCAATCATGATACACAGGACCATTTACGGCTCAATAGAGAGGTTTATGGGAATACTGATAGAGCACTATGCTGGAAAGTTCCCATTATGGTTATCTCCAACCCAGGTTACAATACTTAACATAAACGACAGCCATATTCCTTATGGAGAAAAAGTAAAGCAGGAGCTGGAAAAAAACAATATCAGAGTTGAAACAGACTTCAGGGGAGAGACAATGCCAAAGAAAGTCAGAGAAGCGCAGTTAAAGAAAATTCCAATAATCCTTACTGTGGGAGATAAGGAAAAGGAAAACGATGCTGTTGCTGTAAGAACATTGGATGGAAAGCTCCACTTTGGCATAAAAACAGCTGATTTAATAGATAAGATAAAAACAGCAGTAAAACAGAAATCAGATAAAATTATTTTTTAATTTTTTTACAATATAAAACAGCAGTAGTATTTCCTGTTGGATAGCCATAGTATCCTGGAAATTCATTTATTAATTTGTATCCAATCTTTTCATAAAATTTTCTTGTTTTTTTCATATTCTTTCCGGTGTATAAGCAGACTTTTCTAAAACCCTCTTTTTTTGAATAATCCTCAATAAATTTCATTAGTTTGGTTCCAATTCCTTTTCCTTGAAGATCCTTTTTTACTGCAAGCCAATAAACCTCACAGTGTTTGTGCCCGGGAAAAATGGCTTTAGTGTCACATATGCCACTAATTCATTATCCTTTTTATAACCAAAAAATATTTCATGTCCTTTATCAAAACGTTCTTTAATATTATTTAATAGTTGATTCTTATTGAACACTTTTGATGAATTTTGATGTTCTGATTCAAAGTCAATCTGGGCAATCTCTTTTACATGCCTTCTATTTAATTTGATTATTTTATCCATAATATAATCTATAAAGAATTAATATATAAACATAGTGGATTTTTCAAACCAAAAGCTTTATAAAAAAGTTATCTACTACGTAGTCCTAACTATATTAAGGCGGTTAAAGCAAATGGTATTTGAGCTGACTGTAAAACAGAAAAATTTTTTAGAATCAACATATGAAAATTGTTGTTTGAAAGATATCTCTGATAAAATAAAACAAGAATTGATGGATAAATCTAGGGAGAATATAATAAGAATAAATACTCTCTTAGAAAATTTTGATATAAGTGAAGAAAAATTAACTGAATACAAAGATGTGCCTATAGACAAAGTTGAGAATGGTTTCTATTATAATGATTTTGAAAAAAGACTTACCCCAATAATAGATCCAAATAAGAAAAAATTCAGAGATATTAAAATATACTCTGTGACTCCAGAGCATGCAGCAGGATATTTCTCAAAATTAAATGAAAATGTGGAAGAGCATAATAATCTAGTTGAAAGAAACAGGCAGTTAAATGAAATGTACAGGGACAATAAATCTGCTAAACTTGACTACCGTAAGTTTTATGAAATAATAAGAGACTCTTTTAATGAATCGCTTAAAATATTTGCTGCTTCATATAATCTGCATCATGGAATAGGTGTAATGGAGTATGATGTGCTTGAAAACCGGGAAGATCCCAGCCCCAAGGAAATAAAAGAGCTTTCACCATTGGTCGGAAAGATAAAATAACCACCTTAAATTCTTAAATCATAATTTGCTAAAGTTTTATAAATGAAAAGCGGTTTTTACATATAAAATGGTATTAGACAAGCTGGGAAGCTCATTAAAGAACACATTAAGCAAGATAGCCAAGGCCATATTCGTAGATGAAAAACTAATCAATGAGCTTGTAAAAGATATTCAAAGAGCATTATTGCAAGCAGATGTTAATGTAAAGCTGGTTTTTGAGCTTACTAAAAAGATAAAGGAAAGGGCCTTAAAAGAAGAAACTCCTTCTGGCCTGACAAAAAAAGAATATTTAGTGAAGATAGTTTATGAGGAGTTGGTAAACTTTGTTGGAAAGGAAGAGGGAAAGATAGAGATAAAGGAAAAGCCTACAAAGATAATGTTAGTCGGTCTTTTTGGATCTGGAAAAACAACTCAGGCCGGAAAGCTTGCAAACTATTACACAAAAAGAGGAAAAAAGGTTGCATTGGTTGGATTAGATACACACAGACCAGCTGCAATGGATCAGATAGAACAAGTAGCAAAACAAGCAAAGGTTCCTGTATTTATTGACAAAAAGCAGAAAGACCCTTTAAAGATAATAAAAGATTATGAAAAAGAATTCAAAAAATTTGATTTAATAATATTTGACACATCTGGAAGAGATGCATTATCCGATGATTTAATAAAAGAAATAAAAGAAATAAACAATGAGATAAAAGCCCAGGAAAACCTTCTGGTTATAAGCGCGGATATAGGACAGGCAGCTCAAAATCAAGCTCAGGCATTCAATGATTCATGCGGCATAACAGGAGTCATAGTTACAAAGATGGACGGAACTGCGAAGGCAGGTGGAGCATTGACAGCATGTTCTGCAACAGATGCAAAAATTAAATTTATTGGAACAGGAGAAAAACTAAATGACTTAGAGCTTTTCAAGCCAGAAGGATTTATCTCAAGATTATTAGGAATGGGTGATTTGGAGGCATTATTAGAAAAAGCTGAAGAGGCAATATCAAAAGAAGAAGCTGAAGATTTAGGAAAAAGGTTTCTTAAGGGAGAGTTTAACCTTATTGATTTGTACGAACAGATGCAGGCCATGAACAAGATGGGACCGTTAAACAAAATCACAGAGATGATTCCTGGATTCTCGCAATTAAAGCTTCCAAAAGATGCATTGAAAGTTCAGGAAGGAAAATTAAAAAAATGGAAGTTTATAATGGAATCAATGTCAAAAGAAGAGCTTGAAGACCCTGATATAATAACCTCATCAAGAATTGATAGAATTGCAAGCGGCTCTGGCTCAAATGCAAAAGAGGTTAGAGAGCTTTTAAAGCAGTACAAGCAGAGCAAGAAAATGGCCAAGATGTTCAAGGGCTCAAATCCAAAAAACATGGAAAAGATGATGAAGCGCTTCAGCGGCGGCAAGGGAATGCAAAACATCAGACCCAAATAGTTCTAAAAATTATAATTGCATAAAAGAAACAAACACATAATTAATGAAATAAAAGACATGATTGATTCTGTTTAGGCAATAAAAGATGTAAACATAGCTATAAACAGCCCTATCAATATTCCAAGCATCATTCCAAGAAAAAACTCATTTGTCATAAGATGTGAAATCCCCCTTAAAGTTTTTCCTTGTCTTAATTTCATAAGCTCTTCCACTCTTTTTCTTACATGTTCTGATGCAGCTTTTCTTTTTTTTGAATTAAGAAGCTTTTTGGCAAGCTCAGTATCTGTTATTATATCCCTAACCCAGTTATGAAAGTCATTTTTTTCTTTGGTAACATGATGCTTAAATGTTTCTTCATCCATCACTTCAAGAACATCTGCAAGTTCCTCAAGGTTTTTCACTGTTGCACCCATATGTATCTTAAAATGATGGTGCGGATGAACATCTGATAGTATTGCCTCAGCCTCTTCAGATAGAATTTTTTTATTTGCTATATTAACCACCTATCTAAATTTTTCAATTACTGCCTTAAGCAATACTATCTGTGTTTTGTCTTTATCTGTAGTTTCAAGCATTTTCTTTGCAAGCTTCTCATCGCTGTAAATGTCATTAATCCAATTGCTAAAATCATTCTTCATGTCATTGACATGATGCCCAAATACTTCATCACTCATTTTTTCTATATGCTTGGAAAGATCAAGCACATTCTTTATTACAGTGCCGTCGCAAAGGTAGAAGTAATGCTCTTTGTCTGCATCCTTCAGCAAATCCTTTTTAACAACTTTTGCTTTGTTCGTCTTTTTCTTGCTCATAATTCCACCTCCTTTTTAATAATAGGTTTATTATCCAACCTAAGATTAACATCATTCAGAACATTCATAAACGTTATGAATGCATCATATGGGTTTTCATAAGGGTTAAAATACTTATGGACATCCCCATCATTAAACCACTTTGTGCACATATAATAAAAGTGGTCGCTTGTCTGAAGCTTTCTCCAGTTTTCAATAAGCTTATTGTTTCCTGATCTTTTAACCATTCCCTCAATAAAATAGAGTTTTTGTATTGCAGACTGCTGCATCTTGTTTCCATCCCATGCACTTGTATTCCTTTCGATATCTGCCCATGAAACAGGACAGTGAATATCAAGCTCTGCAACAGGATTATATCTTTTTACTGCTTCGCTTGGAGTTATGAAATTATTATCCGGATGCTTTAACAATTCTTGCGGAAGGGTTCTCAAAAAATCAAATATTCCTGTGTCTTCCCACTGGTGCTCTCCAAAAGTCTCATAATCCATGAAAAGATTCAAAACATTGCCATTTCCATTTATTGAGTTAACCCACTTTGTGTATTTATCAACTGTTAAAGGCCACTCATTCCATCCGCGGTTTGAAAATCTGAAAGCAATATCATCTGAAAGCTTATAATTCTTAAGCAGCATCTTTAATTTAGGGGCTGTTTTTGCAGTGTACAAAAAGTTAGGAGACCTCCAATCCAAAATATGGTCTGCTCCCTCTGCAAGTATACCTTTATAACCCATCCTTTGTATAAGGTTTGCAAGCTCGTTGTTGAATATGAGTTCTGTGTTTCTAAAAACAGTTGGCCTCTGATTAAACAAAGACCTTATCTTTTTTTTGTGCATAATTACCTGCTCCTTGAACTCCTCTTTTGAGTGAAGGAATGAAAGTGAGTGATAATAAGTTTCATTGAGAAATTCAACGCATCCAGTATCATTCAAATCCATAAATGAATCAAGAACTTCTGGAGCGTATCTTTCAAACTGATCTATTGCTACCCCACTTAAGCTGTAGCTTATTTTAAATTTTCCATCATGCTTATTAATAAGATCAAGCATTATTTTGTTTGTAGGAAAATAACATTTTTTTGCAACCTTTTGCATAATTTCTTTGTTTTTCTTTTCATCAAAATATCCTGCATTATTTCCTATATCAAAAACAGAATAGTTTTTCAGTCTAAAGGGCTGATGCACCTGAAAGTAAAAGCAAACACTTACCATTTATTCACACCTCTTAACGCTTCATTATAAACCTCAATGCATTTTTCTGCGGGCTTTACAAGGTCAAATTTCTTAACCTCTTCAAAGCTGTTTTTCTTAAGCTCCTCATGAAGCTCTTCATAATTTAAAACATTGACTATTTTGTTTGTCATTTCGTTTATGTCCCAAAAATCAACCTTTAATGCATTATTAACAACCTCTGAAACTCCTGACTGTTTTGAAATTATAAGGGGAGTGTTGTTTTTCATTGATTCAAGTGCAACCAAACCAAAGGGCTCTGAGGTTGAAGGCATAACATACAAATCAGCCATCTGGAAAACCCGGTGGACATCTGCCCCATTTAAAAACCCTGTAAATGTAACTTTATCACTTATTCCCAGCTCAGCAGCCCTCTCTACTATTCTTGGAAGCATATCACCATTTCCTGCGATTATAAAGCGGACATTTTTTTTGAAGTCAAGAACTTTCTTTGCAGCTTCTATAAAGTAATCAGGGCCTTTTTGTATTGTAATTCTGCCTAAAAATAACACAATCTTTTCATTTTTATTTAAAGGAGAGTTATAATTAAGATTGTAATAAGGATTTTCAGGGTCAATACCCCAATGCACAACCTTTATTTTATCAGGCTTAATTTTATAATGCCTTATCACATTATTTTTTGTGAAGTTGCTGTTTGCTATTATCAAATCTGATTCATTTAATCCAGTATATTCAAGATGACTTATCACAGGATTGGGATTTCCTCCTGTTCTGTCAAATTCCGTTGCATGTATATGCACAACCAAGGGTTTTCCTGATATTTTTCTTGCATTAATTCCAGCCATGTAAGTCATCCAGTCATGGGCATGTATTAAATCATATTCTTCTTCCTCAGCTATTATTTTGGCAATTTCTGCATACCTTAAAACCTCTTGATAAAGGTTTCTTCCGTAAACATCAGAAGAACTATTATGGCTGATTTTAAGTTTTCTTAATTCATTAGAATATGCCTCAGAAGACATATAAGGAGTCAGTATTGTGCTAACTTTTCTAACCTTAATGTTCTTACATAGGTTATTTATTCCTATCAGTTTGACAAAATCAGCTTTTGCATTTTCAGGTGTTTTTGGCATCACAAAGGTTACATCTATCCCTTTATAAGAAAGACCTTTTGTAAGATCATAGCATGCTGTCCCTAATCCTCCTGTCTTAAAAGGCGGAAACTCCCAGCCAAACATTAACACTTTCATTTAATCCTCTTTTTAATTTCTGCACATAGTAATAGCTATATCATATTAGGATAACACTTTCATTTAAATAACTTCTCGATTACTATATAGTAACATAAACAGCATATTATACTCAATTTTACCCACTGTCAGGGAAAACAAAACATATTTATACATCCATTGTTTGTTATGTGACATAAAAGGGGTGATTTATCGGTAAAATGAAAGAAATAGACCAGCAAGAGCGCTTTATCATAAGGGAACTTGTCAAAAACCCCAGAGTTTCTGATAACCAAATAAGCAAAGAAACAAAAGTGCCTGTAAAAACAGTAAACAGGAAAAGAAAGATTCTTGAAAAAAGCGGAATAATAAGCTATTACACCAGTATTGATAATACTTCTGAAGGAACAGGAAGATTTGGCGCAAGGCAGCAGTATATAATAACATTCAAGTACGGAGTCACAAGGAGCAGTATCTTTGAGGCATTAAAGAATAGTATTCCATCAAAAACAGAAATGAAACATGTCTCAGAATGCTCAATTGGAGACAAAGATGGCCATGCAATTGTGGCAATGACAATTGAATCAAGGGTTGAAAGCGACATAATTGAGGTGTTTAATGCTGAGATTCTGCCAAAACTAAAAAGACTGCTTGGAGAAGACTCAGTGGTAAAAACAGATGTGCTTACATTTAATGCTCATCTAACGATGATGCATAACTACATGCCCTTTATCAACATGAGGAATGGCAAGATAAAGGAAGAGTGGTCTGATGAATTAATATTTGTTGATTAAAATGGAAAAGCAAGCTGATTATTTATTTGAGGTTTCATGGGAAATCTGCAACAAGGTTGGCGGGATTTACACAGTTGTTAAGTCAAAGGCATCATATATGATGGACTATTACAAAGAAAACTATTTTTGTGTTGGCCCTTATTTTCCAGACAAGGTTGCCGGTGAATTTCAGGAAAAGGTTCCTCCTGAAAGCATAAAGAATGTTTTTGAAAAGCTGAAAAAGCAGGGAATATCATGTCATTATGGAGTTTGGCTTATAAAAGGAGAGCCAACAACAATTCTTGTTGATTTCAGTGATTTTACATACAAAAACAATGATATAAAGACAAGCTTATGGCAGGATTTCAAAATAGATTCCCTTAATACTCAGTATTATGACTACGATGAACCTGTAATATGGTCTTATGCAGTTGGACTTATGATAAATGAATTAAGCAAGCAGCTAAACAAAAAGACTGTTGCTCAGTTCCATGAGTGGATGGCAGGTTCTGGAATTTTATGCTTAAAACAAAACAACTCCAATGTTTCAACTGTTTTCACAACCCATGCAACAATATTGGGCAGGACAATGTCTTTTGCAAACGAAGACCTGTATAGCATTCTTGATAAAATTGATCCAGAAAAAAAAGCGCGCGAGTATAACATACAGGCAAAATATTTAACAGAAAAGCAAAGCGCCCTAAACTCTGATGTTTTCACAACAGTAAGTGAGATAACAGCAATAGAAGCAAAGCATCTTTTAGGCAGGAATCCTGATATAATTCTTCCAAATGGTCTTAACATAAAAAAGTTTCCAACATTTGAGGAGGCATCAATAAAGCATCAGCTTTTCAGGGAAAAAATAAGGGAATTCGTGATGTTTTATTTCTTTCCATATTATTCATTTGATATTGAAAACACGTTGTTTTATTTCCTTGCAGGAAGATATGAATTCAGGGCAAAAGGAATTGATGTTTTCATAAAGGCACTGGCAAAGCTGAATAAAAAGCTTATAGAAAAAAAATCAAAAAAAACAGTAGTTGCATTTTTCTGGGTTCCTGGAAACATACAAGGGATAAAGCCAGAGCTGCTTGAAAGCAGGTCTTTGTTCAATGATGTAAGGGATAATATTAATGACAACATAGAGGAAATAAAAAACAGGATTATTTACTCAATTGTTTCAAAAAATACTGTAACAGAAAATAACATATTTAGTGAAGATTTTTTAAATGAAAACAGAAAAAAAGTCATGAAGCTCATAAAAAAAGGGTCCCCTGCAATCTCAACCCATGATATTCATGATGAGCAGAATGACATGATAATAAAATCTTTGAAAGAAAATGGATTGACAAACAAAAAACAGGACAGAGTAAAGGTTGTTTTTTACCCTATTTACCTTACTGGGGCTGATGGGCTTCTTGACCTTAGCTATTATGAATGCATGCAGGGCTCTCATCTTGGAGTTTTCCCTTCTTATTATGAGCCATGGGGTTACACTCCATTGGAGGCTGCTGCGCTGGGCGTTTCATCAGTAACAACAGACTTGGCCGGTTTTGGAAGATATATAAATGAAAATTCCAGACAAAACAAAAACCCCGGCATATTTGTGATAAACAGGATGAACAAAAGCGATAAGCAGGTTGTTGATGAGCTTGCTTCATCATTTTACTTTTTTAGCAGCCTTTCAAAGGCAGACAGGATAAACAACAAGATGGAGGCGCAAAGACTTGCATCACTTGCTGATTGGGAAACAATGGTTGAAAATTACATTGAAGCGCATAATTTAGCAATAAAAAAGAGGCATGGTAAAAATTGAACTAAGAAAAGATTACATACTTGACAGGTGGGTTATAGTTGCCGCTCATAGAAGCAAGAGACCCAATGACTTCAGGCAGGAAAAAAAAATAAAATCAGCAACAAAAGGAAATTGTTTTTTCTGCCCAGGAAATGAGAATCTTACACCAAAAGAAATAGGAAGAATTGAAAAAAAAGGTAAATGGATTATAAGGTGGTTTCCAAACAAGTTTCCTGCTGTAAGCAAAGAAGGAAATCCAGAAATAAGGCATGACAACAAATATTTCACTTATTCCAATGCTTATGGAATGCATGAGGTTATTGTTGAAACTCCAGACCATAAAAAACAGCTTGCTGATTTAAGTGAAGAACATATAAAGCAATTGTTGGAAGTTTATGCAGATAGAATAAGAAAGTTAAGCAAACTTCCAGAAACAAAATATGTTCTAATATTCAAAAATGAAGGTGAAGAAGCAGGAACATCATTGATTCATTCTCACACACAAGTCGTAACCTACAACAAAATTCCAAAAAATGTTCAGGATAAAATAGAAGCCTCAAAAAAATACAGTAATTGCCCATACTGTGAGATAATGGAAATAGAAAAAAACAGTCATCGAAGGGCATTTGAAAATAATAATTTTTTGGGATTTGCGCCTTATGCATCAAGATTCAATTATGAGCTTTGGATATTACCAAAAAAGCACATAAAAAACATAACAGATATGGATGAAACCATGCTTCTTGACCTTGCATCTATTATGAAAAAGGTTCTTGTAAAGCTTAAAGAGATAAACCATTCTTATAATTTTTTTCTCCATTACTCTCCTGAAGGTGAAGACCTTCATTTTCATATTGAAATATGCCCAAGAAAGGCGATCTGGGCAGGATTTGAGCTTTCATCAGGAGAAACAATAAATTCAGTAAGCCCTGAAGATGCTGCAAAATTCTATAGGGGAGAGGAATAATGGTAAATGTTTCTCACTGCCTTAATAATTTTGAAATAAAAAACAAGGCAGACGATGAAATAAGATTTATATTAACAAACAAAAAAGGCGGCTATTTCTGTGTTTCCAACAAGGGAAAAAGCAGATATGATGGCATGTTTTTCTTTAAGGATGATATGTACAAGATAATAGAAAGAATAATCCCAATAAACACAGGAAAAATAAAAGAAATAAAAAACAATTTCTATGAAGTTGAAAGAAAAAGCGATGTTGTTGAAAATTTCTTTATGCCTCATGGTTATGACTCATTGGTTTATGAAACAAGCGAGCCTGTAACAGCAGAAATAGTTCTTGATTTTAAGAAAAGCTATGACCAGAGAGAATGGGGCAGGATATACAAAGTTTCCCAGGAAAAAGAGGTAGTTGTAGTAGAGTTTGTGAAAAAAACAGACTCAAGAGAAGACAGCTCTGATGAAAAAGAAGAGTATAGGTTATACCTTGCAGCAAGGATTAACGGAGAATTTAAGATAAGAGAGGAATGGAAAAAAGTTCATTATGATTTCGATGAAAAAAGAAATTCCTTTCCTTTTGAGAGGTATGGTTTTTTACCTTTTGCTGTAAGGGCAACCAGGGCTGTTTTTTCAGTTTCAGAAAACAAAAAAGATGCCATAAAACAAGCAGATTTTATATTCAGAAATACAGAAAAGCTAAGAAAAAAACAGGCTAATTATTATGAAAAATTGCTTAATAAAAAAATACCAAATGACAAAGAAAAAAAAATTGCTTATCTTTCTGCGCTAAGTTCTCTTGACTCTTTAAAGGTTGAAAATAAGGGTATTTTTGCCGGCCTGCCATGGTTTTTCCAGTTTTGGGCAAGAGACGAGGCGATATCAATGACGCCTTTGATAAAACAGAACGATATAAAAACAGCTTTAAATACCATATTCAGACATCTTGATTATATCCAGAGTGACGGCGGAATTTCAATAAAAAATGACAATTCTGGGCTGGAAAGCGCTGACGCTCTTGGCTGGATATCAAAAAGAACAGAACTTCTTATTGAGATTCTAAACAAAAAAATAACAACAAGAATGTATTCAAGAAACATTCAGAGTGTTATAGAAAGGTCAATCAATGAGGTTATAACTAATCGTATTGATGGAAAGCTGGTATTTAATAAAGAAAATGAGACATGGATGGACAGCCTAAAAAGAGATGGTTTTAGAATAGAGATACAGGCCATGCAGCTTTACATGTACAACTTGATGTACAGACTTACAAAGAACAGTGTTTATATTAAGCTTGAAAAAGAGCTTAAAGATGAGGTATTAAAAAAATTCTGGAACAATAATTTTTTAAAAGACGGCGCTGATGATTTTGAGGTAAGGCCCAATATTTTCATAGCATACTATTTTTACCCGCAGCTCTTAAACAAAAATCAGTGGATGAAGTGCTTTGACAATGCAATAAAAAGCCTTTGGAATCAGTGGGGAGGGTTTTCAACTGTTGATAAGGAAAGTGATTTCTTTATTGAAGAGCATACAGGAGAAAAAAATGAAAGCTACCACAACGGCGACTCATGGTTCTGGATAAATAATTTAGCCGCTTTATGCCTTTACAGATTAGATAAAAAAAGATACAAGAAAGAGATTGATAAAATATTGCAGGCAAGCACAAAAGAGATTTTATGGAAAGGCGCAATTTCTCATCATGCAGAGCTGTCAAGCTCCAAGGAATTAAGGTCAGAAGGATGCTTAGCGCAGGCCTGGTCTTCTGCAATGTATATTGAATTGATTAACGAGATTTACAGGTAATTAGTTAAAATAATCTATAACTTGTTTATAGTTTCTTGAAAGTCCTTATACCATTTGTGGGCCAATTTCTTTATCTTGCTTTTGATTTCCTCTTTATATTTTACCCTGTATAAGAGAATATATCCTCCTTTTGGTAAGTTCTTTTGTATTTTATCAACTAGCTCTTTTTCAACAAGTCCTTTCACTGCCTTTTGAATTGTTGTTCTCTCTAATTTCATTGATTTAGATATATGGAGTATGGTATGCAGCTTATAATTTTTTAATAGAAAAAGAAGAACATTGTACTCTGTTTTATTCAGATTAAATGAACATCTTGTTAGTTCTTCTTCAGTTATGTTTTTGCACGAAAATGTTATCATTTTAATCATGAAATTTCTTTTTTAATCCATTAACAACAAAACAGGCATTATAAACTACTTCAATATCATTATTTTTACAGAAGTTTATAACTCTTTCTGATTCAGAACCTGGTTGCATCCAAATTTTACTTATTTTAAGGATTTTGCACTGTTTTACAATTTGTTCTGTAACTCTTGGTGGAACAACAGTTATGACCACATCTGGTTTTTTGGGAAGCATTTGCAGTTTTGGATAACAAACATCTTTTTCTATTATTCCATATTTTGGATTTAAGGGATAAACTTTAAAGGCAGCAGATTTTAATTCTTTGTATATCTTCCACCCCATTTATTGGTGTTAGTAG
>JAGYOA010000015.1 GCA_018399355.1 Candidatus Woesearchaeota archaeon | reverse complement strand
AAAAGAAATCATTTTTAATAGGTTTATTTAACTTTGATTTTAACAAATTAAAAATATTCTTTTTTGTCGTCAGAAAAATATAAAATAAAAATCAAATCAAAAAAACAACAAGCGCGCAGATAAAAAAATAAATCAGTAATCTTAAGTGTAGCTAACTCCTTGTTTAATTTTTTATTTCTTAGAAAGATATATAAACAAGAAAAAAATATTAAAAGAATATGTATGACGTCATAACTGTAGGATCTGCAACTGTTGATGTTTTTGCAAACACGGATTCTGAACTTATAAAAATAAAAAACCAGGATTCTGAAAAAGAGCTTATCGCTTATCCATCGGGCTCAAAAATTCTGATAAAAGAGATAAGGTTTACAATCGGCGGCGGTGGAACCAACACTGCTGTTTCATTGTCAAGGCTGGGGCATAGGGTTGCATATTTAGGAAAAATAGGAAATGATGAAAACGGAAAAAAAGTTGTTGACATGCTGAAAAAAGAAAAAGTTGACTTTGTCGGAAAAATATGCAAGCAGATGACAGGTTATTCAATAATACTGGACTCAATAGAGCATGACCGCACAATACTCACATATAAGGGAGCCAATGACAACCTTAAGTTTTCTGATTTGAACGCAAAAAAGTTTAATACAAAATGGTTTTATTTTTCTTCAATGGTTGGAGAGTCATTTAAAACTTTAGTTATTCTTTCAGATTTTGCAAAAAAGAACAAGATAAAAATTGCATTTAACCCCAGCTCTTATATTGCTAAAAACGGAGCTGAATACCTGAAAAAGATTCTTGTGAATACAAATGTCCTTGTGTTAAACAATGAAGAATCTTTTCTTCTCATTGAAAAAAAAGACATCAAAGAAAGGCTCATGTCACTTTACGACCTTGGACCCAGAATAGTCGTAATAACAAATGGAAAACACTCTGTAAGTGCATATGACGGGGAAAATTTTTATTCAATAAAGCCAAATTATATTAAAGTTGTTGAGAGCACAGGAGCAGGAGATGCGTTTGCATCATCATTCCTGTCAGGCATAATAAAAAAAAGAGATATTAAATTCGCATTAAAGATGGCTTTAACAAACTCAGAATCTGTGATAACACATCCAGGGGCAAAAAATAACCTTCTCACTTATAAAAAAATCTTGGAACAAATAAAAAAAAGGCCTGTAAAAATAAAAAGCTTTAAAAGATAGAACCTATTACATATAAAAATGAAAATTGTGGGGATAAGCGGTTCTCCTAAAAAAAATGGGAATAATGAAAAAATAATAGATTATGTTCTTGACATTGCAAAGCAAAAAGGTTTTCTTACAGGAAGAATTTTCCTTTCTGAGCACAATGTTTCTCCCTGCACTGATTGCGGAGTGTGTAAGGGAAAAAAGGAATGTTCAATCAAAGACGGAACAGATAAAATATTGACATTGTTGGAAGACGCAGATGGTATAATAGTCAGCAGCCCTGTTTACTTCGGTTCTATGAGTGCTCAGCTAAAAGCTCTTTTTGACAGAACACTTGTATTAAGAAGAGGAGGTTCACTTCTAAAAAATAAGGTTGGAGCTGCAATTGCAGTTGGAAACTCAAGGAATGGCGGACAGGAAAAGACATTATCAACTATACATGACTGGATGAACATACACGGGATGATTATTGTGGGAGACGGAAGTCATTTCGGCGGAATAGTTAAAAGCCCTTTTGATGAAGATGAAGTTGGATTAAGAACAGTCAAGGAAACAATCTACAAGCTTTGTGATGTTCTTGAGATGATAAGATAATTTAATAACCATATTTCCCTTTTAATGGAACAAAGGCAAAATCTCCCAATGATTCTTCTTTAAGTTTGTTATTCTTCTTTGTTCCCTTAATCATTTTTTGGCCGAGAAAATGAGAAACAGGCGCAACTATCATTCCTTCTTCCTTAAGCTGGTCTATCAATGGTTTTGGAATCTTAGGACATCCAGCAGTAACCATTATCTTATCATAAGGAGCTTCTTTTTCATATCCCTGAGATCCGTCATGATGCAATACATAAACAGTTTTTATGCCTGCTTTCTCAAGATTTTTCCTAGCAAAATCAGCAAGCTCAGGTATTATTTCAGTTGTATAAACTTCTTTTACAATTCTTGACATTATCGCAGCGCAATAACCGGATCCAGCTCCAATCTCTAAAACCTTGTCTGTATTTTTAAGTTCTAATGTATTTATCATTATCATAACAGTGGTTGGCTGCGATATTGTTTGGCCGCCAATTATTGGTAAAGGATAATCTTCATAAGCCTGGCCTGAATATTCCTCAGGAATAAATTTTTCGCGAGCTACAGAAAGAAAAGCATCCAATAATCTTTTGTCTTTAACTATTCCTCTTGATTTCCAATAGCTAACAAGCTCTTCCTTACCCATAAAAACAACAAAGAAAAACAAATATAAATAATTTTTTAATAAATCAAACAGAAACATTTATATAAACATATAATTAAGTTTTCTTAAGATTATCAAAAAAATAAGAGGTGTTATTTATGAAAGCAGTTTCATGGTTCAAAGAAATAAACAAAGGAAGTCTTTCTATTGCCGGAGGAAAGGGCGCTAATTTAGGTGAGATGTATAATACAGGAATGCCTGTGCCTCCTGGTTTTGTTGTTAATGCCCAGGCCTACAAGGAATTTGTTGACGAAACCAATATTAAGGAAAAAATAACTCAGATTCTTTCAGGTCTTGATGTTGAGAATAATGATGATCTTCAAAGCAAAGCTAATGAGGTTCAGAAGCTTATTGTATCAGTAGAAATGCCTGAGCACATAAAAAGTGAGATTATTGAAGCTTATGAAACAATGGGAATAAGCGACGAGCAGGCAAGCAGCATAGACTTAGAACAAAAAAATCAGGAAGAGTTTGTCGCTGTAAGGAGCAGCGCAACTGCAGAAGACCTGCCTGAAGCATCATTTGCAGGCCAGCAGGCAACTTTCCTTAATATAAAAGGGAATGATGAAGTTATAAAGGCTGTAAGGGGATGCTGGGCATCATTATTCACAGCAAGAGCTGTTTATTATCGTGTTAAGAATAATTTTGACCATATGCAGGTTTTAATTGCAGTTGTTGTGCAGAAGATGGTCAATTCAGAAAAGTCAGGAATAACCTTCTCTGCAAATCCTTCAACAAACAACAAGGATGAGATTATTGTTGAGGCATGTTTTGGATTAGGCGAAGCAATAGTATCAGGATCAGTAAATCCTGATTCTTATGTTGTTGACAAAAACAGTATGGAGATAAAAAGCAAAACCATAAGCGAGCAGGAATGGGCTTATGTAAAGGATGAGAATGGTAAAACAGTGAAAAAAACAATAAAGGATGAGATGAAAAAGGTCCAGAAGCTAAAAGATGAAGAGATAATAGAACTTGCAAAGATTGCAAAGCATCTTGAGGAACATTATCAAAAGCCCCAGGATATTGAATGGGCCATAGAAAAAAACAAAATTTATATTGTCCAGACAAGGCCAATAACAACCATCAAAGATATTCAAAAACAAGAAGATGATTCAGGCTCTGAAAAACAGGAGGAACAGTCAGAGGAACAAGGCACAAACATTTCAGATGCAAAAGTTCTTTTAACTGGAAATACAGCAAGCCCAGGAGTTGCTTCTGGAATTGTAAAAATTGCAAATGAGCCAAACGAATTTACAAAGGTACAGAAAGGTGATATTCTTGTCACAAAAATGACCAATCCGGACATGGTGCCTATAATGAAAAGAGCTTCTGCAATTGTCACAGATATGGGAGGAACAACATGCCATGCTGCAATTGTAAGCAGGGAAATGGGAATTCCTTGTATAGTGGGAACTGGAAACGCAACTGCAACATTAAAGGAAAACACAACCATAACTGTTGATGCAACCCATGGCAAGGTTTATGAGGGACATGTTTCAATTAAAAAGCCAGAGCAAAGACAACAAATTAGAGAATCTTACAGCAACTTAGTTACTGCAACTCAGATAAAAGTGGTGATGGACTTTCCTGATTATGCTGAAAAGGCAGCTGCAACAGGAGCAGACGGCGTTGGATTATTGAGGGCAGAGCACATGATTCTTGGAAACAAGACGCATCCTGCATATTTAGTAAAGCAGGGAAGAAAAGAAGAGCTTATTAAGATACTTGTTGATGGGATATCAAAGGTTGCAAGGGCGTTTGACGGCAAACCTGTATGGTATAGAACACTTGATGCTCCGACAGATGAGTTCAAAAGTATGGAAGGAGGAGAGGATGAGCCAGAGGAAGAGAATCCAATGCTCGGCTGGAGGGGAATAAGACGTTCGCTTGACCAGAGAGGAATGCTCAAGGCAGAATTTGAGGCAATAAAAAGGGTTCATGAAATGGGATTAAAAAATGTGGGAGTGATGATTCCATTAGTTACAAGGGTTGAAGAAGTGAAAGAGGCAAAAGAAGTTCTAGATGAGGTGTTTGATGAGGAATTTGTTGAATTCGGTGTAATGATTGAAACACCTGCATCAGTCTGGATAATAGAGGACATATGCAAGCTTGGTATTGAGTTTGTAAGCTTTGGCACAAATGACTTAACACAGTATACTTTAGCGATTGACAGAAACAACGGATTAGTGCAGAAGCATTATGACGAGCTTCACCCTGCTGTATTAGAAGAGATAGCAAGAGTCATAAGGGTGTGTAAGAAATATCACGTCCAGACTTCAATATGCGGACAGGCCGGCTCAAAGCCAAAGATGGCAGCCTTCCTTGTAAGGCAGGGAATTGACAGCATAAGCGCAAATCCTGACGCAGTTAACCAGATAAGACAGACAGTTGCAGTAACGGAGAAGAAATTATTATTGGATGCAGAGAGAAGGAACTTGAGGCCAAGCCTTAATTAAATTCTAACATTTAATTTTTTTAATTCTTTGATTAATTTTTCATGAGAAGTGTAGTGAATTCCATGTATTCCTAAAATTGAAGCAGCATCAGAATATTCTTTAATATCATCTATAAAAACGCATTCATCTGGTTTCAGATTTAGTTTTTTAAGTGCATCGAGGTATATCTCTTTGTCCGGCTTTTTATGTCCTACTTCAAAAGACAATGTAACAGAATCAAACAAAGAAAATTCTTTTAATTTTTTCATAACATACTCAAAATCAGGTTTTGATGTATTTGAAAGCAAGCCAATCTTATAATTTTTCTTTAATTCTTTAATAAGCTTTACTGTAGTTTCAATTAGTTCAAACATCCTTGAAGTAAACTCATTGAAAAATTCATCTATAGGCATTGAAATATTACATTCTTTTTTAACTGAACCAAAGAAATCTTCAGGTGATATATTTCCTATTTCAAATCTATGATGCAGTCCTGACTTTCCAAATATAATTTCATTAATATATTCGTAACCTTTATCTGATTTTTTTACAATTTTCTTAAGGAAAACATCATTGTCCCATTTATGTATAACATTCCCATAATCAAATATAACTGCCTTTATCATGAAAAATCAGAAAAAATGTTTAAATAAAAAGCTTTTGAAAATTCTTAACTCAGTTTTCTCTGATTATTTTTTCAAGATTCGTTTTTGAAGTGTATTGTTCTGCAATCTTAAATCCAATCTCTTTAGCAACATCAACATATTTCCTGTTGTCATCAAAAAAGAAAAGTTTTTCTGGCTTTAAACTCATTTTTTCAATAGCATAATAAAAAAAATCTTTATCGGGTTTTCTTTTTCCTGCCTGATATGACAAAGCAAGTACATCAAAATGATTAACAACTTCTGATTTTTTTATAACTGCATTGTAATCTGCTTCATTTGTATTTGATATCAAACCAAGTCTATATCCTTCATTTTTCAGTTTTTTCACAAGTTTAATATTCCTTTTTATCTCTTTTGAAAAACGGCTGGTGAAAGCATTAAGGAAATATTTTTCAGTTAACTTTTTTTTGTCTATTCCTGCTTCTTGAATCACCAGATTATAAAATGTCTTAAATGGAATCAAATTTATATCAATAGTCCTGTAAAGACCTGATTCATATATAATGTTATATAAATTTTTCTTGTATTCTTTGCTTTTATTTTTACTAATTTTGTTTATAAAGGTCAAAGTATTAAATTTGTATAGCACTCCCCCAAAATCAAAAAATCCTCCTTCAACCTGTCTTTTGTTTTTTATGATTTCCATAAATTAAGGCTACTGCAAAGTAATAAAAAGTTTTCGATTTTTAATATTAATTTTCAATATGGAAAGATATTTAAATATAGATTTAAAAATTTTTAACATGAGTAGAGGAAGACCAATCCAGAGCAGAATAAGGCAGAATATCGTCGAGATATTGTACTTTATGAAGTCTGCTTACGGCTATGAGCTTTATAAGGCTTATGTTGATATATTTCCTTCTGTTACAATGCGCTCTATCTACTATCATTTAAAGAAAGGCCTCTCATTAAAAGAGTTCAAGGTAAGCAAAATAAAAAGCGAAAAAGGAGACTACTCATGGGGCCAAGAAGCAGAAAAAACATATTACTCTCTAGGGGAAAACGCAAATCCCCATATAGACAAAAAAGTAAAATCTTATTTTGAAAAGAAATCTAGAAAAGCCCAACAACAAAACTGATTATTCCCTGTATAAGGGACCAGAAGACATTAAGTATGATTAATCCAAGGACAACAAGGCTTATTCCCTTCCATATTTTGTCTCCTTTTTCTTTATCAAAAAACCTGTGTGTTGCTAGCTGAAGCATTCTTCCACCGTCTATTGGTCCTACAGGAACAAGATTAAATAATCCAATACCAAGATTAAGAACATAAAGCCAGTAAAACAATCCAACAAACCAAACAAAAATCTCAGGTATTAATCTTCCATATTTTTCAACTATATTTTCTCTTATCTCACTATTTTGTGTTAAATAAATCCCAAGATATCCCATGGTCTCATTTTCAGGATTTGGAGCAAGAGTTATGTTATACTCAGTTGAATTAGTTGTTATTAAAACATTTTCTCCCGCAGTTTTATTTTCCATTAAATATGTGAAATTTTCAACTGACTCAATATCAATCCCATCAACAGCTGTAATCAGTTCATTTTCTTCTATGCCTGCCAATTCAGCAGGATAAGTCTCATTACCTTCTGTAAATCCGGTAACAAGAACTCCATTGTTGTAGAATACAGCGTTTGATAGGGGAGCAATAACCAGCCCCATAAATGCAATTACAAGGAGTGCAAAAATAATGTTTGAGAAAGGCCCTGCGGCAAAAACAGATAATTGTTCTTTATGGGGCCTTTTTCTTAATTCTTTTTCATCCGGCTCAACAAAAGCAGCAGGCAGGATTGGAACAAGAATGCTTAGAAAAGCAAATCCACTGGACTTTATCTTAAGCCCGTAAGCCCTTGCAACAACACCATGGGAAAATTCATGAACCAATGCCAGAAGAAAAATAGAGATTATCCAGTAAAAGAATGGAACATAAAAAGCCCCTTTAACCTGGAAGGGTAAAACAACACCGACACCTGATACTGTAGCAGGATTTACAATTAAATTATAAATATTTGCTGCAAGCATATAGGTTATAAAAGCCATTCCAAGAAATCCGATTATTATTCCAACATAAGCAACTTTTTTTATCAGATTAGGATGTTTTTTGGCAATGCTATCCATAAACTTAATGCCTATCTTTGTCCTGTACATGGCAAAGTAAAGAAATGGGCCCAAAATATACTGGAAAGCTATTTTTTTCTTGTTTTTATAGAGAAATATAAGCATTAAGGCAATGAATACAAATGCGCATAATGTCTGGAAATCCATTTTACTTCTTTCTTAGGGGCCTTAACTCTTTGCTGTTGCACTTCCTGCACTTTATCTTACCCTGAATCACCTTCATTGTAGGTGCCCTTATCTTAGACTTGCATTTCTTGCATACAAATATGTTTTGCATGTTTCTTGCTTCTGCTTCTGGAAATTTAACCATTTTTAACTTACTCCGATTTTACCTGTTTCATCATTTTGCTTCCTGAGATATCCCAGTAAAGAACACTTGCTCCTGAGATGCATTCTGCTTTTAGCTCATCTGGGATTTCCATATCAAATGTTTCATATGTCTCAGCATCCATGACATTTGCAATATTATCATTAACTGAAAGAACCTGGGCTGTTCTTTTATCAATCATAGGGGTTTGAAGCATATCATGGCCTGGCATTACTGTTTCCCTCTTTTTTCCGTCTACTAAACCAACTGCAGTAAGTCTTACTTTTGCATGCCCATGCTTCCCAGGCCTTGAAATCTGTATATCTGTAACCTTGCACGGAGATCCATCAAGAATGACATACCTCCCAACCTGGACAGATGTTGCTGCTACACTATTGCTTGCCATTTTAAATACCTCTAAACTATATTATATAAAAAAGGGAAATCTGGGCCTTTTTATAGTTTTTGATTTTTTTACAAGAAACCTTATCTTTTTTTCTATTTCTTTTTGATGTTGAAAATTTCTTTCCATTTTCTTGAATTCAGATGTATGGTGATAGCTTCTGTTGTTGTTACTTCTGTATTTCAGCTTTTTATGAAGCATTTCATGGTACATTATGTAATCCAGCAATTCTCTATCCTCGTTAATGAAAATCCTGCTTATTGTGATTGTATCAGTATGATAATCATATGAACCAAGCTTTGCCCTTGAGAAAGTTCCCCATTCAAGATTTGGAATATCGACAAGGTTGTCAAAATAAGTTTCATTTACCCTATTAAATGAGTTTTCCAGTATTGGATGTGTTTTGCTTTTTGGAATGCTTACATGAAGGTTTTTTATAAAAGAGTTGTAAAGATCAATATAAATTGTTTCTTTTTTGCCTTTGAAAACCTTTAATAAAAGAGATTGTATTAATCCTATAACTATCTCCCTGCTAACACCCTTCCATTTTTTGCTTAAGCTGAACTCGAGCTTCTTGCTTGTGTATCTTACATTCGCGTTATAAGGCTTGAACTTTGCAGAATATTTTAAATTGACCTTATAGTTAAAATCCCTGTTCGGATAAAGATGTTTAAAGGCCTCTTCAACGATTTGCATTTTAAAAGGATTAACACAAATATTTAAAACCTTTTTGAATTATTTTAGTTTAAGATATGATATAATCGCAAATATTCCAAAAAAGCCGAAAAAAGCAATTATTTTTTGCATTCCAAAAATATCCATCAATGACCCTGCAATAAGGGAGAAAGGTATGACTACTACATTTTTCATATTGTTAACTGATAATAGAGTTGCCCTCATTTTTTCAGGTAAAAATTTGTGTAAATATGTCTGCATGAGGGGACTCTTAAGTGCACTTACGCTCTCTGCAAAAATATAACCAATTACAACATAAAACAACAATGATGAATCAACAAAAAATATACTTAATAAAAAAGCCATTCTTAAAAAAATAATAGTTGATATTACTTTTTTAATTTTAAACTTTAAAAAACATTTAGATAAAAAAGTAAATATAATCATAAAAAAAGCTGCAATTGAAAAAACAATACCAAGGTAATGCTCTGGCATTGACAATTCCACTAAAAATGGCTGCCATCCTGTATCAGTAGCAAACATAAGTGATGAAAAAACACTTCCAAGAAAAATAAAAAGAAGTGTTTTGTGGGAGAATGTAAATTTTATTGCTTTAAAGCTGTTCTTGAATGTGTTTTTTATTATCTTTAAAATATGTTCTTTCTTAGGTTTATAATGCTCTTTTGCAAAGAGTGTCAATAAAAAGGCATTAAGAATAAAACCTCCTCCAAATATAAACCAAAGTATGCTTATAGAATGGAATTTTACAATTAAAGAGCCAACTAAAGGAGCAATTACAGCACCAATACTTGCAAGGCTGATACTCTTAACAAAAAACTCATGGTGTAAATCTTTTCTTTTGTATTTGTTAAGGTTGGATATCACCCATGACTCTTCAGCCCCACTTATGAATGTCATGCCTATGCCCCCCATAAACCAAAGAAGAAACAAGGGATAAAAATCTTTTAAAAAAGGTATCATTATTACTGAAAAACCTGTAATCAAGAAACCAAGTATTACTGAACCCTTCCTACTAAAACCATCTGCAAATGCTCCAGTAGGAATCTCGAAAAGGAATATACTTATACCCACAGATGAAAATATCAATGAAAGCTGAAAAAAAGAAAAACCAAGTTCCCTAAAATAAATAATAAAGAAAGGCATTATCATAATTGACAATCCATAGATAAGATAATATAGATAGAAAGGCCAAAGTAACTTTAATTCATCTCTTTTAAAAAGCATATATTTCTAAATTTTTATTATAGTTTAAATAATTATCTGGAATTTTAAATTTCATATCTTAAGATTGCAGCAATTTTACCAATTTCCTTTAACTGAACACCTTCCCTTGTTTCTGTGGAGATTATATTCACCTCTGTTCCTACTGTTTTTGCAATATCTTCAAACTCTTCAATTGTTTTGTCTTCAAGATCTTCAGAAAGTAGCAAAATATCAACCGCTCCTATCTCAAGATTTTTCTTTGTCTCATCATAACCATAGCTTGCCATTCCGGGTTTTGTTGAAAGAAGATTGAAAAACCTTGCCATTACCTCTTTTTCAGCAACAATCTCTTCATTTGCAAGAACATCCTGAGATTTATCCAAAAGTTCCTGCAGCCCAAAATCTCCTGTATAGGAAAGGTCTTTTATTGCAATTATTTTTTTCCTAACTTCATTTGTTATATAGCCGCCTTCAACAAAATCATATTTAGTTGGCCCAGGCCCACCAACAATTATTCCTTTTAATCCATCAAGGGTGAGAAATTGTTCTTTAACATACTCTGCGACTTTCTTGTAATGGTCTTTTGCAGCCCCTTCCCTTAATCTTGCAAATCTTTGTGCTGATTGTCCTCCTGCCCTGAATTTTCCTGGAACCTGTGAATGGGTTTTAACAAGAGGAATTATTGTTTTTCCTTTTAATAAAGCAATATTAGCATCCCTTCTGTCCATCACAACAAGGCCATAAGCCTCTTTTGTGTCAAGCATATCTCTCAATAAATCAAGCAGAAACTCTTTGTCGCAACGGTAAATTCTTGTATTCAAAGGAACAGGAGGCTCAACACTCCAAACTTGCATATCATTCTGGCCTTCCCTTTCAGCAACATTTCCTGAAAACAAGGCAAGGCCGTTTTTTGGGGTCTGTTTAAAAAGTTTTAAATGCTGAATCATTTTTTCAAGGGCGTCTATGACATTTTTCCTTGTTGCAGCTGATTTTATATTAGTTGCAGTTCCCTGCTCCTGCTTAAGGTGGTTAGTTATCTTGTTTAAGTCATATCCAGCAGGAACATAAACAGTTACGAGTTCTGTGTGCGGTCTTCTGAATACCTCGAGCTCCTTTACAAATTTCTTTAATTGATACCTTTGTTTTTCAGTTAATGACATGTTCAAAAGAAACCATATACTATTTATAAAAGTTTGCTTGGAGGCTTTTAAAACAAAAGATTTAAATATGGTCCATTTTTCCTCTGTTTGTTAGTTGGGGCTGTAGGGTAGCTTGGTTTATCCTTTCTGGTTTGGGTTTTAAAAAAACAGAAAACCAGACGACCCCGGTTCAAACAGCTTCTTGCTAAGCTGGCACGCAGGGCGGGCATTGAATTAAAATTCAAGCCCACCGGGCTCGCTGAAGCTCGCAAAGGTTATGAAAGTCCGGGCAGCCCCATTTATGGTAACGAAAAATGGCAAAAATCAAAAAAGAACTAGGCTCTATAAAACGCTTTGGCCCAAGGTATGGAAGAACAGTCAAGCTTAAGCTGGCTAAAATAGAAAAAGAGCAGAGAAAAAAGCATAAGTGCCCTTACTGCAACAGCCCGACTGTCAAGAGGGTTTCAGTGGGCATATGGTACTGCAAAAAGTGCAATTCTAAATTTACTGGAAAAGCGTACACATTGTCAAAGAAAGAAGAAAAAAAGGAGGAGGCGCTTTAAATGGTAGAGTACAGATGCTTTAGCTGCAATAAAAAGGTATCAATAGATTATCTAAGGAAAAAGATAAGGTGCCCTTACTGTGGCTCTAAAATACTTTTCAAACCCCGCGTAGCTCCAACAAAGGTAAAGGCCAGATGAGCTATTCAGCTGTAATAAAGGTTAAAGAAAACCCTGATATTATTTTCAAGGCATTTCAAACTGAAGCAAAAAATTTAAAAACTGAAAGGTCTGGATATACCATAAAAAAATTAAAAGACTGTGTTGAATTTCATATAAATGCTCAGGACTCAGTTGCTTTAAGGGCAACCCTTAATTCAATAACAAAACTTTTCACTGTCTATGAAAAAATAGACAGCATAAACAAAAAATGAGTGTCTCAAAAGAAACACAGCAAAAAATTCAGCAGCTCCAGCTGATGGAACAGAGCATGCAGCAGTTCTTAATACAAAGGCAAAACTTCCAGTCGCAGCTAGCTGAAATTGATTCTGCATTAAAAGAGCTAAAAAACTCTAAAGAAGCTTATAAAATTATAGGTAATATAATGGTTTTATCAGATAATGAAGAGCTTGAAAAAGAGCTTACATCAAAAAAAGAAACAGCAGAACTCAGGATAAAGACCCTTGAAAAGCAGGAGCAAAAGCTCAGGGAAAGAGCTGAAGACATGCAAAAACAAGTTCTGGATGAAATAAAAGAGCAGTAAGATGACAGAAGAAAAAATAAAACAGATAATTGATGCCCTTTCAGAGCTGAATGATGATGTTTCTGTGCCAAAAAACATAAAAACAAAAATAACAAACATAATATCAATTCTTGATGATGATTCTGAGCTTTCAATAAGGCTTAATAAGGCTTTAAACGAGTTAGATGAGATATCTGATGACACTAATATGCAGTCGTATACAAGAACCCAGATATGGAATATAGTTTCTATGCTTGAGTCTATTCAGATTTAGATTTTCTTTTGGTTATTTTGGTAACCTTGTTTTTTGTTAAAAGCGAATTTGGAAGATAGATTATATCTCCTCTTTTTGTTTCTATTTTTGTTTCAACAAGATTTATGTAAACAACCTTTCCTTCTGTGTTATCAACATTTATTGTATCCCCTACATTTATAAATTTCTTTTTATGTATAAAAATACCTGAAAACATATTAGGCATAAAGTCTTTTATTGAAAGGAATATTGAAATTATGATTATTATCAATATAGCCCCTGAAATCATGTGCAGCACAACAGTTGTAAGCCCTAACTGGTTTAAGGCCATAACTATAAAAAGAAAATAAATAAAATAACTGACAAAAAAAGATATTCCCTGTTCAAGCGAGATGTTTATACCTGTTGCTCTTTTTATTATTTTATTGAACTCTATACTGTGAAGAAGGTTCTTTACAACCTTTCCTAAAATTTTGCCTACAACAAATCCTATAAGAAGAATAATCACTGCAACAACCATTCTTGTAAAAAGGCCAGAGATTAGCTCGGGCAGCAAATTTATTGAGTTTTTTAAGATATAAGAACTGTTAAATGCGTCCATAACAGTAAAAAGTTGCTATTTTATTTAAAAATCTTGTGTTTTTTATTTAATACAGGATTTAATAAACCCATAAAACAAAGGAGAGGGCTTATTCAAAGAAGAATTAAACTCTGGATGTGATTGTGTTGCCACAAAAAATTTATGTTTAGGCAGCTCTATAAATTCCATAAGCTTTGTTTTATCAGCCCTTAAATGGTATCCTGAAAACAAAAGTCCTTTATCTTGAATTTGTTTTGTAAAATCAGGATTAACTTCATATCTATGCCTATGTCTTTCAATTATAATCTTTTTATTTTCATCTGCAATTCCAATCCTGAAGAGCTGTTCTTTCTGTTTTTTTATTTTATCTATTCTATCTGAATCCTCATTTAATCTTCCTGACTGTTCATACAAGCTAAAAACTTTTGATTTTTCATCAAGAACAGCAGCATAAGCCCCTAGTCTCATTGTTCCGCCGTATTTTTTGTCATTTATGAACTCTTTTTGCGATTCTAATATATTTATTACAGGATATTTTGTTTTTTCATCAACCTCTGTGGTATTTGCATCTTTCATATTGCAAACATTTCTTGCAAACTCAACAATCGCAAGCTGCATTCCGTAGCACAATCCCAAAAAGGGTATGTTGTTTTTCCTTGCAAATTCTATTGCCTTTATTTTTCCCTCAACACCTGAAGACCCGAAACCACCCGGCACTATTATGCCATTGTAATTCTTTAATTCATTTAACCTGCTTTCATCCTGCTCAAATTTTTTTGAGTCTATCCATTTTATCTCTGCACTAACTCCAAGGTTTGCGCATGCATGTTGGATTGCCTGGTTAACAGAAACATATGAGTCCTTTAGCTCATACTCCCCTATATCAATGTATTTGCAGACCATTGCAATTGTTATTTTTTTTCCATTATTTGCAATGTTATCAACAAGTTTTTCCCATTCAATCCAGTTAGGATTCTTTTTTGGAATAACCTTGAATTCATTCAATATTTTTAATCCAAGCTTATCTTTCTCAAGATCAAGAGGTATTCTGTATATTGTGTCAATATCAGGCTCAGAAACAACATGGTCTGATTTTATGTTTGCGTACCTTTCTATTTTTTCCTTTCTTACCTTGTCCATTTCTTTTTTTGCCCTGCATATTATAAAATCAGCAAAAATTCCGTTTTCACCGAGCATTCTTATTGCCTGCTGCGTCGGCTTTGTTTTCATTTCCTCTATATGTGAGGGAACAGGAAGGTATGTTATAAGTATATATATTATATTTTCCTTCCCTATTTCCCTTTCAAGACTTTTAACAGCAAAAAGAAAGGGAATGTTTTCATAATCTCCTATTGTCCCCCCTATTTCAATTATGCAGAAATCATAGCCGTCTGATGCATCTTTTATCCTCTTTTTTATCTCATCAGGTATATGGGGGATGAACTGCACTGTTTTCCCAAGATATTTTCCTGCTCTCTCATCATCTATGACTTTTTTATAAACCTGTCCTGTTGTTATATTGTTCTTTTTTGGTATATCTATATTAAGAAAACGCTCATAATTTCCAAGGTCCTGGTCAATCTCTCCGCCGTCATAGGTAACCCATACTTCGCCGTGTTCGGTTGGCCTTAATGTTCCTGCATCATAGTTTATGTAAGGGTCTATTTTTATGGCTGTAACACTAAATCCATACTCTTGAAGAATTTTTGCTATTGATGAAACAGTGACTCCTTTGCCTACACCAGAAATAACTCCACCTGAAACAACAATAAATCGCGGCATTTAATTTAAAATTTATGCTCATATTTATATTTTTGGTTTTGTTAGAAAATATTATAAATAGATGTTTGTTTTAAATAGATATGGCGGCAAAAAAACCAGATGAAGATCAGAAGAAGAAAACTAATTGGGATAAAATAAAGGAGCTTGAGGATGAGCTTTCAAAGACAAAATACAACAAGAGAACGCAGCACCACATAGGATTAGTAAAAGCAAAGATAGCAAATTTAAAGAAAAAACAGGAAGCAAGGGGAAAATCATCAGGAAAAACAACTGGCTATGATGTCAGAAAAACAGGAGACGGAACTGTAATACTTTTAGGATTTCCTTCTGTTGGAAAATCTACCTTACTTAACAAGCTTACAAACGCAGAATCCCCAATAGGAGCGTATGACTTCACAACGCTTTCTGTAATTCCCGGAACAATGGAACACAAGCACGCAAAAATACAGATTTTGGATGTTCCTGGGGTTGTTTCAGGCGCTGCATCAGGAAGGGGAAGGGGTAAGGAAGTTCTTGCTGTTATGAGAAGCTGTGACCTTGTTTTGATTCTTCTTGACATAAACAGGCTTGGTGAGTATGATGCTTTGATAAAGGAAGTTTATGAAACAGGCATAAGATTAAATCAAAAAAAGCCTGATGTAAAAATAAAAAAGAAGCCAAGAGGAGGAATAAGCATAGGAAAAACAGTTCACCTGCCTGATTTAGATGACGAGACAATTAAATTGATTTTAAAAGAATTTTCCATATCAAATGCAAATGTTCTCATCAGAACAAAAATAAACGCAGACCAGTTAATTGATTGTATAGAAGACAATAAAAAATATGCAAACTCAGTTATAGTTGTAAACAAGATTGACCTTGCAACTCCTGAGCAGATAGCTTATGCAAAAGAAAAATTTCCTGATGCTTTGTTCATATGCGCAAACAATCCTTCTAATATAATTAATTTAAAAGAGAAAATATACAAGGGACTTGATTTGATAAGAATATTTTTGAAAGAGGCTGGAAAAAAGCCTGACCTTGAAGTGCCCTTAATAATGACTAGAGATTGCACAATAGAAGATGTATGCAACAAGCTTCACCGTGATTTTGTCACCAAGTTTAAGTTTGCCAGAGTATGGGGTAAATCAGCAAAGTTCGGCGGCCAAAGGCTGAAACTAAAGCATAAGCTGATTGATGAAGATATACTTGAAATACATTTAAGGTAGGCTTTCCAGATAATCTTTTTTGTACTTAAAATTATTTTTTTTTGCAAGCTTTGCAATTGCCTTGTTGAAATTTGAGCCGTATTGCGCAGCTGTTTTTTTTCTTAATGCAAACTCTTTTTTTAGGCCCAGTTTAAGAGCTATTTGCCTTAGAATATACTTTCTTATGTTGTTTTTTATCTTGCATTCAGCAGGAATTCCAAATGCCAATTTCATTAATTCTTCATCAAGAAAAGGAGTAATAAGCCTTGTATTAAGGTGTTCAGCTATAAGGAAATCCCTTTCTATATCTTTGTAAATGTTTTTAGTGCTTGAAATACATTCCTTGTTTATACCTTTGGATTTTTCAAACCTTGCATATCCTGCAAAAAGCTCATCAGCTCCCATTCCTGTTAGAATATGTTTTATTTTGTCTTTTTTTGCAAGCTCAATTGCAGAATAAACAACGCATCCAACTCCTGCATCCACAATATCTTTTTTTCCAGTTATCTTAATTGTTTTTTTCAGATTGTTTTCAAATTCATTTATGGTTATTGTTTTTGTTTTAAGTTTAATTTTTAATGACTCTGCAGTTTTTTTTGCATATTCAAGGTCTTTTGAATTTTCTAGTCCGATAGTATAACAGCAAAAATTAAGCTTTAATTCCTTGCATATCAACGCAATTAATGAAGAGTCAATTCCTCCTGAAAACAGAATCCCAAATTTTTTTATTTTATTTGTTTTTTTCTTTATTGAATTTGTAATGCTTTCTTGCAAGGTATTTGTGCAGTCCTCTCTTTTAATTAAGGTTTTTCCTTCTTGAATCTTTTTGATGTATTCAATCCATTCTTTATTGCTTGCAAGTTTTTCCATTACATTTCAGGATATTTTATAGTTTAAAAATCTGTGTTTTTATATTAAATTTCAAAAGTAATAAATACTAGCAGTAAAACCTATATTTTAAGGTGATGGTTATGGCAAAAAAAGCAAATAAGGATGAGATGGTTGGTTTTCACAAAGGATCTTTAACAACTCTGGCAAAAGAGAGGGAAGAGATGTCAAAGATTCTTAATATTGTTGAGCAGCTTATGCAGATGCACATCAAATCCCTTCAGGAGCTTGGCGTTGATTTAACAAAGCAGGCTAATAATCAGTCAGGCCAGCCAGCTAAAAAGCAGAAAAGGCCAATAGAAGATATAATTTAATTTTATTTCTTTTACCTTAATCCATCAAAAAGATAGTCTATGGCGTAAAAAAGCCCTTGGTCAACAGGATTTTTGTAAAGCCTGATATCTCTTCTAAGAGATTGAAAAAATTTGTATTTCTTGTGGTCTGCATCTCCGTTCTCTGCTATTTCATTGTCGGCCTTTGTTCTCAACTGAAACTCAATCATTGTATTAAGATATCTAAGCTTAGCATGTACTCCGCCATAATTATTTGCCTTTTTGTTCTTTCTGTAGTCTTTTATATCAACAAACCCATTTCCTTCTTTATTTTCTTCTCTTTCTTTGTTATGTGTAAAATATTTTGTATGATCCTGTTCGAAATAGCTTCCTAATTCCCTAAGAAACTTGTCTATTGAATCTGCATCTTTGAAAACAACTCTAACTCCATGCAAATCACTTCCTAGGTTTGATTTTGAAAAACCATAAACCTTATGCCCTTTAACTACCTCCCCTGTTTTTTGGTTAACGTAATCTTCCTTCCTGTTAATTCCAATCATATCATCTATACACCCTGGAATTCTTTCATCTATCAAAGAAACTTTATTATTTATCTTAACATCGCAAAGGTGCTGGTGTATTTTTTGTACGCATTTATTATAACGTTTTTCATTCATTTTTTGAGGGTATTTATGATATTTTTTATCAGTAAAACTGTAAAAAAGTTTCTTGTATATGTCAAGAGGAAGTGGATCTATTCCAATTATTGAGTCAACAATCTTTTTGCTTAGTCTTTTTAAAATTTTAACTCTTCCATCTATTGAATCAATAAAAGGTGGGCCTTTTCTTGGCTTGCTATTAATATCCTTTTCTTCTATTGAAAAACCTTTTTTGTAGAGAACCTCTTCATGAATGTAAGACTGTTCAACATCAATGTCAAAACTTTCTCTTACTTCTTCAAGAGTAAGTCCTTTAAATTTTTCAAATACTCCTTCTTTTCTCAGAATTTCATTTAAGGTAAATTTTGAGTCTATAAGCCTATTCATTTCTTCTTTTCTTTTTTTATCAATAGGTAATTTGATTGTCTCTTGTTTTAGTCCATATTTGTAGTAGATTATATTAAAAGAACTTTTTATATATGGACTATGAAGATTTTTTATCTGATTGTATACAACAGGATGAACTACATTATCAACAAAATTAAGAAAATTTCTTTTGTTGTATAAGGATATTACTTCATATTCTTTCTTAATTTTATTTATTCTTTCTTTTATTGGTAATTTATCTATTTCATATTTTATCTTTTGTTTTGTTTTGTTTTCTATATGCACAGACTTATTATCAGTACTTGAAACTACATTAAATGTTTTCTTGTAAACTTCTTTTATAATAGATTCTATGTCTTTATTAATATTTTCAAAAGATCTTCCTAGATTGATGTTGATATTTTTTTCAACATTTTCCTCTGATTCAAGTATGGTATCTCGGATTATCTCATCCGGTGTCTTTTTCCTGAATTTTTTATTATTTATGCCCATATATACTAAATTGTTTTTTCTGTTTATAAATGTTTCTATTTTTACTACTTATAAGTAGCATTATTATTCTGTTTCAAGGTCATATTTGAATCGGCGGGCCTTTGGAACATAATTAAGCACTTTTCCATCTTTATACTTTCCTGTGCCCAAAAAATCATTTTCGTGTTTTAATATCACAAAACCCTTATAATCCTGCTTTAAGTTTATATCCTGGCCTTTCAGCCAGTTCATTGCTTGTTTTTTATTGAGTTCAGCAACATTAGTTTTTGCTTTATATCCCATTAATTGAGAACCCTCTATGCTCAGCCTTATCTCGTTGTTCTTAATCTCCCCAAAATAAAGCCCTATTGAATTAACCTTATATTTATCTAAAGGAAGATTAAAAACCTCTTTATTAACAAGAAATATCTTTCCTTTTTCGTTCATAAGAAAAACCAAATCTATATTAAAATCAGCATTCCACTGTTTTTTTATTAGTTTCAATATTTCCTTAATCTT
>JAGYOA010000014.1 GCA_018399355.1 Candidatus Woesearchaeota archaeon | reverse complement strand
TAAATTTAATATAATTAAAAAAATATTTAATAAAAGTTTCATGGAATGGAATGAATACAAGGCCAGAGTAGACTTTTTAGAATACTTTTACTGGCAACAGGGCGTTCACAGACAAAGTATAAGAAATACTTAGTCCATTTACACCTCTGCCCCTCCAAAAGGAGGGGTTTTTCTTTTAAATTTCAATAAAATATTTAAACAAAGATTGTTTTATGCTAAATATGGAAGTATACATAAAGGAAGAAACCCTTTTAAGGAAAGATGAAATAATTGAAAAAATAAGGGATGACTCTATAATAGTGCATCCTACTGATACAATATATGGCATTGGCTGCAATGCAACAAACACAAAAGCAGTAAACAAAATAAGAAAAATCAAGAAAAGAGATACAATGCCTTTTTCTGTAATGGCCCCTTCAAAGCAGTGGATATATGACAACTGCGTTGTTGATGAAGAGGTTGAAAAGTGGATAAATAAACTTCCCGGAAGATACACTCTTATTCTTAAGCTAAAAAATAAAAAAGCAGTATCAAAATCAGTTAACAACAGCTGGGATACTTTAGGAGTGAGAATTCCAAAGCATTGGTTTGCATACCTTGTTCAGAAGGCAAATGTTCCTTTTGTTACCACAAGCGCAAACATCTCAGGAGAAGATTTTATGACCAATATAGATGACCTTGACCCGGAAATAACTGGAAAGATTGACTTTATGGTTTATGAAGGTCCCAAAAAAGGAAGGCCCTCCAAGATAGTTGATTTAACAAAAGAAAAGACAAAGATAATAAAAAGATGATCGAAAAAACAAAAAAGCTTAAAATTCTTGCTTCTGGCGACATTCACGGCGATACTGGATTGGCTGAAAAACTTGCTGAAAAGGCTGAAAAAGAAAAAGTTGATTTGGTTGTTTTATGCGGTGATATGACTTATGCTGAGCAGAGTACATCTAATCTTATAGGTCCGTTTGTTAAAAGAAAGAAAAAGGTAATCTTAATTCCCGGCAACCATGAGACTGTTGCAACTGCTGACTTTCTTGCAGAGCTTTATGGGGCAAAAAATCTACATGGATATTCTGTTAAATATAAAGATGTTGGATTGTTTGGCTGCGGCGGAGCAAACATTGGGATATTCCAGTTAAGCGAGAAAGAGATATTTGACCTTTTAAAAAAAGGATTTGATAAAATTAAATATTTAGACAAGAAAATAATGATTAGCCATGTGCATCCTTCTGGAACAAAAATGGAAAAATTCACAAATTTTTTTCCAGGTTCAAAAGGATTAAGAAAGGCAATAGAAACTTTTAAGCCTGATATATTGCTTTGCTCTCATGTTCATGAGGCAGAAGGAATTGAAGAAAAAATAGGAAAAACAAAAGTAATAAATGTTGGAAGAAAAGGAAAAATAATTGAGATTTAACCCTTTAGAACGCCCATTGGCCTCATTCTTACAACCTTAGGAGAAATTCCTGCTTTATCAACAGAATCAACAACCTGCTCAACATCTTTATAACAGTCAGGGGCTTCCTCTGCAAATGATTTCCAGTTGCCTGCCTTGCCTATTATTCCTTTGACTTTTAGTTGGTCATTTACTTCTTCTCCCCTGAATTTCTTCAGTGCAGCATTCCTGCTCATAGCCCTTCCAGAGCCGTGGCAAGAGCTTCCAAATGTTTTATCTAGTGCAGTTTCTGTTCCCTTACAAATATATGATGCAGTCCCCATCGTTCCTGCAACAATAACAGGCAAATTAGGAAAGGCCCTTGTTGCTCCCTTTCTGTGTACATAATATTTTTTCCCTTTTATCTCTTCTAATTTTACAATATTATGGCAGATTCCATAAACTGTCTGCATATCCATTTCTTCCCATGATTTTTTGAAAACTTTCTCAAATGTTTCCCTTATCCAATGGGTCATAACAAGCCTGTTTGTAAATGAATAATTAACAGCACATTTCATTGCAGCATAATAATCCTGGCCTTCCTGAGAATTAACAGGAGCGCATGCAAGCTGCCTGTCTGGAATCCATATGTTGTACTTTCTTACGGCCTTTTCATGTATTTTTAGATAATCGCTTGCAATCTGATGACCTAAACCGCGGCTACCGCAATGAAGCATTATCATAACCTGGTCTTTATCAACTATGCCATGTTTTTTTGCAAATTTTTCATCATAAATATCACTCACTTTCTGTATCTCAAGAAAATGATTTCCTGCCCCCAGTGTTCCTAGTTGTGGAAGCCCTCTTTTCTTTGCCAAATCAGAAACCTTTGAAGGGTCTGCATCAGGCATACATCCTTTTTCTTCTGTATTTTCAATATCTTTTTTTGTCCCATAACCATTTTCAACAGCCCAGTTTAATCCACGGGTCATAACCCCATTAAGTTGCTCATAATTTAATCTTAGCCTTCCCTTTGAGCCTACTCCGCATGGAACAGCATTAAACAAAGCAGGGATAAGTTCATTTAATTTTTCCTTTACTTCATCATAAGTTAAGTTCGTTCTTATTGAATTAATTCCGCAGTTTATATCAAAACCACACAATCCAGAAGATATAACCCCATTTTCAGAATCAAATGCGCTTACAGCACCCATCGGCAACCCATAGCCGAAGTGCATATCCGGCAATCCAATAACAGGCTCAATAACACCTGGAAGACAAGCAACATTAGTTAGCTGCTGTACAGCATCATCCTCAATATCATCAAGGATTTTTTTATTTGCAAATATTTTTGCATCTACATTCATCTTATCTCTTGCACTTTTAGGCAAAAGCCATTCATAATCATTTATTTTTTGAATTTTTTCTTTCATTTTATATGTCAAGGCTTATGGTTGCCTTTAATTGTTTTTTTGTTTTTTCTATTTTCATCTTATAATAGGTGACTCCTTTAACAACTACGCCTGCTTTTTCAGGGCTTATTGGTTCACCGTAAAGGTTTGCCTTTAAATGATTTTGATCAATTTCACTTATTTCAAAACCTGACAAAAAAATCTCCTCTGTGTCAACAAGAGCAATTATTTCCTGAAGCCAGTTTATCATAAGGTCTTCAACAAACTCACCCTGAAGCTCAACACTGAATGATTTTTGTTTTTCAACTTTTTCAATATCACATACAACACTTGATAATGCAACTGCAGAATTTTCAAAAAGCTCTTTTAAGTCTTTTCCATAAGCCTCAAAAAGCACATCTGACGTTAAATCCTCTATAAACTTGTATTTTTCCATTTTAGTAGGTTTCTATGTTGTTTAGATCAAATTCATCCTGCTTTTGCTCTGGTTGTTTTGTTTCTTCTGTTTTTGAATAATTGAACATGTTGAAAGTGCCCTCAGTAACTTCTGGGATTTCCTCACTTTCCTGTTTTGTTTCATATTCTTCCCCAACAATGCTTGAAAGCATCTTTATCAGTTTTTTCAACTCTTCAACAGAATCCTCTTTTGTGTCAATAGTGATTTTCATTTAAAACCTCCTTTTAACAGTTTTTAGTAAATAAGCTTATTATTTAAACGTTTCTGAAAGCTTTTCAAAAATTTTATTAAGCTGCAGTCATTATCTTTTTATTATGCACGATCCAATTCTTGATTTCAAAAAAAGCATTAAAGATCTTAAATCCAGTCTTGAAAATGCTATGTCAAAGAATATAGACCTTAAAAAGAAATCACCAAAAAGGATATATGATTTCAGACAGAACAGGACAGATTACCTTAAGAGCTCACTTTCATCCTCAATGAAGCAGTTTAACAGTTCTGCGTGGTCTTTATGCAGAATACATAACCTAAAGAAATCAAATGAAAAAAATATAATTGAGATACTTGACCTTGCAATTAAAGCAGAGCAAAAGTATAATATGTCTAATTTTGAAGATGTGTTGTCATACATTAATGAAATACAGGAAAAAATTTCTTCTTTAAAGTCAGGAGCACAAAAAGAGGAATATATTGAATTTGAGATTCCCTCACTTCCATTAAGCATTGAGTCAGATGTAAAGGCAGATATTCGCGAACTTAAGCGATGTTTTAATGCAAAATGCTATCGCTCTGTGACAATACTATGCGGCAGGGTTCTTGAGACAGCATTGCACAGAAAATATTATGAAGTTACAGGAAAGGATATTCTTGAAACAAGTCCAGGCATAGGATTAGGCAACCTTATAGGAAAGCTTAATGATAAGATAGATTTTGACCCTGCTATAAAAGACCAGATTCATCTAATCAACAAAGTAAGAATCTCTTCGGTTCACAAGAAAAAAGAAGCATTTTTTCCAACAAGGCAGCAGGCATATGCAATAACCCTTTACACATTGGATATACTAAAAAAATTATTCAACAAAATATAATTATTTTTTTATACTCTTTCTCTTATTCTTTCTATTGAAGGGTCTATCATAAAACCCTTGGTTAGAATGTCATGGCCGATAAGAACCTTATAAGTTAAATCTTTTCTGTCTGCTATTGTGAATTTTTCCTTGAACTCTTTGCCTTTAAGCTTTATTTTTATTCTTACAACCTTTCTTCTTTTCTTGCCTGATGCAGACTTTACCAGTTTTGTTCCTACAACAGGGCCCAAAAAAAGGTCATCATATATTGATTCATCAATTGAACTTGATTCAGCTCCTGAGTCTATTCTTGCAAGAAACCTCTTTTCATTTCCGCTCTTGTCTATTATTGTTATGTACTCATCAAGCCCAAGAATAATCTTGTCTTCTAATTCGTCCATAAAAAAAGTAAAGATAGCTTATTTTTAAATTTATCCATTAACAAGATTTATATAGGGGCAGTATCTGTAATTTTTTCCATGATTCACAAGGAAACATCTGCCGGACTTAACCTGCTTTTCTCTGATAAAGAAAGCGAGCTTAACAAGGAAAACCTTAAGGATACAGACATAATCTACATCAAGGAAAAACCCAAAGATACAGAAAAATTCTTTTACCTTTCTTACAAAGTAACCTACAAGTTTGATGTTCCGAAAACAGAAGAGGATTACCTTAATTCACTTTCAAAAAACAAAAGAAAAAAAATAAAAAAATCACTGAAAAAAGCAAAAGACGATAACATTGATTTCTGCTTTGAGTTTCCCTTAGAAAAACAGCATTTTTTTGAGTGGATTGATGTTTACAGGGAAAATATCAGCTTAAAAGAAAAAAAAGAGTTTCATGTTGATGAATCATGGTTTGACACCAATAATGAAAGAAAAGGAGGGATCTTTGCATTAAAACAAGGCAAGATAATCGGCGGAATAGTATTTAAGAAAATGCCTGAAAATGATTATTTCAAGGAAAGATGGTCTATCGGATTTTCATCAACAAAAAAAGCTTTTATGATATTGGGGATAAATGAGCTTTTAAACTATCATCTAATCAACCACGCTATAGAAAAGGGCATTAAACTTGTTTTAAGAGGGATGGACATAAACATATACGGAAACCACCTTTCCACTGGCCTTTACCTCTTTAAAAAATCATTGGGATTTAAAACAATTCCTTATCCAAGAAAAGGGTTCTATTATATGAAGATAAATTCATTTAAAAAATTTAAAAATGAGCTGCTTTTTTTCAGTATCAAAGATAAAGATTTGCTTATCGCAAACATGATGAGCAGGAATGAAATTGAAAATCCTGATGACTTCAAGGCAGGATTTCTTGGCGGATTAAAGTTTTATAGAATAATAGATGATAATTCTTTTCAGGAAATAAAAGAATTATCTTAAAAAAAATCTGTTGTCTGAGCTTAAAAGAACGTAAAAAATAGTTTTGTACTTTTCAGGATTGTTGAATATTGCCTTTAAGGCTTCAACTGTCTCATCAAGCTTCCAGCGCATTGCCTTCGAAAAGTCTTTTTCGCTTATTTCTATTCTTTTTGACTTGAGAGAGAGAAAAGCCTTATTCATCTCCTCAAGATCATGTTCTTTAAGCTCTTTCATCTTATTTTTTCTTTAGATTGGCAAGTGTTTCCTCAAGCTTTTCAACAGCTATATCAGCCTCTTTCTTGCTTTTCACTCCTGTGCATACAATCTTTCCGTTTGAGAAAAGCAAAAAGCTTGCCTTTGGATCTTTTATCTTATAAACCAGCCCGGGAAATTGCTCAGGCTCATACTCAACATTCCTTAATTTCATAACAAGGTCATTGAGATTTAATGCAAAACCTAAAGCACCTGATGCCACCATATTCTGGACATGTATCTCTGGCTCAATGTCTATTTTTACTTTTACTTTTTCAAGTAGCTTCATTATCTTATGTATAGCCTCTTTTACTTCTTTCATTGTTTTGGCTCCTGTGCATACAACACGGCCTGTTGTGAATAGAAGTGCAGAAGATTTTGGGTTTTTCAGCCTTATAACCAGACCAGGAAACTGTTCTGGATTGTACTCTGTGCCCTGTATTGAAGATGCTATTTTCTCAAGGTTTAAAGGATGCTTGAACTCCGTGGATATAACCATATTGACAATTCTTATTCCTTTTGCCATTTTTACCCCCATGGCCTTTTTAAAGGCCTTTTTAAATGAAAACAACCCTTACTCATATAAATCTTTCGGTTTTTAAAGAAAATTTTAAATACTCATCAACTTGTTGTTTTTACTATGAAATCTAAAACACCAAAAATAGGTCTTGCACTAGGAGGAGGAGGTGCAAGGGGAATATCTCATATAGGTGTTTTGAAAGTTCTAATTAAAAACAAGATTCCTGTTGATTTTATTGCAGGGGCAAGCGCAGGCGCTTTAGTGGGAGCATACTATGCTTTGAATAATGAAATTTCAGGATTCGAGAGAATAAGCTATGAAATCAGCAAAAAGAGGATAATAAATTTTATTGATCCTATTAACCCGAAAAAAGCGCTTATAAAAGGAGATAAGATAAAAAAGGAAATATCAAAATCATTTGAAAACAGAAGCTTTAATGATGTTAAAATACCTATTACAATAATTGCAACTGATTTAGAAAGTGGAAAAGAAGTTCATATCAAAAAAGGAGATTTGTCTGATGCAGTTAGGGCAAGTATAAGCGTTCCCGGAATTTTCTATCCAGTTAAGATAAAAAATAAATGGCTTGTTGACGGTGCTTTAATAAATCCAACTCCTGTTGATGTTGTGAAAAAAATGGGGGCTGATATTTTAATTGCAGTTGACTTGACAACAAGCGAGGAAGTCAAAATCAAAGAGCCAAACATGGTTAATACTCTTATGCAGTCATTTTACATTTTAAGGTCAGAGCTTACAAGATTAAATCTGCATTCTGTGAAAAACCAGGTTGTGATAAGGCCTGTTACAAGAAGCCTTTCTGACAAGGCAGACGGCTTTAAGTTCAGGCAGGTTAAGCATTTTATAGAAGAAGGAGAAAAAGCTGCTGAGAAGGCCCTTCCAGAAATCAAGAAAAAAATAAGGGATTTTTCTAATAATTAAAAAGCCTCGAGAGGGAGTTGCACCCCCGACCTGCAGATTACGAATCTGCTGCTCTGCTAACTAAGCTACCGAGGCATTATATATTTTTGAGAAGTTCTTCCTTGCTTGGAAACTTTTTCTGGCACTCAAAGCATATTGAATGCTTTTTGCCTTTTTCATCCTTAACATAAGTTCCAATTATCTTCTTCAAAAACGTTTCATCAATCCTTTTTTTGCATATTTCGCATTTCATAAACTAAAGATTAAATTATTGCTTTATAAATGTTTTCAGCAAAACAAAAAGATATAAATAGTTTCAATCATTCCTATTATCATAAAAAGATGGTAGATATAAGAATCCATGGAAGGGGTGGACAGGGAGCGGTTACAACAGGCCAAATAATGGCGATAGCTGCTTTTGATGACGGCAAACAAAGCCAGACATTTCCCATGTTTGGAGTTGAGAGGGCAGGAGCGCCTGTACAGGCATTTGCAAGAATTTCTGATGAAAAGATAAACATAAGAAGCCAGATATACAACCCGGATGTTGTTGTTGTTCTTGATTTCTCATTGCTGGAATCAGTGGATGTTACATCCGGATTAAATGATAATGGAAAAATAATAATAAACACAAACAAAAAGCCAGAAGAAATTAAAATAAATGGAAAGTTTGATGTTCATACAGTTGATGCAACATCTATTGCAATTGAAATCTTTGGAAAGCCGATTGTAAACACTGCTGTGCTTGGGGCTTTCTCTAAAATAACAAATGAGATTTCACTTAAATCATTAGTAAAGGCAATTGATGATATCTTTTTAAAAACAAAAGGAAAAAAAATAGCTGAGCTTAACAAGAAAGCAATAACAGCTGTTTACAACCAGACAAAATGAACAAGAAAAAAAAGGTTAGCATAGGAGCGGTAATAGATGAGCCAGGCTCCACTATAAAAAACAAAACAGGTGGATGGCGATCTTTTAGGCCCGAGATAAACCAGGAAAAGTGCATAAAATGCGGAAAATGCTGGGCTTCCTGCCCTGACAATGCTATAAGAAAAAACAAGAAAGGAGAGTTTGAGTTTAATTATGATTATTGCAAAGGATGTGGAATATGCGCAAATGAATGTCCTGTAAAGGCAATAATTATGAAGAAAGAGGAAAAGTAGCTAAACTGACTTATATTTTCTTGGTAAAAAATGGCCTTTTTTATCCTTTGGCCTTTCAACTTCTTTTATTTTATTGATCTTTTTTAAATCAACAAGATAGTAAACAGCTGTTTTTAAAGATCTTTTTGATTCTTTAGCAAGAAGATATTTTGTTACATATCCATATTTTTTTTCAACTTCTTTAAATTTATTTATTGCAAAATCAAGCTTTTTATTTCTTGGGGCAGAAGGAAATTTATAGCTTTTAATTGCATCATCCAGCTTTTTTGTTTTTTCATATAAATCAAAACCAATCTTCTCTTTATATAAAACAAGATTTTCTTTTCCATAAACAGAAAGCTCCCAATCAGCTTTTTTATACCTATAAGCGCCAAGGCTTATATTTGAATCAATTCCCAAAGACTTAAGCAATTTTTTTATACCAATTAAAAAGTTATGTGCAATTTCATTTGATTTTTCTTTGCAAACAACTTTTGAAACCTTAACCTTTGATGTTTGTTTAACCTGCAATCTTCTGTCTTTGATTCTTACATTTCCCTCATCATTAAAAAATTGCCTTATTAATGCAGATTTTATTTTCTCATTTTTTTTGAAAATAAAATCAGGAATTTTATAGCTATTTTCTGATTTATAGCCGTGTTTTAAACCAAATTCAATCATAATCAACCCAACGATTTTTGGGAAGTGCAATTGGTATGTTTTATCTTTCCTTAAGTATATCTTATAATCAACATCACCAAACAAATCTTTAGCACAATGAATTATTATGTTTATTAAATCCTTATTTTGGTTGTTATACCTTACTTGAATTTGACTGTTTATTTCTCCATCCCCCATGATTGCACCAATAAATCTTGCTCCAGAAACATTACCAAGATTAAACGGAAGTTTTGGATCCCTTATTCCTATATTTGTATTTTTTACACTAGTTATCAGCAAGATATGTTTATAAAAATAAGAATATGGAATATCTAATAGAACAGACAATTTTTTCATAAACTTTAATGAGATTTTTTTATTTTTTGAGAGTCTATATAGATTTTCTTTTGTTTCTTCATCCAACAAAAGGCCCGATTTTTTTATTATGTTAAGGATTAAGACTACTGCTTCCTTATCTAATTTAATATAAACATTGTACTTAATTAATCCTTTAAACCCAACCTTTTCCATTTATCTGTTTAACACCCACATTTAAAATGGTAAAAAAGAATATATTTAAATATTTCTTATATTGCCTTAATCTTATGGTAAGGAAAGTAATTGAGGCAAGCACTGCCGTTGCTTTGGGCGCTAAACTATGTGAACCAAGGGTAATACCAATGTACCCTATAACACCACAGTTGGTTTAAGTAAATACTTAACCAGTGGATACGCACATTGTCGAGCGCCTTGCAGAGTTTATCAACAACGGCGAGCTTAATGCAGAAATGATTCATGTAGAGTCAGAGCACAGCGCTATTTCAGCAGCTATTGGATCTGAGGCAACTGGAGTAAGAACATTCACAGCAACAGCATCACAAGGCCTTGCTTTAATGCATGAGATTCTATTTATTGTTGCAGGCATGAGGCTTCCGGTTGTTATGGCCGTTGCTAACCGTGCTTTAAGCGCTCCTATAAACATATGGAACGACCACCAGGATTCCATATCAGAAAGAGATACAGGGTGGATACAGCTTTACATTGAATCTGCGCAGGAGGCCCTTGATACAATAATACAGGCATACAAGATTGCGGAAAATCATGAAGTTCTTCTTCCGGTAATGGTATGCCTTGACGGATTTACATTAAGCCATGTATTTGAGCCTGTTGATATCCCAAATGAAAAAGATGTTAATAAATTTCTTCCAAAATACAATCCTCTATTTAAGCTAGACCCTAAAAAGCCGGTTACAATGGGACCTATAGGGTTTCCGGACACTTATATGGAGTTCAGACAAGAAACACATGAAGCAATAATAAGGGCAAAAGAAATTATAAAGAAAACAAACACAGAATTCAAAAAATCATTTAATCGCGGATACGGAGATGGAGTATTAGAAACTTATAAAATTGAGGACGCTGAATATGCTGTTGTGGCAATGGGAACAATATGCGGAACTGCAAGGGTTGTTGTTGATGAAATGAGAAAAGAAGGGAAAAAAGTAGGACTAATCAAGATAAAATGTTTCAGGCCATTTCCAAAAGAAGAGATAACAAACTGCTGCAAAAACATCAAAAACATAGCAGTAATTGACCGTAATATATCCTTAGGAAATGAAGGGGCATTATTTACGGAATTTAAGTCAGCATTTTACAATCAAGAAAACAAGCCAATAATAAATGGTTTTGTTGCTGGTCTTGGCGGAAGAGATGTGACCAAAGAGCATATAAAAAAGGCATTTGAAAGAACAGGAAAAACAAATCAGACAGAGTGGCTAAGTTAAGGTGATATAGATTACAGCAGTTCATCATATAGTAAAAGAGATACATTCAAAAAAAACATGCACATATTGCGGAACAGAGTTTAATGGGAAGGCATGGGATTCAGAGTTTGAAACTGAGTTTCATTACAAGTTAATTAAATGCCCAAATTGTAGAAAGAAAAACAGGGTTAAGGTTGACTTTCAGGGCTCTGGGCATGATTACTGGAATGGAGAAAGCAAAAAATTAAGAAAAGAATCACTTGAAAAAAAGGTAGAAAAAAATGGATGATAAGATTGCCGGAATAACAACAGAAGAGCATTTTGCATCAGGTCATAGGGCATGCGCTGGTTGTGGTGCTGCTTTAATGGCAAGGCTTGCTTTAAAGGCAGCTGGAAAAAACACAATTGTTGTAAACGCAACCGGCTGTTTGGAAGTATTCAGCACACCTTATCCTGAAACAGCATGGAAAATTCCATGGATACACGGCGCTTTTGAGAATGCAGCAGCAATAGCTTCAGGAGTGGACAGGGCTTTAAAATCATTGGGAAAAAGAAAAGATGTAAATGTTTTGGCTTTTGGAGGAGACGGCGGAACATTTGACATAGGATTTCAGGCATTATCGGGAGCTGCTGAAAGAGGAGATAACTTTTGTTATATCTGTTATGATAATGGGGCTTATATGAACACAGGAATACAGCGCTCAGGCGCAACACCCAAATATGCTTCAACAACAACCAGTCCAGCAGGATCAAAGATTCACGGCAAGACAGAATTCAAAAAGCCAATGCCTTTTATAATGGCTGCGCATGGCGCTTATGTTGCGACAGCAAATATTGCATTTCCTCTTGATTTTATTGAGAAGGTTAAAAAAGGACTTGCGTTCAATGGTCCTGCTTATATACAGGTTTTTTCCACATGCCCTACTGGATGGAAATTAGGAGGAGGTTTTACAATTCAAATTGCAAGACTCGCAGTTGAATCAAATATAACTCCTTTGTATGAGATTGAAAAAGGTGTTGTTAAGATTTCAAAAAAGCCGTCTAAAGTTATTCCTGTAGATGAATATCTTAAATCTCAGGGTAGATTCAAGCATTTAAATGAAAGTGAAATAAAAGAAATTCAGGAAAATGTTGATGAAAACTGGCAAAAGCTTCTTGACCTTGAGAAAAACAAATCAAAAATGTGTTAGCTTATAACAGTCCCATTAAATTCTTTTTCATTTAAATAATTCTCAAGATTTTTTAAGTCGGTGCCTAAAACTATAACTTCTATGCCGAGTTTTTCTCCTTCTTTTGCAGCAATTGGGTCAAAAGGAGCGCTAAGCCCGGGATCCCATTTATCTCCGACTAATTTTCTTAATTCCTTCCATGACATATTCTTAATTGGTTTTGCATCATGGTTTTCCTTTGGCGGCTTGTCATAAACATAAGGCACGTTGCTTACATTTAAAACAGCCTTGACATTAAAGTTATGCGCTAATCTAATAGCATCATAATCAGTGCTCCATCCAGGTTTCCATCCAGCTGCAATAAGAATATTTTCCTTGAAATCAATCTTATCATTAGGATTGTGGATTATAAACTCATGCACTTTTCCTAAAAACAAAGTTTTCACAAGCTGTGCATTTAATCTTGTTGTATGAATCCCCATCCAGTCAAGGTCATCATCCCTTAAATTGCTTATTCTTCCTGCAGCTGACTGGTATTTTCTTGCAGTGCTTCCTCCTCCACAAACAATTATTGCTTTGTTCCCATCTTCAACAAAATTGTTTATCAATCTTTTAAAACCCTTAAGAAATTCTACATTTATTTCATTGGGCACTATTATCGAGCCGCCTAATGATATTACTATTATTTTTTCCATATCAACCACCTATTCCTATTAAAGTTATTCCAAATATTATTGTTGCTATGCCGACCCACTTAAAAATATTCATCTTTTCTTTTAAAAACCAGACAGAAAGCAGGCAAACCCATACATAACTTATTGATGCAACAGGATAAATAACAGAAAGCTCTCCTCCTGTTAGTGCAATAACATAAAATACAGATGAAAGTGCATAAAAAACAATTCCTAGAATCAGCCTTTGGTTTTTTAATATTTTTAATATTTTAAATGAAAAATCCTTAGATCCTATTTTAATATAGAGTGCTCCAAAACTTCCTATTATCGTTCCAATTAAGACAAAGATTATTGCCCAGAGCTCTGTTTTCATTTCAAGCTTCCCCCCTTGCCAATAAATACCATGCCCAGAATTATAACTAAAACACCAGACCATTTCCACACATTCATAACCTCATTAAGAAAAATCACTGATAAAACACTTACCCAAACAAAAGATGTTGCTATAAAAGGATAAAGTATGGAAAGCTCTCCATTCTTAAGCGCAAGCACTAAAATCAAAGCACCTACTGCATAAAGCGAGAACCCGATTATTAAAGGATAGTTGGTTAACAGCTCAATTATATCAAAGCTTAGATTTTTTGAGCCGATTTTAAGAAACAGCTGGCCAACAGAAGTGAAAAAAGTGCAGATCAATACAAGCAGTATGGCCTCTTTTTTTGTTTTCATCAAAATAAACAAAAGCATATGATTTATATAAATATCTTTTTATTGCAAAATCATAATATTTTTAAACAATAATAATTTTAAATTAATAAAAGAGGCGAATAATGAACTATTATAATTACTCTGTTAAAAGAATATTTGATGAGCTTAAGACTTCTGAGAAGGGAATCTCAACCAAACAAGCACATAAACGCATTGAAAAATACGGGCTTAATGAAATAAAAGAAAAGAAAAAGATAAGCCCTTTTGCCATATTCCTTAGCCAATTTAAGAGTCCTCTTATAATAATTCTTTTTGTTGCAATTGCAGCAACAGCACTCATAGGTGAATACACAGATGTCGTACTTATCTCAATAATTGTTTTGTTTAATGCAGTTTTTGGATTTGTCCAGGAGTACAAGGCAGAAAAATCAATTGAGGCATTAAAAAAACTTTCAAGCTTAAAGGCAACAGTGCTTCGTAATGGAAAAGAGCAGGTTATTGATGCAAAAAACCTTGTTCCCGGAGATATAATCCTTTTAGAGGAAGGGGAAAAAATTCCTGCAGACGCAAGGGTTATTGAGTCAATAAGCATGCAGACTCATGAATCAGCATTAACAGGAGAGTCAACTTCTGTAAGCAAAAATACAGATGTATTAAAAGGAAAAAAGGATATTGCCTCGCAGTCAAACATTGTTTTTTCAGGAACTGTAATTTCAAAAGGAAGAGGAAAGGGAGTTGTGCTAAGGACAGGAATGAAAACAGAAATAGGAAAGATAGCAGGCATGATGGATGAGGAAAAAGAAAAAATAACTCCTTTGCAAAAGACCTTTGGAAACCTTGGGAAATGGATTGGTATTGCAGCCTTGCTGATATGCTCAATAATATTTGCATTGGGAATATTAAGGGGAAACCCTCTTGTGGATATGCTTGTGAATGCAATAGCTTTGGCTGTTGCAGCAATACCAGAAGGATTGCCAGCAGTTGTTACAATAACACTTACCCTAGGAGTTACAAGGCTTGTGAAAAAAAACGCCCTTATGAGAAAGCTCCAGTCTGTTGAAACATTAGGATGCACTAATGTCATATGTACAGACAAAACAGGCACTTTAACAAAAGATGAAATGACTGTAAAAGAGATTTTTGCAAACAACAAGACAATAAATGTTACAGGCCATGGATATTCAAAAAAAGGAATATTTGTTGACAGCACTGCCGATGATTATGAATTTCTTGTTAAAATATCAGCTTTATGCAACAATTCAGCAGTACATGAAAACAAAACCTTTGGAGACCCAACTGAAACTGCATTGCTTGTCTGCGCTTTAAAAGCAGATATATCAAGAGAAAATCTTGAGCAAGACTATCCAAGAATATATGAAATTCCTTTTGACTCTGACAGAAAGATGATGACAACTGTGAATGAACATAAAGGAAAAAAATTTGCATTCTCAAAAGGAGCCCCGAAAATAATAATTGAAAAATGCTCCCACTATTATGAAGAAGGAAAACTGAAAAAGCTTGACAAAAACAAAAAAGAGGAATTTCTTGAGAAAAACAGGGAGATGGCCTCAAGAGCATTAAGGGTTCTTGCAATGGCCTACCGTGAACTCCCTTCCAACATAAAATACTCGGAAAAAGAAATAGAGAAAAATCTTGTTTTTGTTGGTTTTACAGGGATGATTGACCCTCCAAGGCCAGAGATAAAACAGGCAATAGCATTGTGCAGAAGGGCAGGCATAAGAGTCATGATGCTTACAGGCGATCAAAGAACAACAGCCAAGGCAATAGCTCTGCAGATCGGCCTTATAGAAAAAGATGAAGATGTTGTTACAGGAAAAGAGATTATGGGTATTTCAGATTCAAAACTAGACAAGATTGTTAATGAGGTTAATGTTTTTGCAAGAATCTCGCCAAAAGACAAGATAAGTATAGTTGATTCCCTGAAAAAACAGGGCAATGTTGTTGCAATGACTGGCGACGGCGTAAATGACGCCCCTGCATTAAAAAAAGCAGACATAGGAATAGCAATGGGAATAACTGGAACAGATGTCTCAAAAGAGGCATCAGACATGATTTTAACAGACGATAACTTTGCCTCGATAGTCAATGCAGTTGAAGAGGGCAGGGGAATTTATGACAACATAAAAAAGTTTGTTGAATATCTTTTGTCATGCAATCTAGGAGAGATACTTGTGATCTTTATTGCCATGATATTGGGTTTTCCATTGCCGCTTATCGCAGTGCAGATACTTTGGATTAACCTTGTTACAGACGGCTTTCCTGCCCTCGCTCTAGGCGTTGATCCCAAAGAGCCCGGAATTATGGAGAGAAATCCAAGAAAAAAGAACAGTGCAATTTTTTCAAGAAGCAATTTTTTAAGAATGTTTTTTGTAGGAGCAATAATGTGCATAGGCACGCTTTTTGTTTTTAATCTTTACATAGAAGATTTAGCATATGCAAGGACAATGGCTTTCTGCACTATCATGCTCTTCCAGATGTTTAATGTGCTGAACTGCCGCTCAGAGAAAAATTCTCTTTTCAGGATAGGTGTTTTCTCAAACCTTTATCTTGTGGGAGCGATAATATTGTCTGTTGCATTGCAGTTTTTAGTGGTTCATACTCCTTTATCAAATTTTTTCAAGGTAGTGCCTCTTTCATTTACAGGATGGATTTATGCCTTTGCAGTTTCGAGCACAGTGTTTATAATTGCTGAAATTATGAAACTTTTAAAAAACAAGGTAGCAGATGATTAGTTTTATATTCATCAATCATTTTATTGGGTCAGGCAAATCTTTATATAATCTGATATTTCTGGAAATAACATGACAACAGCAAAATCAATTATAAGGATGAAAACCATAGAAAAACTTATTGATGATTACAATAAAAAAAAGACAATTCTGGGAATTGATGTTGACAACTGTGTTACAGACACAAATCCAGCGATATTGGAATTAGCAAATGAAATGTATCATCATCTAAATCATTATTACAAAAAAGTTCTTGAAAAGCCATTAACTGAGGAAGATATAACTGATTTTGATTATGGAAAATGCACTCCATTAAAGGATGATGAAGTTGATGAGCTTTTTAAGCAAATGGTAAAAAAAGAAAAATATCTAAGTTTGGAATTATTGCCTAACGCATTAAATATTCTTAATAAGCTGGAGAAACTTTATTATTTTTATTTTGTAACAGCAAGGCCAGGTGATGCAGAAGAGCAAACATTCAATTGTTTCATAAAAAACAAGATAGAAAAATACAATGATAGAATTATCATTGATGGAGACAAAGTTAAGATAGCAAAGGATAAAGGAATAACACATTTTATTGAGGACAGGGAGGAAACTGCCTTAAGCCTAGCTGATAATAACATAAAGGTTTATCTTTTTGATTACAACTGGAATAGACAGGAAGATAAAGGTATAGTTAAAGAAATAAATAAACATCCAAATATCCAAAGAATTTACAAAAATCCATTGGGACATTGGATTAATTTAGAAAAACTTTTGATTTATTGAAACTGAAAAATTTATTTTTTCTTAATATGCTCTTTAAAATCATGTGCTAATGCATTAAACTTAAAGTCAATATTCTTTATTCTCTCTTTTAATGTTGACAAATCACTGCTTAAGGCAATAATCTTAAACAAAATCCCTGATGTAAGAGTGATTAATATACTGAACTCTGTTGGGCTTCCTCCAATCAACTTCCAGATTATAAATATAACTCCAAGAACTATCAAAATCAATGCAATCAAATTAGCTAGGTTATTTGCTTTCATGTGAAACCTCTTCCTGAAACTATTAAGTATATTATTACTATTATTAATATAATACCAACAGCCCAATAAAGAATCTTTTCTATATCCATTATTTATTGTGATAGCAATCATTATTTATAAATCTTTATGAAATTATTTCGAAATATTTCTAATTTTCACCAATATTTAAATACAAACAATACTTTTCTTGCTTTATGGACAGTCATGAAAAAAAATATTATGATGAAATTTTGAAAGAACTGAAGAAGAAAAAGCTTTCAAAACAGGATATTTCCAAGCTTAAGATAAAGTTATGCAGGAAATACCACATAAACATACCAACTGACATAAAGATTTTATTGAATGCTGATGTGAAAGACCGTAAATTATTGAAACATTTAATTACAAAACCAACAAGGACTATTTCTGGTGTTGCAGTTTGTGCAATAATGACTAAGCCGATTAAATGCCCTCATGGAAAGTGCGCAATCTGTCCCGGCGGGCCAAGCTCGGCCTTTGGGGATACACCACAAAGCTATACAGGAAAAGAGCCAGCTGCAAGAAGGGCATCAAGAAATAATTTTGATCCATATCTTCAGGTAATGAATAGATTGGAGCAGTATGTTATGATAGGGCAGATTCCTGAAAAAATAGAGCTTATAATAATGGGTGGAACATTTCCTTCATTTGAGATAAAATACCAGAATGATTTTGTAAAATATTCAATAAAGGCAATGAATGACTTTTCATCTTATTTCTTTAGGAAAAATGAACTTAACCTTGAAAGATTTAAGGAATTCTTTGAGATGCCAGGTGATTTTCAGGATGATAAAAGGGTTAAAAGAATCCAAAAAAAGTTAATTAAACTGAAAAATAAAACAAAAACAACTCTTGAAAAAGAGCAGAAGAAAAATGAAAAATCAAAAATAAAATGCGTGGGCATGACAATTGAGACAAGGCCTGATTATGCAAAACTGAAACATGCAAACCAGATGCTTAAACTGGGAGCAACAAGGGTTGAGCTTGGAGTTCAAAGCGCTTATGACGATGTTCTTGAGAAAATTGAAAGAGGCCATTCTGTTAATGATTCAATTGACGCAACTTTAGCATTAAAAGATACAGGGTTTAAAGTAAACTACCATATGATGCTTGGATTGCCTGGCTCAAGCAAAACAAAGGACATAAATTCATTTAAAAAATTGTTTGAAAACAGTGATTTTAAGCCAGACATGCTGAAAATTTATCCCTGCATGGTCTTAAAGGGAACAAAAGCATACAACTGGTGGAAAAATAGAAAATACAGGCCAATAACAACAGAGAAAGCAGTTGATATAATAACAGAAATAAAAAAAATTGTTCCAAGATATGTAAGGATAATGAGGGTGCAAAGAGATATCCCAACACAGCTTACAGAGGCAGGAGTTGACAGAAACAATCTAAGGCAGTATGTTGAAAAGGAATTAAAGATTAAGAAAATAAAATGCAACTGCATACGCTGCAGGGAGATTGGTCATAAACTAAAAAAGGAGAATATAAAAGTCAATCCAAAAGATATAAAACTAAATGTTTTTAAATATGGTGCAAGCAATGGAAAGGAGTTTTTCATAAGTTTTGATGACGAGAAAAATGATGCACTAATTGGATTTTGCAGGTTAAGGTTTCCCTCAAAATACTTAAGAAAAGAGATAACGAAAGATAGCGCAATAATAAGAGAGCTTCATGTTTTTGGCTCTGCTGTTGAGATTGGAAAAAAAGGAAAGATACAGCATGCAGGATATGGAAAAAAACTTTTGAAAAAAGCAGAAGAAACAGCAATAAAAAACAAAAAAAATAAAATGATTGTAATATCAGGCATAGGAGTAAGAAATTATTACCGCAGACTAGGATATAAAAAACAAGGCCCTTATATGGTTAAAACATTAAAATGAAAAGAATACCTGGAACAGAGGATATTGAGATAAAAGAGAGTTTTGAAGAGAAGTATAAAATCTTATTGGGCAGAGATTATGAAAAGTTCATAGAAGCATCTTTATCATTCATGAGAAAAAGCATAAGAGTTAATACATTAAAGATTTCTGTTGAAGAGCTTAAGAAAAGGCTTGAGAAAGAATGGAAGCTAACCCAGATTCCATGGTGCAACGAAGGCTTTTTTATTGAACATAAAAAACAAGAGAGAAGAGATATTGGAAACTTGCTTGAGCATAATCTTGGCTATTTTTATGTACAGGAAGCAGCATCAATGATTCCTCCTGTTGTTCTTGATGCAAAACCAAATGAAAATGTTTTGGATATGTGCTCTGCCCCTGGCTCAAAGACAACACAGCTTGCGGCAATGATGAAAAACAAAGGAGCTTTAGTTTCAAATGATGCCGATTACAAAAGAATGGCGCCATTAAGCTTTAATCTGCAGAGAGCAGGAGCAACAAACACAATAACAACATTGATGGAAGGAAGATTTTTTAAGAATCCCTTTGACAAAATTTTGCTGGATGCTCCATGCTCTGGAACAGGAACTATAAGAAAGAGTTTAAAGACTTTAAAGATGTGGAATCCAAACATGGTTAAGAGGATTGCGGGTACGCAAAGACAATTAATTGAAACAGCATTTAAATGCTTAAAACAGGGAGGAGTCATGACATATTCCACATGTACATTAGAGCCAGAGGAAAATGAGGCAATTATTGACTTTTTATTAAATAAATATGATAATGCAAAACTGGAAAAAATTAATTTAGATATAAAACACGGCCCAGTAATTAAGGAATTTGATGGCCAGATATATAATAAAGAAGTTGAAAAATGCTTAAGGATATGGCCTCACCAGAACGATACCTGCGG
>JAGYOA010000013.1 GCA_018399355.1 Candidatus Woesearchaeota archaeon | reverse complement strand
AGAATGCGATGCAGAAAACCCATGTGCAGATACAGAATGCGATAACCTTGACGGATGCTATGGAAATGATTATTATGATTATCATGATGTCTTTAATGCCTGCTTAGGCGACTGTACATGCGAAGAAAATACATGCACAGAATATGACATCTCATACAATGACCCAAGGTGCACAGGAATTATAGAAGATGAAGAATACAAAGATAAGTTAGGTATGACAAGATTTGTAATACTTAATGAGGATTACCTAAAGCCAGGAGATACAATGATTATAATTTCAACATTTGAAAACTCAGGCGACAATGAACTAAAAAATATAAGGATAACATTTACTGTTCCTGAATTAGGTTTAATGAGAAGAGTAGGTCCTTTTGACCTGAAAAGAAATGACCAAAAAACAAGCTTAATTATGCTTGATATCCCTTTATGGGCGAGTGCAGGATATTATGACATAAGAGCGTCAGCGGTCGGTGACGACATAAGAAGAGTGAAACACAGGGAGATATATATTAGATAATAAATGAATAGTTGTTTTAGTAACTACTTAAGAATAACTAAAAAAACGAAACATTTAAATATAAGTTGCTATTACATAATAGCAACACAGAGATTTCATAATCTCTTATAATGAAACAACAAAAGTTGGGGGTAAAAAAATGAAGAATGCAATAAATGTTTTATTGGCAATATTTTTGGTTAGCTTTCTGTCCGTAGGGATAGTGAGTGCATTGCCTACTGTAGAGTCCATTAAACTAAATGGAGATGAATTTGAGGCAGGAGACCAGTTAGAAGTTGTAAGAGGAGAAGAGCTTGACATAAGGGTTAAGATGTCATCAGATGTTGATGAAGAAAACGTTGAAGTAACAGCAGAAGTTTTAGGATATGAATACAGTGATAGGGAATCAGACCTTTATGACAGAGCACATGTATTTGACCTTGATGCTGGAGACACAACTTATAAGGATCTTTCAATAAAACTACCTTACAAAATGGACAAAGACTATTATGACTTAAGGGTAACTGTTGGGACAAGGAAAGGAGAAGCATTCGAGGCACTTTACCCACTTCACCTTAAAGGAATAAGACACAAGCTTATAATAAAAGATGTAATCTTTTATCCAGAGTATGGCGTTGAAGCTGGAAGAGCTTTGCTTACAACAGTAAGAATCCAAAACATAGGAGAGAAAGATCAAGAAAGTGTTAGGGTTAGAGTAAGCATTCCAGAGCTTGGATTATCAGCATCAGAATATGTTGATGAAATCGAAGGCAAAGACAAAGACGAGTCAGTGACTTCAGAAGAGCTGTACATGAGAATACCAGAGTGCATTGAGCCTAAAAAATATACAGTAGAAGTATCACTTGAATATGATGAAGGCTATGAAACAACCACAGAGGAATACAGCATACTTGTAACAGGAGATGTTTGTGCTGAAGATGAAGAAGACGTTCAGAAAAAGACAATAATAACAGTAGGTCCTGAATCACAATCAGTTGAAAAGGGAGCAACTGTCACATATCCTCTAATAATTGAGAATTCAGGAAGCACTGCAAGAACATATGTTGTAAGTGTTGATGGAGCAGATACATGGGCAAATGTTGAAGTAACACCAAGCAATCTTGTTGTTCTCAACAAAGGAGAGTCAAAACAAGTATTTGTTTCAGTAACTGCAAAAGAAGATGCAACAGTAGGAGAGCATATGTTCGTTGTTTCAGTAAGCTCAGGAGACAATACCTTGAAGCAGATAAGCCTTAAAGGAGATGTCAAGGAAGAAGCAGAAACAGGAATGATAAGCCTAAAGAGAGGGCTTGAAATAGGAGTAATAATCCTGGTAGTATTGCTTGTTATACTTGGCTTGATAATCGGTTTCAGCAAGCTTAGAGAAAGCGAAGACGAAGATGTTGAAGACCACGAGAAAGGCGAGACTTACTACTAAACTTTTTTTATTTTTTTAACCTTTTTCTTTTTTATACTTTCTTATTTAATTAAAGATCTTAAATGCTAATTAATCTAAGAACACTTAGTATCTCATAAAGTATTCCTAGGCAGAATAATAAAATAAGTATCCCGCAAATTATTTTTTCTTTTGTGACTTTCTTTTGTTTTCTGGATTTCATATACATCAAGGCTATAAGTATTCCCATTAAACCTCCTGCAAGTGAGCCGCTGAATCCTATTGTTTTTACAAAGCTTTTTGCCCCAAGAAGGATTATTATTAAAGGAATAGTACAGGTTAAAAACCATGATAAATTTTTGTTAATGCTGCAGTCATATTCATACATTTTCTTTAAGGAAAAAGCAAGGATTATGAAAGAGCTCATCATTGTCATTATACCAAACAATGTTCCGAATACAAGCATTTCATAGCCAAGAATTTCTCCAAGCCCAAGTATGGCCCCATCAGAGGTATTATTTCCTGTTACACCTACAACAACAAAAGCAAACAATATGTATATTGCAATCGGCACTATGCTTCCAATAATAATTGCCTTTTTCAGCATTTCCTTGTTTTTCTTTATCTGCTCTTTCATTTCAGGTATGGCAACAAAACCCAAAAAAGAGAATAATACAACTCCATAAGGAACAAAAATTTGTTGAGGATTGAATTGTGTGAAATTAGCCTTATTTATATGGGGCATTGCCAAAACAGAAATGAAGAGGATTATTGACATAAGAATTACAACAATAAGTGACTCTGTTTTTTCAATAAAATTCAGGTTAAAGTAAACAAGAACAGCCATTAAAAAAAGGAATATGGTGCTGTATATTAAAGGGCTTCCCCCAAAAAAAGGGCTTGCAAGGGCATTTATAAACTCACCTTCTTTAATTGTATATGCAACCAGCGCCCCATATATCACTAAAACCATTGAAACCCACATTAAACCTTTCCCATTTTTTCCAAGGTATTTTTCAGCATATCTAACAAGCTGGCGCCTGTCTTTTGTTTTAACTGCAATTTCCCCGAGATAAATGTTAAGAAATAAAATCGCAATCCCAATTAATATTATTTCAATTATTCCTGCCAAAAGGCCGACCTTTGAAACAACATAAGGTATTCCAAGAATTCCTGCTCCTATTATGCAGCCGATTAATGTTGCTGCGGGTCCAAAAACTTTGCTCAAGACAAAACCACCTCTTTTAGTTTAAAATAATGCATGTATTATTTAAATATTGCTAAAAGAAAAAATGGGGACGTAGGGATTCGAACCCCAATCAGCCGGTTTCTTCGAGTAATCATCGCCAAAAGGCTCATCGCTCCACTTACTGGAGCCGGCTATAATAGCCAGGTTATACGACGCCCCCGCATACAAACAAAGGATTAGCTCATTATTTAAATATGTTGCTCTTAGAATGAGATTATATCTCCTATTTCTGTTTTTGATTTCTTTACAGCTCCCTTTGAAAGCTCTATGACATACTTCGCTTTTGCTCTTGGTGTGTAACATGTAAATGGCCTGAAATTTTCCTTTATTTCAACTACTTTCTTGTTTTTATCAAGAAATAAAACATCAATCGGAAACAAGACAAAAAACATGTGCAATGGAATTATTTTTTCCTTTTTGAAATAGAAAACAAGGTTTTTAGGATTCATTGCAAACATTAAGCCAAGGGCCTTTGAAAAAGGACTCTTGAAATCATAATGTGCATCAGCTATAATTCTTTTTTTTGTTGCATTCCTTATCATATAAAATTAAAATATGTAAAAATATTTAAATGATTTGATTAAATATATCTATAACATGAAAAAGAGGCTGATTATTTTAACAGCAATGTTTATTATATTTCTTGCATCAACTACATTGATTTCTGCGAAAATACAACAAGATGTATTCAAAGAAGTCAATGAAAAAGAAAACGCACGCGTTATTGTTGTTCTAAATGATATTTCTTCAAAGAAAGGATTTTCAGCAAATTTTTTTGATGAAGAACTTATAAAGGAATCACAAAACAAGGTTTTTTCCAAGATGAATACAAGAGGTAAAGATATCTCTGAATATGAAAAACAAACTGACTTTAAAATTGGAAATAAATTTAGCACAGTAAATGGGTTTTCTGGAGAAGTTACTAAAGATGGATTAACAAAACTTATGAATGACCCTGATGTTAAAGCAGTTTATTTAGATAGGAAAGTTTATTCTTTCCTTGATCAGAGTGTTGAAACTGTTAACGCAACAAACACATGGAAATTACAAGTTGATTCAATAAATCTTACAGGAACTGGTGAAACAATATGTATTATTGATTCAGGTATTGATTACACGCATGAAGCATTGGGCAATTGTACAATAACTGAATTCAATTATGAAGGTATAAATGAAAGTTATATTCTTGAGTCAGACCATAACTATTCTAATAATTTTGATTACACATGGAACATAACAAAGCCAGGTTACAGCAGTATTGCAGTTCATTTTAAAAACATAAGCCTTGAATATCAGGGTGAACTTTTAGGTTATGATACTTATGACAGGATAATTATCTATGACTCTGAATTTACTGAAATAGCCCACTATCATGGAATAAATGGAATCATGGAAAATATTTGGACACCTCATTCAGAAGGTGATACTATATACATAAGGTTAATAACTGACATCTCTTTTACAGATTATGGGTTTTATATTGATTATATTTTAAATGGAACAACAAACACCACATATAACTGGACAGACTGCTCTAAGGTTATAGACGGATGGGATTTTGTAAACAATGACGGCGATCCAATGGATGATGATGGTCACGGGACTCATTGTGCTGGAATTGCTGCATCAACAGATTCTACATATAGAGGAGTTGCACCAGGATCAAATCTTTTATCTGTGAAATCACTCGATAATAATGGAGATGGATGGACCTCTGATATAATTGCAGGCATTGACTGGTGTATTAATAATAGTGAAAGGTATAATATATCTGTTATCAGTATGAGTCTTGGTTCAGAAGAATTATTTTCAGGTTACTGTGATGATCAAGACCCTTTAACCTCAAATGTAATAAATAGGGCTGTTGGCAAGAATATAACTGTTGTTGTTGCAACTGGCAATCTAGGAAGCACAACAGGCATATCTTCTCCTGCATGTATTTATAATTCAACAAGTGTCTCTTCATCATCTGGAGATTCAATTTACCTTTTTGCCAATAGGAATAATATAACTGATCTTGTAGCACCCGGAAACAGCATACATTCAATGCAGCTTGGAGGAGGTTTTGTTGACAAAACAGGAACATCAATGTCCGCACCTCATGTCGCTGGCGCAGCTGCTATAATAAAGCAGTTTATGAGGCTAAAAAACAACATAGATATACTTCCTGCAGAAATAGAAAATATATTAAATTTAACAGGAAAAGAAATTGATGATACTGCAAATACAGGAAGAAATTACTCAAGAATAGATATTTATGCCGCTATAATGGCTCTCAATAACACCTCTCCAAATCAAACAACCTTAATTAGTCCATCAAATAATTCTTTCATAAATTTGATAAACATGACATGGAATGAATCTTATGATGCTAATGGAGATATAGTTTATTATTATATTTTAGTTAATGGTACAGATGCATGCTTTACATCAGACCTAAACTGTACTTATTATCCCTCAGAAGGCTTTTACCAATGGAATGTAACTCCTTACGATGGTTATGTTAATGGAACAACATCTGAATCATTTTTTTACACTTATGATACAACCGCTCCTTCTTATTCAGATTTTGGAAAAAACACTTCACTTGTTGAAGTTAATGATACTGTTTTATTTTATTCATTTTGGGCAGACAATCTTGCTGGACTCTCTCACTATGTTTTTAGCTGGAATAACAGCGGAACAATGGAAAATGATACGGCCATGTCTTTAACTTTATGGTCAAATATAACAAAGAAAGTCAATGCAACAAATGGGTCCATTGTAGTATGGAATATTTATGCAAATGATACAGCAGGCAATTGGAATAGCACAGGAAACCAGACATTTAAGATAGGAAACTCAGCACCCACAAAACCAAATATAACTTATCCTTTAAACAACAGCTATACAAACACAACTATCCTGGTCAACTGGACAGAAGGCATTGATGATGATTTGGATACAGTTTCTTATTACGTGATGTTTAACAATACACAGGCGTGCTTTACCACAGACCTTAACTGTACTTATTCTCCCTTAGAAGAAGGAACTTATGAAATTTACATAATCCCTAATGATGGATATCAAAATGGAGATTATTCTGATTCAATAATGATAAATTATGATACAACAAAACCAACTATAACCTCAATCTCATCATCAAGTGTTACTTCAAGCGGTGCAACATTAACTGCAACAACAAATGAAGATGCGACATGCAGATACTCAACAACAAATGAATCATACTTTTCTATGAGCAACACATTGAGCACAACAGGAGAAACATCTCATTCAAGTGCTTTGAGCGGATTGAGCGCATCAACATCATACACTTATTATGTAAGATGCCAGGACACTGCAGGGAATGTTATGGATTTTTCAAACTCTACAATCTTTACAACTAGCTCATCAGGAGGCAGCTCATCAGGAGGAAGTAGCAGCACAGGAGTAAGCACTCCTACTTTAAACTATGAGGAAAAAAACATCGGTACTGTTTTAGCGGGTTCAACTAAAAGCTTAGTGTTCTATGAATCAGATATTTATTTGATAACAGGAATAGCTTTAAAGGCTAAAAACAGGATTACAAATGGAAAAATAAGAGTTGAGATTGCATCAAGACCATCAGGAGCATCATCTCCAAACAAAAAAGGAAGTGTTTACAAATATATAGAGATAACAAAATCAAATATGGACAATAAAGATATTGAAACAGTAAAGATAAACTTCAAGGTTGAAAAATCATGGATTGAAAGCAAAAAATATGATTTTAATTCTGTAAATCTGCATCGATACAATAATAATGTTTGGGAAGAGCTTGATACAGAAAGAATTGGCATTGGAAGTGATTACTATTTTTACAGTGCTGAATCTCCTGGATTATCAACATTTGCAATAACTAGTGAAAGAGGATCAAGCACATCTACTGCAACTTTGGTTGAAGATACATCTCCTGAAGATGATACTGAAAAAGATAGTATGGAAAATGAAAAACCAGTAGAATTACAGGATTTAGAAAAAGAAAAAAAAATTATGCTTCCAAAGTTTAACCCTCCTGACCTTAGCTGGCTTAACTGGAACTGGATACTTATTGGTGTTCCTATTTTCATAATCTTTGTTTTTGTACAGGCAAAATGGAATGTAATGCACATTAAGGTTGGATTGGAGTCAGAATCTATCCTTGCATTAGGGGGAAAGATAGAAAGCGCAAATCAGCTTATTAAAGATGAAAAGATAGAAGAGGCAAAAAAACTTTACCTTAGCACTCTTAAGATTTATAACGCTCTTCCAGAAAAAGAGAAAAAATGGGCTTACAAGGACATTAACAATCTTTACAAAAAAATAAATGAAAAAGGCAATGTTAAATAAACTATAAATTTCTTATAATTTTATTATTTTTCCTTTTGGCCCAGGATTAATTATTACTGTTTTTCCGATTTTGTCAGTTTTGTTCGCGTTTTCATGCAGATGCCCGCATACAACAAGAATAGGCTTTAATTCCTTTATAAATTTCTTTAAAGGTTTGCTTCCGACGTAGCTTCCCGAAATATCATCCAGTTTTGTTTTGTATGGCGGCTCATGTGATAAGAATATGACCTTGCTTTTATCATCAATCTTTTTTTTAAATAAAGGAAAAGAGTCAGCAAAGCTTTTATTTTCTGTTGAAAATCCGCCGCCTCCATGCCCTAAAAAAAGAAAATCATTGTTCTTATAGCTTCTTTTATGAATATAAATTATATTTTTAAACTTTGCGCAGGCTTTTCTCATCACAGAGCTTTTTTCATGGTTTCCATGTACAACTAATATTGTCTTTTTAAGCTTGTTCAGTCTTGCGAGAATTGAATTAAGACTCTGCTCAAAAACAGTCAGGTCTCCTGCGCATAAAATTATGTCTGCTTTCTTTGATTTTTTTTCAATCTCTTTAAGGCAGGCTGAGCTGCCGTGAATGTCAACAAAGGCTAATATTTTCATACCTTTTAGAAGAAACACAATTTATTTAAATTTTCTGCTAAGTACGAAAAATTTATAAACATAAGGCAAAATATAAATTTTGGAGGAGATTAAATGGAAAAAAACGACTTGATTCTGGTTTCTTTTACATTCATTCTTTTGGTGCTTATTTTTGCAATGATGATAAATGCCCCTGCTTACACAGGAAGGGTTATTGAGGTTAATAATCTGGATGATGCGCTTAACCAGCTTGAAGAGCTTAAAGATGAGTATAACCTTAAGGCAAACACCTTTCCAAGCTTTATAGCAAGAATTTTTGGAAACGAAGTTATGAATATAAAAATAACAAGAAGAAACGGCTCTGTTGAAAATATAGATATGAAGACAGTTAATGGAAAAATAATAAAATTAAATAATATAACCGAGCCATTCACACTTAAAATAACCACAGACGAAGATACCTTTGATGAAGTCTTGAATTCAGATGACCAGTTCAGAACATTTAAGAGGGCACTTGACAAAAGAAAAATAAAATACCAGTCGATGAGCTTCAGAACAACAATGAAAATGGGAACAATAAGGACTGTTCTTGCAATCAGGTCATTTTTCCGTTGAGATTAAACAGAGTTGTAATAATCCTCAAGTACAATGCTGTCAACATCTTTAAGGGCCTTTATAATGTAAAGCTTTCCTTGGCCTATCTCAACAATTTTCTCAGCAAGCTCTTTTCCTTTTTTATCTAAATTAACACCTATCACTGAGATTGTTATTCCATGGTTTTTAGCTGATGAAGCAGCTTCAATAGTTGTTTTATAGGGCTCTTCCCCAATTGTTGGGAGGGCATCTGTTAGCAAAATAACATGCTTGGTTATTTCTTCATTTGGAAACATGTTAATCGCTTTCTGCAAGGTCATAGCAATATTTGTTTCTTGTGATGCCCTTATCTTTGTTATTTCCTTGAGGAGCAGCATAAAATCAGAGGTAGGCATTATCTCGGTTTTTACATCAGAGCCGAATGCTATTAAGCCAACTTTGTCTTTTTCATCAATAGCCTTGAATGCAAGGGCAATTCCTGCTTTTTTACATTGCTCTATTTTTTCTCCTTTCATTGAGCCCGATGCATCCAATGCATAAAGTATATATGATTGCCCCTTTGCCTGCCTGTCATAGGTTTTTAAGTCTTCAATCTTAAGGCTTTTATGCCCCCTTCTTATAGCAGTTTTCAAAGAGCTTTTTATAGCTATATCTCTATATCGGTCTTTCTTGAAATTTCTTACATTCTGCCTCATGCCGTATTTGTCTGATTTTCTGCTTAACTTTTCCCCCAGAATACCTTTTGGAGCCAGCTTATCAATTTCCTCAAAATAAAGGGTTAATGAAGCCAAATAAACAGCATCATCTGTAAAAGAGTTTTCTTTATCAAGAAGATTTTCATCTTTCATTGCATCAATATTCTTCTTGATTCCTTTCATTAGTTCTTTTTTGAATTCAGGAATTCTGATATTTTTTTCAACATAGGCAGGGTCATAACCGGTAATCTGCCTTATTATCTTTTCACCGAATATATTTTTTGCTGTGCTGTAATCCTTAACTAATTTTTCAAATATCATGTCAGGATTAAAAGATGAAATCCCAAGGTTTATTGCCTCGCTTACAAGCTTACCTTTTTCTATTTTTTCGCGGTCATTTTCAAGAACAGAATGCATCAATCTATCATTACTTAAATCAGAACCAGGCTTTCCTTTTTTTTCCTCAATTTCTTCCAGCGAGCTTGGAAGCATGCTACGGGCAACCACCTTTTCTAGATTGTTTTGACTGCGATTTTAAATCAGAATATTTCAACTCAACAAATTTTTCAAATTCCTCTTCAACATATTTTTTTGGATTGATTAAGTACTTTGTTGATGGCTTAAGCTTTATCCTGTGGCTTAATACAGATACGACAACATCCTTGATATCATTAAAGCAGACTGTGTTTTTTGAGTTAATAACAGCGTTTGACTGTGCTCTTTCATAAATGCCCATAGATGCTCTTACGCTTGGAAATTTCTCAAGCTTTTCATCGTACCTTAAGCTTCTTATAAAAGCAACAACCATCTTCAAAAGCTTTTCAGGGAACTCAGCAATTTTTTTGCCTTTTTTTATTATTATTTCTGTTTCAATCTTGTCATTCTCGGGGTAATCCATGTAAACCATGTCAAACCTGTCCAAAAAAACATCAGAAAGCTTTTCTGTGCTGCTGTCCTTTGGATTCATTGTCCCTATGAAAATAAAATCAGCATCAATGTCTATATTGTAAGAGCCTATTGTAGCTTTTTTCTCTTCTAAAACCTGCAACAATGCATTTTGGAGCTTTTCAGGGCATCTATTAACCTCGTCAAAGAAAAGTATTCCATTGTTTGCCCTGAATATTTTTCCAGGAGTGAAAGCCTCAAGGCTTAATGGCCCGAATTTCATTGCCTTTATCGGATCTATATCTCCAATAAGGTCTTCTGCTGTTAAGTCAGGGCTTCCCTGAACCCTTACAAACCTTTTTTGCCCTTTAATTTTCTTGATATCAAGCTTTTTTTTTGCTTTTAGTTTTGATATGCATTCAGGGCATATTGGATTTTCAGGGCTGCAGTTGTATGAGCATTCAACAAGGTCTTTGTCTGGAAGAAGCATAGCCACATTTTTTGCAAGTGTTGTTTTTCCTATTCCAGGAGGCCCAACTATTATTATGTGCCTGTCCATAATTATTGCTGACTTTAGCTGTTTTTTTGTCTGTTCCTGTCCGATTATATCACTAAGGTGGTCTTTTTTTGAAATAAATTCTTTTTTTAGCTGTTCAGATATCATTTTAAACTATTTATAGAATAAAGAGCTGTTTATAAAGATTTTTATTTTAGCCTTGTTGTTTAAAATCTTCTTCGATATTCTTTATCTCATCAGAACCAGGGTCTTTTTTCATTATTATTATGTTGCCCCTTCCTTTTTTTATCCTTTCAACTATTCCCTTGTGCTCAAGCTCTGTTATCATAAGGCTTATCTTTGCCTCTGAAAGAGGAATTTTCTTTCTTATGTCTTTTTGCGTTGTCCTTCCTCCGCTTTGCTTTATTACTTTTAACACTCCATCAAGATTTTCAGGGATTTCTTTTTCTATCTCTCTCTTTATCTCATCATCTTTTCTCTGATCGTCTTTTGGATTTTCAGGTTCAACATTATCAACCTTTGTTGTATCAAGATTTATAACATCCTCCTGTTTTTTCTTTCTTTTGTTAAGAACTATAACTACCAAAACTATGGATACAAGAAAAACAAATCCTATTATTATAAAAAGCAGTATTCCCCTGTTTTCAAATAAAGGTGTTTTTGTTGTTGTTTCATTAAACATACTTTCTTCTTCATCAACAACAGAATGCATGACAATATCATATATGAATTCTCCCTGATCCCTTATAACTATCTTTTCCTCAGCTTCATACTTGACCCTGCCTCTTTCTTCATACTTTGCATTTATTGTATACTCTCCTACGAGAAGAAAAAAAGAGTATGTTCCGTCAGTTGAAACCATATACTGCCTTGGATAAGAGTCAACCCATATCTCTACTCGGCCAGTCATTTTATTTAAATCAGGGTCGTAAATCTCGCCTTTTATTATAGCTGCCTGGCATACATTGATTGAAACCAAGAATACAAGCAATAAAATCAATATCCTCTTTTTCATAATAGCCTGATTTAATTCTTACTATTTAAATATTTCTAAATTTTATAAGGTGTTATAAACCTTAAAAAACTAAAATAAGATTTAAATAGCCTTTTTATGATTATTTAAATGAGAATAGCTGCTTATAAAGTTTTATAAATCATATTAAGCCCTTGATTTAGTTTAAAAATAAGTAAGTTTATAAAGGATATAGTCTTTCTGATAATTAGTTCGGCTATATTTTTTGTGTGAGAACCAAAGTTCCGCACATTTTTTCTTTTTATTCCATTGCTATAGAAGCCAGCTTTATGCTTGTTTCCAAGTCAAATATCTCATATTTTAAGGAGTCTTTGTCTTCTTTGCTTAGATCTTTGTATTTCTCATTTATAATGTTAAGAACCCCTCTTGCCCCTAAGATATCCCTTGCTGAAATGCATGCCTTAAATTCATCAATTAAAATGAGTATGTCCTCTTTGCTTGCTTTTTTTACTGCTGTTGCAGGCATTTGCTTTTTTTCTTTTATTTCAATCCTTTCCTCTTTTTTATCAGGGATTCTTTTATCGTGTTTTTGTTTCTTAGGTTTAATATGTTTTAGTTTTCTTTCCCTTTCCTGATATTCCTGGTTTTCATTTTCAATTGATTCTCTCTTTTTTTCAAAATTCTCTCTTTTTTCATGAAGCAGATTTAGCTCATTTTCCATAAGACTTATTTTTTTGTTTTTCTCTTCAATTTCTTTTTTCCTTTGCTGAAGCATTTCAAGCTCCTTTTTCTTTAGCTCATTTTCCAGTTTTTTTAATTCAATATTTTTTTGATTAATTTCTTTTTCTTTTTCATCAGCTTTTTTGTTTTTCAGCTCAAGATCATGCTGCAATTTCTTGTTTTCATCAATAAGCTTTTCAAGGTCCTTTCTTGTTTCTGCCAGCTTGTTCTCTTTGTAGAGGTATTCTTCAGCTTCTTTTTTTAGAAATTCTTTGTTTTTCTCAATCTCTTCTTTGTTTTTCTCTATTTCTTTCAACTGCTCTTCTAAATGTCTTATTTTTTCATATCTTGAATCAACATGCTTTTTCTTCTCATCAACCTTTTCTACTTCTCTGTGTTTTTTGCTTATTTCCTGCTTTTCTTTTTCCAGAACCTCTTTTTCCTTTTTCAAGGATTCTTTTTCCTTTTCCCTTAAATTAACTATTCTGTTTTTTTCCTGGAGAATATTTTTAATTTCAGATTCCTTATTTTTTATCTCTTTTTCTTTATCAGACAAAATTGATTTTTTCTCTTTAAGCTCTTTTCTTAACCTTTTGTTGTCTTGTTTGATTTTATCTATGTTATTTGAATTAACCTTGCTTATGATACCTCTTAATCCACTTTTTTTTGTATCCTGTTTTATTTCTTTTTCTTTAGGCTTTTTGTGTTTTTCTTGTTTGATCTTTGGTTTTTGCTTTTTTAAACTCTTCTTAATTTTAGCATCTTTTTTCTTAGGCTTTGTTTTTGAATCAACCTTTGTCTTTTTTGGTTTAGAGATTGACTTTTTCTTTGATTTAGAAACAGACTTTTGTTTTGCTGGCTTAGAAACAGGCTTTGTTTTTGTTCCAGCAACAGGTTTTTTCTTTTGCTGTTTAGGAGCAGGCACTAGTTTTGGCTTAACTGGCTTAGGAACAGAAAAAGACTTTTCTTTTTTTTCTTGCGAATCTTTTTCGCTTTTTTCTTCCTTGAATTCAGGAAGGTCAGGAAGCTCCAGACTTTTCGGTGTTTTTTCTGTCATTTTATATACTTATTTTTTGATTATTTAAAAATCTTTGTTATACTTTCATGATAGTGAACATGAAAAATGGCAATATTCTTAATAAAAATCATAAGCTTTTTAAGTAATGCAAGAAAACCCCTAATCAATAATAATTATTGAGGTAGTTAAAATGGACGAAAAACAAATTATTTGCTCTTCTTGCCATAAAAGGCTAACTAACAAACAAGGAGCAGCAAAATTCATGTGCCCTAACTGCGGAAAAGCTGAGATAATAAGATGCAAGCACTGCAGAGAGATAGCAGCAGAGTATAAATGCCCTGAATGCGGCTTTACAGGCCCAAACTAAGAAAATGGCAAGCGTAATCATAACTTTAAGGATAATGCCAGAAAGTGTTGAGACAGACTTGAAATGTATAGAAGAAAAAGTAAAGACCTTTGTTTCAGAGTATGGTGGAGAAGTAGGAAAAGTAGAGGAAAAGCCGGTTGCTTTTGGTTTAAAGGCCCTTGAAATCGTTTTTGTAAGCAATGAAGACATAGGAAGCACAGACAAGCTTGAAAGTAACATTGCATCAATTCCAGGTGTTAATTCTGTTGAAGTAACAGATGTCAGAAGAGCTATTGGATAAATAATACATGTTCATATCTTTTGGGGGAATAAAATGAAATTTGCAAATGTATATATGGTTATATTTATTTTAGCATTGTTATCATTGGGAGGATGTTCTGATAATTCACAGACAAATCTGGCAGGTAATGTTATTGCTGAAAAAACTAATAGTTCTGATAAAGTATTGGTTTATTTCTTTTATGGAGAGGGATGCCCTCACTGCACAAGCCAGAAGCCTTATCTGAATGAGTGGGCGGAAAAATATCCTGAACTTGAAATAAGGTCATTTGAAACATGGAGCAACAAAGAAAACGCAGCCTTATTTCAGGAAGTAGCTGAGGCTTATGGAATTCAGGCAAGAGGAGTTCCGACAACTTTTATTGGTGAAAAGAACTGGGTAGGATTTTCTTCTTCAAGGGCCCCTGAAATAGAAAATTACATCAAAAGCTGTATTGAAAACAGCTGTGAAAGCCCTCTGGATGAATTAGAATAAGCTATTTTTATTTATAACTTTTTTATTTATACTTTTAAAATAAAAAAATAGAAGGATTATATCCTTCCTTTTCTTGATTCTTGCCTGTTGTGCTGCATTCCTTGCTGTTTTCCTTCAGTTTTTCCATGGCCTGTTCCATCTCTTGGACCATTGCCGTTGTTTAACCCAAGTTCTGCCCTCAATGCTGCTGCAGTTTCATAATCTCCGCTTTTTCCAGCTTCATGAGCTTCTGCAAACACTGCAAAGTTATCCTCATTAATCATATCTAAGACTCTTGGATTTCTTCCTGTTTCTGTCATTAATTGCTTCCATGCACCATAATCTTTTGATTGAAATGCACTTTCAATTGCGTCATGTCTTTGTTCATTGCATTCTGGGCCTTTAACTAAATAATCTCCCCTGTAAGCACTTACAAGGCCGGCTGTTGCAAGCATTCCTATAATTATAAGCGCCAACAGACCAAATATTGTTGTTTTATTCATTTTTTATACCTCCTGTGTTTTTAACTATGAAATATGTTTTTATATTTAAACAGAAAGAAGGATAAATGTACACTTTAAGTCCACATTTTTTATATACATTTAAATATCTTAAAGCTTGTGTGATATAAATGATGCATAACTTTTTAGGAAAAGGTTTTGAAGCAGAGTTTTTGTATACTTTTATTGTTGTAGTGCTTTGCTTTTTGGTTTACTATAAAACCAAGGAAATTTATGAATTAACAAAGCATCAAGGCATTAAATACTTCAGAAGTGCCTTTCTTTTTTTTGGTCTTGCATACTTATCAAGGTTTTTGCTTCATATAGTCATACTTATGGGTATATCTTTTAGTTTTATCATACCAAGAAGAGTGATGTTTCTTCCTGTTTTTACAGTTCCTGTAACTTACTTAAGTACTATGGCAATATTTTTCCTTATATACAGCACAATATGGAAAAAAATTAAATACAAATATTTTATAATTCTTTCAAATATAATTGCAATCTCTATTTCAATAATAGCATTTTGTTCAAAGTCTCTTATTTTAATATCTGCACTACAGCTTCTGCTGCTTTTAATCACAGTTGTAATATCAACAAAAGACCATAAGAAAACAAAAAAAAAATACACCAGAACATTGTACTTTTTGATATCTGTGCTTTGGCTGATAAACCTGTTTTTACTTAGTCCCGGAAGAATATTATTATTTGGCTCTAAGATTTTTTTCCAGGCATTTTCAATAATTGTTTTTGTGGTTGTTTACTTAAAGGTTTTAAAGTGGGTAAAATGAGCAAGAAAAGGGACAGGTTGGAAGTGATATATGGCTTTCTGAAGATAATTCAGGAGAATCATAATTCAATAAAGCCAACCCCATTATTAAGAAAAACAAACCTTTCCAGTCAGAGCTTTAATGAATACTTTCAGGAGCTTTTGAAAAAGGAATTTGTAAAAGAGATTTATGATAAGAATAAAAAAAAGTATATAACCTTAAGTGACAAGGGATTTCATTATCTTGAGAAATACAAAACAATCCTCGGCTTTATAGATGATTTTGACTTGTGATTAATTAATCTTTCTTATTATTTTCACTAATTCTTTTAAGGTTATATCACTTCTTATTGAGTTTGGCCTTATATGCGTTTCAGCTGCTTTAAATCCGGCCTTTTTTATTTCTTTGATTAAAAGTTCTTTTTTTGGAACATACTTTAACTTGTTGTGCTTTACAACCTTTGCAATGTCGTAAAAGCCGACTGAGTTTATCTTCGACTCATCTGTTATTATCTGCATCAGTTTAATTAACTCTTTATCTTTAATTTTTTTGGCCTCTTTATTCATACTTACAACAATCTTTTTATCCCACAGCTGGCCAAGCCAAAGCTTTCCAGCAGAATCAAGCTTTGAATTGCAGAAAGGGCATTTTTCATTGTTGAATATTGTATTTACAGTTTCCCTGAAAAGGCATTTGTTGCAATAAACAACATATCCGTGCTTTTTCATTATCTCATCTGCTTTTTTCTTTCCTTTTTCACAACCAAAAAAAATTCTGAAGTAATGTTCTCTTGAGTATGAAAATATTGGAATTAAGGCCTTGTCATGCTGCGATGCAATTTGCTGTACTTTTTTTATTAAGATTCTTAATCCAATCTCATGGCAGAACTCATTTTTTAAGGCCTCGCTCCAGTATTTTCTTAAGCATGCGTTTTTCGAGCTTCCACACAAAGCAGCAGTATCTGTTGCTGTAACTGCAAGAATTCCATTGCGGGCAATTCTCTTAACTGCGCTATCCAATAAAAAATTTGGAGAGCCAAAAGGATCAATATCAATGTAATCAAAGCCCTTTGAATTAAGTAAAAATTCATTAGCATCAAGGTTAAAAATTTTTATTTTATCTTTTGGTTTAATTTTATTTAATCTTAAATTGCTTTTTATTAGTTTAACCGCTTCATCACTTTTGTCATTAAATGAAATTGTTTTTATTTTTGATTTTTTCAATTCAAGCAAGAACCTTATTCCTCTTATTCCTGTTGCGGCCAATGGCAGAGCTAATTGCATATCATCTTTCTCAACAGAATTAAGCAATAAAACACTAACATCCCTGTTAAGCTTCATAACAGGATTATAAAAAACAGGAAGCTTTTTTGATATCTTATCATCAACATAAGATTTAAACCTTGCCTTTCCCTCATTAATTGTTTCCATTAAACAAAATAAACTATAGCTTAATATAAAACTTTTGGAAAGTTTTAAAAGTTAAATACAATTACTGTCTTTAAAATGAACAGCATAAGATCGCCCATATGCACTGTTGTGGGCCATGTGGACCATGGAAAATCAAGCATATTAGATTATGTTAGACACAGCAATATTATCAAGGGAGAAGCTGGCGCGATAACACAAGCAATAGGAGCTTCAGTTGTTCCCCTAGAGACAATAAGAGAGATATGCGGGCCAATGCTTGACACCCTTAAAATAAAATTCAATATTCCTGGATTATTATTCATAGACACTCCAGGGCACGCTGCTTTTACAAACTTAAGGAAAAGAGGAGGAACTCTTGCAGATATAGCAATACTTGTTGTTGATATTAACGAAGGATTTAAGCCGCAGACAATAGAGGCATTGGAAATTCTAAAACAGGAAAAAACACCTTTTATTGTGGCTGCAAACAAGATTGACTTATTGCCTGGATGGAACACAAATAAGGAAAATCTTTTGAAAAGCATTTCAAAGCAAAGCCAGGATGTACAAAAACATCTTGATACAAAAATTTATGAATTAGTTGGAAGGATTTATGAATTTGGATTCCAGAGCGAGAGATTTGACCGCGTTGAAAATTACACAAAACAAGTTGCAATAATACCTGTATCGGCAAAAACAGGAGAGGGTATTCCAGAGCTTTTGATGGTTATTACAGGGCTTGCGCAAAAATATCTGGAAAGCTGCCTTAAATGCGATATATCTGGCCCTGCAAAAGGAACTGTTCTCGAGGTAAAAAGAGATAAACAAATGGGAGTTTCCCTTGATGTGATAATTTATGACGGAACATTGAAAAAAGGAGATTATCTTGTTATAGGAGGAATGGAACAGCCAATTGTAACAAAACCAAGAAGCTTCTTTACACCAATGCCTCTTTCTGAAATGAGGGATAAAAAGGCTGTTTTCAAAAGTTATGATGAAGTGAATGCAGCAGCAGGAGTGAGAATATCAGCACCTGACATTGAGGAAGTTGTTGCTGGAATGCCTCTTATGTCATGCTCTGAAAAGGATATAGAGAAAACAAAAGAAATTATTCAGAATCAAATTTCTCAGGTAATCATAGAAAAAGATGAGGAAGGAATTATCTTGAAGGCAGATTCTCTTGGGTCCTTGGAGGCGCTTGTTAAGGTATTCAGGGAAAGTGATATAACAATAAGGCGGGCATCAATAGGAAACATATCAAAGAAAGACATAATAGATGCAGAGAGTAATTATGAGAAAGATCCTTTAAAGACAGTTATAATCGGCTTTAATGTTTCTATAAACGATGATGCAAAATCTGATAAAGTTAAAATTTTCACAAATGACATAATATACAAGCTTATAGAAAATTTTGAGAAATGGGTTCAGGGAGAAAAAAAGAGAAGAGAGGCAGAAGAGGTTGACAGTTTGGTTAGGCCATGCAAGATTAAGGTTATGAAGGGATATGTTTTCAGGCAGAATAATCCTGCTGTTGTTGGAGTTGATATTTTAACAGGAAAAGTAAAGACAGGAATAAGGCTTATGAAAGATATAGAACCATTGACAACTGTAAAGGGAATCCAGTTGGATAAGAAAAACATCTCAGTTGCAGAGGAGGGAAAACAAGTTGCAGTTTCTCTTGATAAAATCACAATAGGAAGGCAGGTTTGTGAAGAGGATATTTTATATTCTGTTATACCTGAAAGCGATTTCCGAAGATTAAAAGAGCTTAAAAAATACCTTACATCAGGAGAAATCTCAATACTAAAAGAAATAGCAGAGATGATGAGAAAGGAAAACGAACTCTGGGGAATTTAATCTTCAATAACTTTCATCATATTTGACACAAAGAATTTTGCATGATTTAAGGATTCATCTGCAGGCTCTTTGTTTGCCTGGGGAATTGTTTGGTATGTAAAATGCCCTCTTTTTGATTTTTCATCTTTTATTATATGCAAAAGCTGGTCTGCCCTTACAATCATTTTCTTGTAAATCTGCAGTAGCTTAACATCAAGCAATCCTGAATCAACAAAAAATCTCTTGAATTCATCATAGGTTTTCTTATGAATCTCAGGTGATTTTGTATTTACGTTTCTTGTTAAAAGAATTGCCTTTGTTGCATAAAAAATTGCATAGTATGAATGTGAAATAACCGAGCTGTAGAACGTTGTATTTTCCGGAAGGTTAAATTCCAGCTTGTCTTTTTTTGTGTTGCTTAATCTGATTAATGATTCAGCGGCCATAATCTCGTTATGTGCTCTGTTTAGATATATTTCCACCAGTGAGTCCATTTTCAACTGCCTGCATTAAAATCCTGTAGTATGGCTCTGCACCTGCAAAAATCAAATTATTCTCTGCGATTTCCTTTCCATAATTCGGGTTCTTATTGATAAGCATCTGCAAAAATTCACTCCACCTAAACACATAAAGATGAACCTTTGGTATACTCATATTGCATAAATAATTTAATTCAGAATAAATTCTTTTTGGTGAAATTTCCGAAAATATTACGACGTCAATATCTGAATTAGCTTTCTGCTTTTGCTTTGCATAGCTTCCTGTTACTAAAAAAGTAAAACATTTAGCTGGGATATTAGAAATTAAGTTTTCTATAATTTTTACTGAAATATGATTCTTTTTCCATGCATTGTTTTCAGAGGCCATTGACAAATATGCTATAGCTTTTTGGTTATGCTTTGCAGAATAAACAGAAACATTTCCAACTTTTTCTTTTAATAAGATATTTTCCTTGACAAAACTGTTTAAGGAGTTATAAGTGTAGCTTTCAGACTTGCTTTTTGAGATTTCTTTAATTTCTTTTAAGGTGAACTTCTTCCATGGCCTTTCTGCAAATATATTTAATATCCTATATGTATTCTTCAGCATTTTATCCTTTTTTTAGGTTTATTTAATCCTAAAAATAGGTCTAGTATATAAGCTTTTCTTTTGGCTAGATCAATAAAATTTTTATATTATAACTTTTAGGATGTTATTATGTTTGAAAAACTTCAACCAAAAACCAAAATTGAAATAGCTAATTCAGTGGATGAAATATGTAGGGTAACCCAAGTAAACCCTGAAGAGTTTAATAAAGAGAAACATTTTTCCCTTGCACAATATTTAATAAATAACATAGATTCATTATTAGATTCAACACCTGAACTAAGCTATGATAATAAAGAAGAAGGTGAGATAGTAAACTCAAATAGGAAAATAGAAAGAATAGGACACTATATTGTAATTAAGTATAAATTAGGATTATTCAAAAAGCATAGATTATGTTTTCAGCAGTTTCTCATAAATGAACGAGACCCCGACTTTATTGGTACTACAATAGATTATAGTAAAAATACAAAAAATATAATTTCTATCAAAACATATAATTATTTAACTTATCATTTTAATTTGCTTTCAACAGGGTTTACTTTTTCTTTATATAACATTAAAAACAAATGGGAAAAATAGAATGATTATATTTTTATCAAAAGGGCGGTTGGGCAATCAAATTTTTCAATATCTTTTTTTAACAATTCTGGATTATCTGT
>JAGYOA010000012.1 GCA_018399355.1 Candidatus Woesearchaeota archaeon | reverse complement strand
AGAAACTATATCAGATTTTTTTGAATATTGGTTTACTCCTAGAATTGGTGATAAAGCAAATCCACACAGGAAATTATCCTTGGAAGAAAATTATATATCTGCAAAACAAGACAAAAACTTTATAGGAAAAATTCTTAAATATTATTTAACACCAAGACCAGGCGATGAAGCAAATCCTTATAAAAAAAGAGATTGTAGAAAATTTTAATAAATTTCAGGTTATAATTCTTAAAATAAATTTACTACTTCTTAATACTAAAAAAATAGAAAGATTTATATAGTATTGTTACTACTTCTTAGTTATATTGGGGGTTATTTTTAATGTTGGAAAAAAAGCAGATAATAGGTTTGATGATAGCATTTATGCTAGGTGTTATAATCAATGAAACATATGCAGGAGTTAATTTAGAGATGCCTATATCTCCATTATCACCATTAAGATCAGCTCCTGAACAGGATTCTCCAAACGACTGGATAAAAGAGGAGCAGATAAAGGTTTACAATGACCGAGTTATCATAGAAATAGAAAACCCTGAGTGGGCTTCTTTCACAAACACTAACTCAATGGATCCTGTTATTGACGAAACAGCGCATGCAATACAGACTGTGCCTAAATCAGCTCAAGACATAAATGTTGGCGATATAATATCTTATAAATCAGATTACGCAGAAGGAATAATAATCCACAGGGTTATAAAAATTGGAGGGGATGAGGATGGGTGGTACTGCATTGCAAGGGGAGATAACAACCCAACACAGGACCCAGGAAAAATAAGATTCAATCAGATAACAAGAGTCCTTGTGGCAATAATATACTAAAATGGTAAAAAAAATATTTTATTTAATAGTTGTATTCATGGTTTTGCTAATTACAATAGCTGGCGCCCTTTCTTAATGCAAAGTTTTTTATAATAAAGTCTCAATATTTATTTCAATGAACGTTAATGAGATTAGCAAAGAGGATATTGATGACCTAAGAAAAGCGTGCAAAATATCATCTCAGGCCCTTGAATACGGAAAAAACCTGATAAAAAAAGATGTTTATCTTTTTGATATTGCAGAAAGCGTTGACAAAAAAATAATAAATTTAGGAGGAGAAATAGCATTTCCATCCCAAATCTCGATGGATGACCTTGCTGCGCACTTCTGCCCGACAAAAAACAATAATCCAATTCTGGAAAATCAAGTAGTAAAGCTTGATGTAGGAGCACATATAAATGGATTTATTGGAGACAATGCGTGCACTGTTGATTTGTCAAAAGAAAACCAGGAGCTTGTAAAAGCATCCAGGGATGCATTAAACAATGCAATAAAAATCATAAAGCCGGGAACAACCCTTGGCGAGATAGGAAAAACAATACAAGAAACAATAACAGGATATGGTTTTGCTCCTGTAAGGAACTTAAGCGGGCATGGACTTGGAAAATTTCAGGTTCATACAAGCCCCACAATACCCAACTATGACAACAAAGATTCAACAAAATTAAAACAAGGTGATGTATTTGCAATTGAGCCATTTGCAACAAATGGAGAGGGAATTGTTATAGAAACATCAAACCCTGGTGTTTTTGCCCTTGCAAACAAAAAGCCAGTAAGGGATACAACCACAAGAACAATATTAAAACACATAGAAAAATACAATGGGCTTCCTTTTGCAAAATCATGGCTTGAAAAAAAATTTCCTTCATTTAAGGTTAATTTTGCATTAAAGAGATTATCAAACGCAGGCATAATAACAGAATACCCCCCATTGTCTGAAAGAGAAAAAGGAATTGTCAGCCAGGCAGAACACACAATATTAGTTGAAGAGAATAAGGCAATTGCATTAACAAAAAATGATTAGCTTTTCTTAATATTAAGAGGAGGTTTTCTAAGTTCTTTAAGCCACAAAAGCCCAACTCTAACAATTTCTTTATTAAAGGACTCTGAAAGCTTGTATGTTTTTTTATACAAATCATAATAAATTAATCCCATGCTTTTCATAGGTGTAAGAATTCTGTCATAAAACTGCCTTTTGTTGTAAGAAAGCTTAACTTTTTTTCCTTTGTACTGGGGCTCATTTATTTCTGCCACAAGATTTCCTTCATGCAGCTTTGTAGCAAAAAGCGACATCTCTGACTTTCCTATTTCGCCGCCATTTTCCTTCATATGCTGTATTAAAAGCTCTGCAACAATCTTCTGCTGTTTTGTGGCGAATATAACATCAAATATGTTATCTGGCATGTTAAATCTATCAAAAAGTATTACCATTTACACCCCCAGTTAGTTCAGTAGATTATACCAGTATATAAATCTTGCTTTTTGTATAACCATGTATTACAAAACCAAATTAAAATAGTTTAAGTGTCTCTCGACGAGAACGATATACAAAAACGAAATATTTATATATAAGATGAGTTTATAATATATCAGTATACAATTTTGGATATTAAAAGGAGGTAAAAAGATGGATTTTATTGTCGAAAATGCTTTGAAGAATTCTGAACAAAACTTAAGCGGACAGGTAGTAGGGCAAGCCAACATAAAGGTTTTTGGAACAGGAGGCGCAGGAAACAACATGGTCTCTTGGCTTTACAGAAAAGGAATAAAAGGTGCTGAGATTATAGCTGCAAACACAGACCAGCAGCATCTTGATATCTCTGAATCAGACCACAAAATACTTCTAGGAAGAAATGTAACCCGGGGATTGGGATGTGGTGGATTTCCAAAAAAAGGTGCAGAGTCAGCAAATGAATCCATTAACGAGATAAAAGACTCCCTGAAAGATGTTGATATGATATTTGTATGCGCAGGAATGGGTGGAGGAACTGGAACAGGATCTGCTCCAACAATAGCAAAAGTTGCAAAAGAATGCGGAGCAATTGTAATTGGAACAGTAACTATGCCATTCAATATAGAGCGCGCAAGGGTTGACAAGGCAGAGTTTGGATTGCAGCAGCTAAGGCAGCATGCAGACACAGTAATTGTTATAGACAATAACAGGCTGGTAAATATTGCAGGAAACCTTCCTGTACAGCAGGCTTTTGCAGTTGCAAACGAGCTTATTGCAACAATGATAAAAGGTATAGTAGAAACAATAGCTGTTCCATCATTAGTTAACCTTGATTATGCTGATGTTAAAGCAATTATGAACAACGGAGGAGTAGCTGCAATCGGAGTAGGAGCTTCTGACACAGCAAACAGGGTTGATGAGGCAGTAAGAGGAGCTTTGGCCAATCCTTTGCTTGACATAAGCTATGAAGGTGCAACAGGAGCATTAATCCATATATCAGGTGGCAATGACTTAACTCTGGATGAAGTAAACAGAGTAGGTGAGCTAGTAACAGAATCAATGGACCAGGACGCAAATGTTATTTGGGGAGCAAGGATTGATGATGATATGAAAGGAAAGCTTACTGTGATGACAATAATGACAGGAGTACACTCACCCTGGATAATGGGAAAGGAATCTGAAAAAAGAGTTCAGAGTTCAGGTTTTAATGAAGATCTTGGAATAGATGTCCTAAAATAATTTTTATTATTTTTGTTTATTTTCACAAAACTTTATATATAAGGCATAAATTCTATTATTGTAAATAATAATTTTTGGAGGGTTTAAAAATGGTTGATTTTAAGATTGTAGTTTCAGATGTTACTAACGGAAAAACATATCAAAAAGAGCTAAAGGATGAAGACGCAAGAAAATTTCTTGGGCTAAAGATAGGAGACAAGCTAAAGGCTGATTTTCTTGATATGGGGAATATTGAAGTTGAAATAACCGGCGGTTCTGATGATTGCGGCTTTCCTATGAGAAAAGATGTCCGCGGAACAGCAAGAAAAAAGATTCTTGCTGTAGGTGGTGTTGGTTTAAAGAAAAAGGAAAAAGGAATAAAACAAAGAAAAACTGTATGTGGAAATACAATACACGCAAAAATATCCCAGATAAATGTGAAAGTTTTGGGAGGAAAGCAAGTTAAAGTAGAAAAAGAAAAAACAGAGGAAAACCCTGCTGAAAAAGAAAAGCCATCACAAGAAAAAACTGAGAAAAAACAGGAAAGCAAGCCTGAAGAGAAAAAACGAGAGACAAAAAAAGATGTTCCAAAAGCAGAAGACTTAGCAAAAGATAAAAAAGAGGAAAAAAAATAAAAAATGCCAAGAACTGCTAAACCAAAAAAAGAAAAAACAAAAAAGAGCTCTAAAGTTAAAGTTTCAAAAACAAAAAAAGAAAAAGAGCCAGTCCAGCCAGAGATAAACATAGGCCTTGTCGGCCATGTTGACCACGGAAAAACAACTTTGGTAAGCGCTTTATCAGGCAAATGGACAGACACTCATTCTGAAGAAATGAAAAGAGGTATTACAATCAGATTAGGTTATGCTGATTCTGTTTTCAGAAAATGCTCAAAATGTAATGATCCTGAATGCTATAATGTTTCAAAAAAATGCAATAAATGCAAATCTGAAACAAATCCATTGTTAAAGGTGTCATTTGTTGATGCTCCTGGTCATGAAAGCCTTATGGCAACAATGCTCTCCGGAGCAACGATAATTGACTATGCTCTTCTTTTAATAGCTGCAAATGAGGAATGTCCCCAGCCGCAGACAAGAGAGCACTTAATGGCTTTGGAAATATCAGGAATAAAAAACATTATAATTGTGCAAAACAAGATTGATATTGTTTCAGATGAGCAGGTTCTTAAGAATTACAATGAAATAAAGGAATTCATAAAAGGAACATCTTATGAAAACTCTCCTATAATTCCAATCTCTGCCCAACATCAAACAAATATTGACTTATTGATAAAAACAATGCTTGATTATTTCAAAGTCCCTGAAAGAGATGCTTCAAAAAACCCTATGTTTTTTGTTGCAAGGTCTTTTGACATAAATTCTCCTGGCTCTGACCCTCTTAAAATAAGGGGGGGTGTTCTCGGAGGATCTTTAAAGCAAGGAAAGCTTTCTGTTGGTGAAGAAATAGAAATAAAGCCGGGAAGAAAAATTGATAAGGGAGGAAAGGTTTTATGGGAACCAATGACAACAAAAATAACAGGTTTAATGACCGGCGGATGTGATGTAAAGGAAATTTTGCCAGGCGGTTCAGTGGGAATAATGACTTTGCTTGACCCTGCGATTGTAAAGTCAGACAGCTTATCTGGCTCTGTTGTTGGGTTAAAGGGAAAGCTCCCTAATGTTTGGTATAGCTTAAAACTTGAAACTCATCTTCTTAAAAGGGTTGTTGGGTTAAAGCAGGACATTTCAGTTGAAAAAATAAAATTAAATGAGATACTAATGCTTAATGTTAATTCTGCTGCAACAGTTGGATTTGTCAATGAAATAAAAAAAGGTTTAGTAAATTGCGCTCTTAAAATACCTGTTTGCGCCGAAGTTAACTCAAGGGTATCTATATCCAGAAGAGTCGGCACAAGATGGCGTTTAATCGGCCACGGAATAATAAAAGAATAAAAAAATTAATCTGAAAAGCCTATAAACATAAACATAAGGCCCACAAAAGCAACAAATATACCTAAGCTTCCTTTTATTAAGATAAGAAGCTCTGGCCACCACTTTCCCCATGTTGCATATGTGCTTACTCCGACTACAATTAAAAGCAGACCGAATAAAATTTTAAAATATTTTCCTATTGTTTCTTTTGTTTTTTCACTCATTTTATCACCCTATAATGTTAATCTGTTTAATATATTGTTGTGTATATTTAAAGTTTTCGATGGTTTTAAATATGAATTATAAAACAATGAACTATAATGAAAAAAGACAATAAAAAGAGGGGCCCGAGCCTTATGAAAAATATCATATTCTTTTTCATAATCTTCTTTTTAATTCTTTATTTTATATTCCAGCCAATAGATATTTACTCAATAATAATTCCTTTTATTATTAGCTTGTCTTTATCTTACCTTTTTGCAATATGGCTTTTCAGTCAGAATGAGTAAAATTAAACATCAACAAAAAGAGAGTGCTTTTCCTTTCCTTCAAGTTCCTTCATAATTCTCTTTATAACTGCTGCCTTTGGATCAGGCATCAGCCTTACTCTTTTTTTCATATCATCAAAGCTCTTGAATGGCTCTACTTTTCTTTCATCAAGTATCTCCCACATCCTCTTCTTTCCCATGCCGGGCAAGAGCTCTATTGAGTGCATTCTAGTGCTTAAAGGCTGGGCATTGTTAAAGAAATCAACAAACCTCTGCTCATAGTTCTCAACTATACTTTTAACAACAAAATCAAGCTCTGATTTTGCAGTTCGGGTTAGCTTTGAGAACTGAAGCTTTCCATTAATATGGTGTATCTTGTCCCTTTTATCCTGTCCTATGTAAACATCCTCATTTGGCTGCAGAAATACTTCTTTTTTTGGGACAAGCTCTAAAAGAACGAAATGTTTTTTGCCTATAGCCTGGGCTATTGCAGTCTTCTGGTGGCTTGGCCTTGAGTCAAACGGGTATCCGTTTGGCAAAAAATCAAGCACAGTTGCATATTCCTCCCTTTCGTGCCTTTCCATTTTATTATTCTTTTGTTTACCTCATTTATATATTTTTGTTTTTTAAGATTGTTTATCTTAAAAAGAATTTAAGTTAGTTATTTTTTTCAGCAAACTCATCAACAATTCCCGCAATTTTTTTCACGTTATCATTGCTGATTGTCAAGGCATACCCTTGTAGAATTACTTTTACATCATCAACTGTCCTTGGCATCAAATCAACCATCTTTTTTATGTGGACATCTTTTAGTCTTGGAATATTAAGGCCCTCTATCTTTTTTATTAATTCATCGTGCTTGGCCTTGCTCAGTATTTTGAAATGGCTTAGATATTCTTCTGTCTTTCCAACCCTGAAATTAAGCTCTTTATCTCGTTTTTTTATTTTATCAATTTCTTCTTTAAGCTCAACCATTGTGATTGGCTGTTCCGACAATATTTCAGGATTTACCATTTTTAAACCTTGGATTTTTTAAGATGAACAGGATGAACTACTGGCTGCTTTATATTTTTTCCATCCTTGATTGAGATTTGGTAGCATTTTCCAACTTTCTTTGTTACTATTCCTAATTTTCCATGAAACCTTGGAAAGTACATTCCTTTCTGCACAGCTGGCTCTGCTTTTAAGATTACTCTTTCTCCTTCCTTAAAGTCTTGGAAAAAGTTGCTGATGCTTATTTTTCCTTTTCTTCTTCTTGGCTTAAGGAGTTTATTCCTTGTTTTCCTCCTAAAACCACCTATTTTGCTTACCATTTTAACTTAAAAAGAGATTTAATACTATTATAAAAACCTTTTGATTTAAATTTTAATTTTAAACAACAGAAAGATTTAAATATATTACAGGCAAAATTAATGTAAAATGCTTTTAAATGAAAAAAGAGGTTGCTTTAGTTTTCTTTTTTTTGTGCCAACAGTATTTGTACTGCCAATAAATCCTGAAGTGGTTTTCAACATTCTTAACTTTTTCTTTGGAAGCCCTGGAGATGATGGATCTATATTATTCCTAAAAGCTGGAATATGGGTAATATTGTTTGCAATTGTTTTTGGTGTTGCATCAAAGATGTTTGACAAGAAGGGAATAGCAACAATATTTTCAATGGTATTTTCACTTATATCCATAAGATTCATACCAAATGAGTATATTCATTATATTGGGCAGGCATATGGAATACTTGGCCTTGTGTTTCTTGTCTTGTTTGTCATTGGGGCAACACTTTTCATTTTGAATAAGTACTTTCCGATAACTGAACATAAGTCATATGGAATTATCTGGGGCCTGTTTTATTTTTTCATAGCATGGTGCTTCCACCAGCTTGCAAATCTTCAGCTTTATGAATTTCCAAAAATACAGGAAACCCTTGAAGTAATAGCTCCATGGGGCCGTGTTGTTTCAATAGTTCTCGGAGTTGCATGCTTGATGAGGGCCCTTGGAGGAAAAAGCAAGTATGCAAGAGAGCCTTCTAGGAGGCCAGAAAGACCATTTAATACAGGCGGGGATAAAAATAAATTAAGAAAAAGCATTGATAAACTTAAGAAGGATAGACAGAGAGATAGAGAAAAAATAAAAAATCTCAGGAGAGAAGGAAAAGATAAAAAAGCAAACAATATTGAAAATGAAATAAAAAATGAAATAAAAAATGAAAATGAACAAATAGAAAAACAGGAAAACAAGGAAAAACAAGAGTTCTTAAAGGAAATAGCAGATAAGACAAGGTTAGAGATAAGAAGATTAAAAGCAGAGAGATATGAAAATCAAAAAATTATAAAACAAATAGATGATGAATTAGATGGATGGCTTGATGAAATAAAGACACTTAAGGGATTACGGGAAGATTTAAAACGTGAAATATACAACACACAACATGATTATAAAGACATTAAAAATCCAGGTTGGGGTAGTGTTCCGAATAAAAAAGATGGAACATGGGCATCAATAGACTATAAAAAACAAGAAAAGCTTGAGAAAGATATAAAAGAGACAGAGGGGGAAATAGCATATGAAGAAAAGATGCGTACGAACCTTATGCAAAAAAGAAGAGATATTGTTAAAAGAAATGAACAAATTAAAAAACTGCTTTATGATATAAGCATTAAATATAAACAAGAATATACTAAAATAAGAAGAGGATAAGATTTAAAGGGTGATAATATGAAAATAATGATTGTGTTTATTGGGCTTTTGACTATAATGGCCGGAGTGCTGCCTTTTTTTAATGGCTTTGGAATTATTCCATCATCGGGCCCGATTTATTCAGGAATAATTGTGATTATTGGATTAATTGCATTGTGGTATGGAATAAAGGCATTAGGATTATGGGGTTCCCAAAAGTTTATTGTAGCTGTTCTTGGAATATTGATTATCTTTGGAGGATTAATTCCTTTTTTAGTAAGCATTGATTGGATACCAAGCACAATTCCAAGTTCAGGAATGTATTATTCAGGAATAATAATTGCTATAGGACTAATAGCTTTATTTTATGGTTTTAAAAAACAATTTTAGAATTATTCAATTTTAGCTTTCTGGCCTATGCTTTGGCCAGGCATTCCTTTTTCAAAAAGAACTCTGACAGCACCTTTTCCACCGTGAACAGCTCTTACTTTTCCATTTATCTGCTTTCCAGAAGAACTTGACCATACAACTTTCTTGTCAACTAATTTTTCTGCCTTTTCCTTGGAATCAACACCATCAACTAACAAAATCATCTGGTTGCCGTACTGGGTGTGTCTTCCTCCCCTGAAACTAGATATTATTCCTTCCATAATCTCACTTCAAAGAGAAAATCTGGCTTATTTAAAAAGCTTTTGGAATCAAAGCAAAAAATAAAATATAACTGGCAATAACAAACATCCCATTGCATGAGTTCTTGAGGTTTTTATTATGGGCGCTATCATACCAATTGAAGTACTTGTCAAAAGTATTAAAAAACCTAATGGTCCTGTCAAAAACAAAACAAGAGCAGTTATCAATGCAATCACAAATAAAACAATCTTGCGGTAGCTTAAAACGCTTATAATCCTTGAAAATACCTTAGCCAAAAAAATAGCCAAAAAAACAGAAAGCGAGCCTGCTATAAGGGCAGAGCATAAAAAAACAACTATCTGATTAATTGAAACTGAGCCAATAAGCTTTTGCACAGCGATTATTGAGCCGTTTCTTGCCTTATTTATAACATAAAAAGTTACAATTGAAAGAATAAAGTTAAAAGTATTTATAGAACCCATAAGTATCATAAATCCGTCTTCTTTAAGGTTTTTTGTTATCTGCATTGACATCACAGCAGCAGTTGACGCTCCTAATCCAGGCATTACAGCTGTTACAAAACCTGAAAAGTTTCCTGAAAGCAATGCCTTCAACACAGTGGAGTTTTTAACTTTAAGGTATTGTTTTTCAGCTTGCTTTGGAATTTTTTCATTGTCTGATAAACTTAAAATCAATGTTGATGTTCCAAACAATCCAGAAAAAAGTGGAAAAAGAGGATTCTCAAAATTAGGCATGTTCAAAACAACAATTCCAAAAACCCCTGAAAGCATGAAGACAAAAAAAGCCCACAATCTTTTTCTATCCCTTAAAATCATGAAAAAAACAACTGCAATAAGCACAAAAACAATGTAATTCTCAATATAGGGATATAAAAACCTTACAAAGGGTATCAATGCAAAGAAAATCAAAACACTAAAAATCAAGGCCCCAAAAGAGCCAACAACTGTTAATTTTAATGCTGTCATTCCAAGGCCTTTTAATAAATACCTGTGGCCTGGTAAAACACCCAAGGCCATGTCTGAATCAGGAGCTCCCAAAAATATTGAGGGAATTGCATCGAGAAAGCTGTGGGTTACAGACATTGCTATGACAAAGCAGCAAAGTGAAACAACATTGGTGTACTGCAATAAAAAAGGGGAAAAACTCAAAAGCAAGACAGAAATTAGGTTGATGTGTATTCCAGGGATTAGGCCTGTGAAAATCCCGCACAAAACCCCAATTAATATCGCAAAAAGGATATATAAAAACATAGTTTATGGATATATTTAAAAATTTTATGTATTTCGTATAAATTTTCGTAAGATTTTCAGAATTATCTACCTTAGTTTATGATTATAATTAAAAAACGCAATTTATTTATACTAATTATACCAGAATCTATGTATTAAAAATTGAGGGGTGAAAAAATGGGAAAGTTAGACATTGGAGGAATAGCCTTTGTTGTAGGTATGATTTTAGCAATATTGATTGCTATTTTTGCAGGATCACCACCACCAGCATGGGCAGTTTGGGTTCTGGCAGTATTGGGACTTATTGTAGGGTTGATGAACGTTACAGCTAAGGAAACAGGAAGATTCTTAATTGCAGCAATTGCTTTTATGGTAACATTTAGTTCTTTAAGTGACGTGTTTTCAATAATACCAGCATTAGAGGGATTCCTTGTAGGTTTCTTTAAACTGCTAATAGCTTTTGTAGGGCCCGCAGCAGCAGTTGTAGCACTAATTTCTTTGATACATATAACAAAGAAATAAATTTTTTCTTTTATTTTTCTTTTTTAGATATTCTGGATTTTTTTATAGCTTTTTCCAAAATGTTTTTATACAAGTTTATTAATTTAAAGATTGATAGTTGAATGGAAAAACCAAGACTCACATATAACGAATTAATAAAGCAGCATCTCAATATACTTAAAAAACTCCAGTATAATTCTGGGTTGTTTGCTGCATCAAAAAAAGATGTTGATACAGGATATGACAAGTCATGGTTAAGAGATAATTTCTATGAATGTTTGGCTTTTGAAGTAATAAATGATTGGGATACTGTTGAAAAAACATATAATGCATTGTTAAAGGTGTTTATAAAGCATGAATACAAGATTGATCATGCAATATCAAAAAAACCTCAGCAAAAGCATGAGTATATCCATGCAAGGTATAACCCTGAAACATTTGATGAATTCTGGGAAGATTGGGGAAATAAACAGAATGACAGTATTGGAGCGATTCTTTTTAATATAGGAAGACTAGTAAACAATCATAAAAGGAAAATGCTTAAAGATGAAAGCCATGTAAGAATAATTAATAAGCTTGTAAAATACCTTGAAAGCATTGAATACTGGCAGGATAAGGACAGTGGAATGTGGGAAGAGGATGAGGAAGTGCATGCCTCTTCTGTTGGAGCCTGTGTTGCTGGATTAAAGGAAATAAAAAAAATTCCTGAGATAAATGTTCCAGTTGAATTAATAGATAAGGGCAAGGAAACATTGAAATATCTTCTTCCAAGAGAATCAAAGAAAAAGTTTGTTGATTTGGCGCTTTTGTCTTTGATATTCCCTTATAATATTGTAAGTAAAAGACAAAGAGACCAAATATTGAAAAATGTTGAATATCTTCTTTTAAGGAAGAGAGGAGTTATAAGATACAAGAATGACCATTATTACAATAAAAATCCTGATGGATACAGTGAGGAAGCAGAATGGACTTTCGGATTAAGCTGGCTTTCAATAATATACAACCGCATGGAAAAAAAAGAGAAAGCACAAAAATTTCTTAATATGGCCATGAGAACAGCAACAGAGGAAGGTGTTCCAGAGCTTTATTTCTCTAATTCAGATGTCTATAATCAAAATAATCCTTTGGGTTGGTCAGAATCCTTGTTTATAGTTGCCCTGCATGACATGAATGAAAAAATATTAAAGAAAGCCTGAAAATCTTACGAAATTTCTTGGATTGGTTTTATTAAGAGTTTATGATTGATAGTTCTTATGGATGAAAAAATGCTCTTTAAGCTAGCTTTGATTGTTTCTTTTTTAGGAGTATTTGTTCTTTTTGTTATATCAGAAAAAATTGAGATTCCTGAAAAAAGCATTGATGAAATAACTATTGATGATATTGAAAAAGATGTTAAATTAAGAGGAACTGTTACAAGAGCAGATAATAAGGAAAAAATAATTATTCTTGAAGTATCCCAGCCAAACACTATAAGTGTTGTTTTGTTTAAAGAGGATAATTTAACAATAGAAAAAGGAACAGAAATCCAGGTTATTGGCCAGGTAGATGAATTCAATGGCCAGCCTGAGATAATAGCAAATGAAATTAAGATTATTTAATCTTCTTTTTCTTTAACAAATTTCTCAGCCCTTTCAATCATTTTCTTTTTCAGGCCAATAAAAACACCGCCTGGCTTTCCAGCGCAGTAAGTGGCTTCCTTGTTTTTTATAATATCATTGAGTTCCTCGCTCTCAATATCAATATGCATAATCCTAGAGTTGGTTGATGAATCTTTTTTATGCAAATACACCTTAACATTTTTTATTTCTATTTTGCTTTTTGCCGGACCACTCATAAAAACACCCCTATCTTGGAAGATTAATCAATACCCATATAAACATCAGAAAAGCCAGACCAAGAGAAAAATACAAAAACCTTTTGTCGTTTGCAAAGCCGAAAGGGATAAATCCGATAAACCCGCCAAATCCAAACTTAACATCTGTTTTATCCTTGTCTCTGCTTGTAATCGCGCCTATCATAATGATTATGACTCCTAAAAATATGAAGATTATTCCCAAAGGTATGAGCTGTTTCATTTTACAGCGCTTCTTTTTCAATTTCTTTTAAGACCTTGTCAATTGCAACAAAAAGGTTTTTATCCACTATTTTGGCTGTTTTTTCTTTTCCGCTTACAACAACTGTTCCAGTTACCTCTGATTCCTCTCCCTGTTGGTTTAATTCAATAGAAAGGCTTTCAAAACCGTCCAGGTTGTCAGAGAATTTTCTGCTGTAAGAGCCGATAATCTTTTTAAGAATTATCATTGAACCGCCGTCAATCTCTGAAAAACCTTTTAGTTCAATACTCCCTCCTAGCTTAATGGTTTCCGCCATGGTTTAATCACCCCTGTACTAGGTAGTCATATATTGATTTGGGGCTATAAAAAACTTTCTAAAATTCATCTTAAATTTAGTATACTTTTTAGTATATTGCTATACTTTATATATCTAAATTTTTAATCAATTTAGTAAATTAATATAGAAAAAAGTATATTATTATACTAATATTACTTCGATTCTTTCTTTTCCGGCGCCAATATTCTTTCTTTTGAGTTTTATTTGGCCAATTTCCTTTGTATTTTTAACGTGTGTTCCGCCGCAAGGCATAAGCCATTTTCCGCATTCCCATAACCTTCTTGTTGGATCTTTCTCATCTTCAAAGGTTTTTATATCAATTCCTTCATCTATTGTCTTGCTTGTCTTTTCCTGTATTTCCTCAAGCAATGGACCAACGGACTCGTCATACGCAAAATCTAAACGTGCTTTGTCAATGCTTATATTTGAGCCAATTACTTTTTGTTTTCCTGCTTTCTCGATGAAATAATAATAGACTATATGAGCTGCAGAGTGCAGTCTCATTAACTTAAAGCGGTGCTCCCAGTCAATCTCTACCTTTACATTATCACCGACTGAAAAGTCAGGCTCTTTTTCAAGGATATAGTAGATTTCATCTTCTCCCTGTGCTACTGCTTCCAGGACATTTATGTTGTTTATTGTTCCCTTGTCAGAAGCCTGGCCCCCTGAAAAGGCAAAAAAAACTGTCTGGTCAAGCCAGACCTTGCTGTCCTCAATAGCCGTAACCTTTGAATAACATTCTTTCATATATTGATCCTGCCAGAAAAGTTTTACCACCATTTTTACCAAAATTAAAAAATTAAAAAAACTATTTAAAGGTTGTTGTTTTTTATTGAAACATGGCCAAAATATTCATAAAGACTTTTGGATGCTCTGCAAACTATAACAATTCTGAGATAATGGAGGGGCTTTTGTTAAAAGCGGGCCACAACATTGTTAACGAACCAGAAGATGCAGATTTAATCATAGTTAACACATGCACAGTAAAACTTCCTACTGAAAAGAAGGTTAAAAGAACAATAAGGGATTTCTTAAAGTTGAAAAAGAAATTAATCATAGCCGGTTGTATGCCCGAAGTACAGAAAGATATGCTAAAAAAGATTTCTCCAGAATTATCTTTTGTCGGAGTTCATCACACTAGAGAAATTGTTAGTGCTGTTGAAAAAATAATTAGAGGAGACTCAATTGATTTAACAGGCAAGAGAAATGAAACAAAGCTTAACCTGCCGGTAAAAAGAAAAAATAGCATAATCCAGATAATACAGATCTCAGAGGGATGCAATGGAATATGCACTTATTGTATTGTAAGGCTTGCTAAAGGAAAATTATTTTCTTATCCAGAAGATGAAATTGTAAAGCAAGTTAAGTCTGCTATTAAAGATGGATGCAAGGAAATCTGGCTTACATCCCAGGATACTGCTTCTTATGGCCAGGACATAAACAAAAACCTTGTCTCGTTGCTAAAAAAGATAATCAATGTAAAAGGCGATTTCAAGGTAAGAATAGGAATGATGGATCCAAACAACTTAATCTTGATTTTAGATAATTTAATAGCTTTAATCAAATCAGATAAAATCTTTAAATTTCTGCATATTCCTGTTCAGTCTGGAAATAATGAAATCTTAAAAAAAATGAAAAGGCCCTATAAAGCAAATGACTTTAAAAAAATAATAAAAAAGCTAAGAAAAGAGATTCCTGAAATAACAATAAGCACAGACATAATATGCGGCTTTCCAGGAGAGACAGAAAAACAATTTAATGATTCTGTAAATCTAATCAAAGAAACTAAATTAGACGTCCTGAATATTTCAAGGTTCTGGCCAAGACCAGGAACAGAAGCTGAAAAAATGGAAAACCAAGTGCATGGAAGAATAACAAAAAAGAGAAGCCAAATATTAACAAAAGAATTCAACAAAATCTGCACTGATAGAAACAAAAAATGGATGAACTGGGAGGGAGAGATTTTGGTTGATGAAAAGGGCCAAAAAGGTTCTTTCATAGGCCGGAATTACTGCTACAAGCCTGTTGTAATTCAATCAAAAAACAATTTAATAGGGAAAAAAATCAATGTAAAAATAACAAAAGCAACAAATCACACATTATATGGCATCAGGATTTAAAGAGTTTTTTTGTTCATATAAGCTTTTTAGTTTTTCATTAGCATCTTCTATTTTTTCACTGTAAAGTCCAGGATTTTCAACCATGTTGTCTTGGTAATTTATTTTTAATTTCTGCAATTTGTTTATTTTAGATTGCAGGTTATCTGCTTTCTTTAATGCTTTATTTCTCCTGTGCTCTAAAATCTGTTCTTCTCTTTCCATATTTGATTCATATGTTTCTTTTGTAGTTATTTTTGAGCGTAATTTTTGTGATACAGGAGCAACTATTATTTCTCCAACAAAATCTCTTGTACCCTCAACAAAAAATTTGCCTGAATTGTATACAGACTTAGCTCCAAATTTAGATGAACTATACACTAGTTTTCCTGTTCCACTTACTATTTTCTCAAGAGGATTGTATTTTTTAGCCATTAAGTAAGATGCAAGAACAGTTGAAACAGCTAACCCACCCATAGCAGCATCATTTAATCCAAAATTGAGTATTGCATCTTCATTTCCTGTATATTTTTCAACGAAATTATTGATAGTTGAATAATTAGCGCAAAACACAGTTGTAGCACCAGCTACTGTTGAAGCCTTAAAGAATCCTCTATAAAGACTAGACGTAAGATTACGTGCTCCTTCGTAAAGTCCTTCTATTTTTTGCTTGAATTTATTTGTTTTAGGTAATTGCATTCCTTCGTGGTTTTGATTTACATAATCAGCAATATCTTCACCTTGATTGCTTTCATTCATATTAAAACCCCTAATTGTTATTACTAATAAGTAACATATTTAGTATATAAATCTTTCTGTTTTTGAAATGGTTTGTTTGTGCTTAAATATTTAATTATCATATTTTGTAATACAAAACGAAAGGTTTAAATATAAAAATCAACCATTTTTAGATATGAAAGAGAGGGTAACACTAACACTTGATTCTGATGTAATAAAAAGGATTGACTCAAAGGTAGACGGCTTTAATATAAAAAACCGTTCTCATGCTGTTGAGCTTTTTGTTGTAAAGGCCATGGGAGACAATGTGCCAAAAAAGGCAGTGATTCTTGCAGGTGGAAAGGGAACAAGACTAAGGCCTATAACTTATGAAATACCAAAAGCGCTTATTCCAGTACAGGGAAAAACATTAACAGAGCATCTTTTTGACTTATTCAAAAAATACGAGATAAAAGACATAACAATGGCCGTGGGCCATATGAAGGAAAAGGTAAAAGACTATTTCAAGGACGGCGCTAAGTTCGGATTAAAAATAAAGTACATAGAGGAAAACAAGCCCATGGGCACAGCAGGCCCGATAAAACTCGGAAAAAAATTATTCAAGGAATCTTTCATTGTTTCAAACGGTGATGAACTAAAGGATATAAATATAGAGGAAATGTACAATTTTCATAAAGAAAATAATGCGCTTGTGACCATTGCACTAACAACAGTAGAAGACCCAAGCAAGTACGGAGTTGCAAGGTTATCAGGCTCAAAAATTCTTGAATTTGTTGAAAAGCCAAAGAAAGAAAAGGCTCCCTCAAAATTAATAAGCTCTGGATTTTACATAATTGAGCCAGAGGTAATTGATTTTATTCCGGATGGATTTGCAATGCTTGAAAATGATGTGTTTCCAAAGCTTGCTGAGATGGGAAGGCTTTATGGATATCCTTTCAGCGGACAGTGGTTTGACACAAGAAACATAGAAAGGTATGAAAAGGCAATAAAGCAGTGGAAAGGAATAAGCTAATTGTTCTTAAGGAGAAAAAATGGGAATATTCAAGGCATATGATATAAGAGGGATTTATCCCCAGGAATTAGATGAAGATAAAGTTTACAGGATAGGAAAAGCCTATGTTGAATTCTTAAAGCCAAAGAGGATTGCCATAGGCCGGGATGTAAGATCAAGTTCTGAATCACTTTTCGAAGCTTTAGTAAAGGGAATAACAGAACAGGGATGTGATGTCGTTGATATTGGATTGTCAAGCACACCAATGCTTTATTTTTCAGTTGTTGAATACGGTTATGATGGAGGGATAATGATAACCGCATCCCATAATCCAAAAGAATACAATGGATTAAAAATTGTAAGGGAAAAATCAATACCTATAAATGAAGGTGATGGCCTTGAAGACATAGAAAAGATTTATGAAAAAAACGAATTTAAGGAATCAGAAAAAAAAGGCCAGTTAATAAAAAAAGAAATTCTTGATGACTATACAAACTTTGCTTTAAGTTTTGTTGATTTAAACAGCATAAAATCATTGAAGGTTGTTATGGATGCATCAAACGGGATGGCAGGAATCGCAGCAAAAAATATTTTTGAAAAAACAAACATCGAGATGATTCCAATGTATCTTGAGCCAAACGGTGAGTTTCCAAACCATCCGCCAAATCCGATGCTTGAGGAAGCAAGACAAGAGGCATCTAAAAAAGTAATTGAAAACAAGGCAGACTTTGGGGTCATGTGGGATGGAGATGCTGACAGGTCTATTTTTATAGATAACAAAGGGAAATTTATCGATGGAGGTTTTCTTACAGGGATTATAGCAGATGAAATACTCAAAGAATACCCTGAATCAATGATTGTTTATGATTTGAGGGCAAGCTGGTTTGTGAGAGATATAATTGAAAAAAATAACGGCAAGTATAAGCTCTCAAGGGCAGGGCATCCTTTTTTCAAGCAAATAATGCGTGAGTTTGACTCGCCTTTTTCTGGTGAGATAAGCGGCCATTATTTTTACAGATACAAAGACACATATTTTGAGGATGGTATTGTAACAGCACTTAAGGTTATTGAAATTTTATCAAAGAAAGACAAGTCTATCTCAGAACTGTTAATCCCTACTGAAAAATATTTTGTAATTCCCGAGACAAATATAAAAGTTGAAGATAAAAAAGGGGTTATGAAAAAACTAGAGAAGGAATTTAGTGACGGCAATATTTATCATATTGATGGTGTTTCAGTGGAATATGATGACTGGCACTTCAATGTAAGGCCATCCAATACAGAACCATTATTAAGGCTTAATCTGGAGGCCAAAACAAAACAAAAGATGGAAGAAATGAGGGATAAAGTTTTAAAGATAATAAATTCCTAGAATAATTTTGGCTGGTATACTTCTTTTTTTGGATTAACAGGGATATTGCTCTCTGAAAGAATCTCTGAAAGTCCCTTATCATAGTTAGAAGGGTATTCATTTTTAGCTCTTCCTCTTCCTTCTGAAATAAATTTTAAAACATTTTTGTAATTGTTCATTAAAACTTTATCAACTTTACCTAACCTCCTATAAAAGTCAGCATCATTAGATTTAGGATTCAAAAGCTCATTGGTTCTTACATCACTAACTGTGAGGTTGCCTGAATTTTTTGCCTTTTTTTTAACACTATTAACAAAATGAAATATGTTTTCATAACCAATTATTTTTTTACCTAGTTTGATTTTAATATCTTGCTTTCCCATTTCCTTAAACCCATTGTAAAAATCAAGTCCAGCTATTTTTTCAAGAAGATTATAATCTTCTCTTTCCTTAAAGTAGTTTAAAGCAGCACTATATGCAATCAGTTCACCTAGATAAAGAGGAAGTTCACTAATATGTTCATTATCCATATTTCCCCTATATGCATAACGCCTTAGACTTTCGTTTGGGTATGCCCTTTGAAGGTATGCTTTAGTTATTTTCATATTGGTTAATCAGATTTTAGACTATTTAAATCTTTCGTTTTTTAACTACTAATTAGTAACTATAAGATAGAATAAATCTTTAAAAATTACATTTCTTTTATTGCAAGCCTTTCCAAAGGAGGATACAAATCCGGAATTTTGATTTTTCTCAATAATCCTGAAGTTAGATAGTTTTCCTTGAATATACTATAAAACATGCTGTTGCATGTTCTTAATATCTTTACATTATGATTTATCTTTTTATCAAGATTTCCAGGCAGATTTTTTGTAATCTTAGAATAATCCTCTGAATAGTTTATATATCTGATAATTTTTGACCTGTAATTATCATAAAAGTCCATGTTCTTTTTGTAAGAGTCTTTATCTTTTTTTAACCTGTCTTGTATTAAATTATAAGCCAGAGTAAGAACTATGTTTGTACTTGACCTTATATTGCTGTCAAAATCATTTGCTTTTATAATTTTTGGTGCTTCATTGGAAATATGGTTAATTCTTTCTATTGACTTTATTTTGCTAACACTTTTGGGTATTGTAACAGCAGACACAATATCATAAATCTCATTGCCGAAATATTCTTTTAAAAAATGAGCTCTTTCTGGAAAATGTTCTATGAAATCGTGATTCAGTGATGCGATAAAGGCATTTTTCATTTCCTCAATATTCCACTTATAATTTTTTGAAGTATAAAGAAGGGTATTTTTGGCAACATCTCCCAGATGCTGGTTGAGAAATGAGCTTTTTTCATCATCTCTTAGTTTATTTGCATAAAAATCACTTGCAAAGGATATTGCCTTTTCAACTCTTTTATCAGAATCAAAATAATAATTGTTTATCTTTAATAGGTCTTCGTGGGTAACATTAGGATTGCGGAAGCCGTTAGAAGACTCCTTTAATTTAAATAGCATCCTCTCTAGAGTTCCAGAAGCCCATTTCAAAAACACTCACCCCTTAGCATAAGGGTAATGAATTATTATTTTTAAAGATTTCTGTTAATAGAAGTATACATTCATTAATCTCTTTTTCTGAACAACTGTATTTACTTTTAAATTATGAACCTTATAAATAGGTTTTAAATATAAACAGATAAAAACCAAAGCTTTAAATATAATTAATCTATTCTAGATAACTTGAGAGAAGTAAGAGAGAGGCCAAGAGCTTTTTTCTCTGTGAAACACAGTGGGGTGTTTTTAATTGGCAAAAAGGATTAAACCTGTTCTTCCAAGTTTAAGGGAGAAAAAAAGATACGTTGTTTTTGAAATAATATCCAAAAAAGGCATAAATTCCTTTTCAGAAGTTTCTGAGATTATCTGGAACTCAACAAAATCTTTTTTAGGCGAAATTGAAACTGCGAAGGCAGGAATATGGGTTTTAGCTGAGAGATGGAACCAAAAAAAGCAAAGGGGTATGATAAAAGTGAATAATAAATATGTTGATAAGCTGAAAACATCTATGGCTTTGGTGGAAAACTACAAAAAGCAGAAGATTATACTAAAGAGCATGGGTGTTTCAGGAATAATAAAAAAAGCAGAAAAATATATTGCAATGTGATGAGGTGGAAAATGGAACAAATGCAGCATCAAATGATGGGATATGACCGTTCAATAGCAATGTTCAGCCCAGACGGAAGATTATTACAAGTAGAGTATGCAAAAAAAACAGTAAGACAGGGCTCAACAGCAGTCGGAGTAGTATGCAAGGACGGCGTATTGCTTGTAACAGACAAAAGAATAGTTGACCCCCTGGTTGTTTCAGATGCAATTGAAAAAATATTCAAGGTAGATGATCATATAGTTGCCACAGCAGCTGGAATACTTTCAGATGCGAGAGTTTTGATAGAGATGGCTCAGCTAAAAGCACAGCAACACAAGGTAACATATGACACACCAATAGATACATTAACAGTTGTAAAAGATATATGCAATTTAAAACAGATAACAACACAGCAGGCAGGAATAAGGCCTTTTGGTGTATCGGTGCTTGTTGGCGGGATTGACAACGGCAATCCTAAGCTTTTTGAAACAGATCCAACAGGAATATTCTTCCAGTACAAAGCAACTGCAATAGGAGAAAAAGAATCAGAGATGGAGGAAGTTCTACATAAAAAGTACAAGGAATCAATGTCAATAGATGAAGCATTTAAGCTAATAGTAAATGCATTCTGCAATGCTCTTGGAAAAGAATTCAATGCTTCAAGGATAGATGCAGCATACATAAAGGCTGATGAAAAGAAATTCAAAAAGATGACTAAACAGGATATAGAAAGGACATTCAACGAGGCAAAAAAGAAATAGGTGTCTTAAATGGTTAAAGGACAAACTTATGATAAGGAAAAATTTTCTGTAAATCTCGCAAAATTGAAAAAAGGCGGGGCTTTTC
>JAGYOA010000011.1 GCA_018399355.1 Candidatus Woesearchaeota archaeon | reverse complement strand
ATGCGACAGATTAGCAAAAGAAACAAACACAAGTATTGCAGTTTCAGTGCAGGTAACAGACATAAATAAAATCTCGGAAAATGTTTCAATTCCAGTGTTAAGCCAGCATATTGATGCAATAACACCAGGAAGAAATACTGGATTCATACTTCCTGAATCAGTAAAAAATGCAGGAGCGGTTGCAACTATTTTAAACCATTCAGAGCACAGGCTTGATTTTCAAACATTAAAAGAATCAATAGAAAAAGCAAAACAAATAAATCTCGAGGTTGTTGCGTGCGCAAAAGATGCTGATGACGCGAAAAAAATAGCATCGTTAAGTCCTGATTTTATTGCAGTTGAGCCCCCTGAATTAATTGGGGGAGATATTTCTGTATCAACAGCCAAGCCAGAGGTTATAGAAGATTCTGTTAAGGCGATAAAATCAGTAAACCCTGATATAAGAGTATTGTGCGGAGCTGGTGTCAAAAACTCAGAAGATGTAAGAAAAGCAATAGAATTAGGCTCAGAAGGAATACTTGTTGCATCTGGAATTGTAAAAGCAGAAAATCAAGAACAAGCAATAAAAGACTTAATCAATGGATTAATCAGTTAACAACAACATATATCTTCTTTGTTGTTCCATACCTTTTATCAGAATCTTCTTCGCATGATGAATCTTCGTCAATGCACACATAAACATTCAGAACATAAGTTCCTTTTCCTGCGCTTCCTTGAACACCTACAGCTATTCCAACCTGCTCATGCTCATTGGGATTTAAGCTTATCTTCCCCTGATTGTGAATTAAGGTGCTAAGATCAGCATCCCCAAAATCTTCATCCTGCTCTACATTAATGTAAAAATTCTTGTTTTCCGGATATGTGTTTCTTATCCCCAATGTAAAAAAACCGACCTTGTTTCTTCTTATTTCTCTTCTGTTTGTTCCAATACAAATTCTTTCTGAAGAATCGCATAAAAGATTTTCTATATTAGCCTTAAAGTCTTCATCTGTAACCTGCTTTATAGTCCCAATTTCAATAAACATATTCCTTAAAAAAACTATTCCAAAGCCGAATATAACTATTGAAAGTATAAGTATAACTATGAAGTTTATTGAAAGCTCTATTCCTTTTTTGTTTTTCATCATCTTATTCTGGGTCCACAAAGAACATTTTTGAACTGTATGATTTTGTGTATGAGTCTCTTACAACCTTGTCTTCATAAAGAGGGTTTCCCTCGCTGTCTCTGTCTATTCTCTGCCTTATTATATATGTATAATCAATTACAAGACTAACTCTTTTTTCCTCCTCAATCTCCTGCATGCTATAAGTTACAGGGATCTTCATAGGTGAGGAATCACCAATATAACTCAGGGTTTCATCAACATCTGTTTCCCCTATCAAAAGCTCTCTTTCAATCAGCTTAAGGTTTGTTATTGAAACAGGGGGCACTAAATCTTCATCAGTGTCTTTAAGCTTTATATCAACATAAAAATTTGATTTGTCGATATTAAAAGGAGAATCATAAGATGATTTTATTTCTATTGTAAAATAACTAAATTCCTTGTCATCAGTAAGGGAAACCTTATTTATCAAAGAATCATCAATCATAAGCTTACATTCATTATCTGTGCTGCATCCATATTCAAGATACTGCGCATCATAAGTTCTTGAGCCTATCTGAACCTCTCCTTTTCCCTCGCATTCTCCACAATCTGTAGAGCATGTGCATTCATTTTCTCCTGCATCTCTCTCGCATCTTTTATTTCCGCAGCATTTGCTTATTTCGCTTATCTCGCATTTATTATCAGCACATTCAATATCAAGGCAGCTTGTTGAATATCCAGAATACATATCCCTTGCCTTTGAGTTGCAGTCAGAGCTAACCTTACATTCCTTGCATCCGCTTACAAAAAGCAAAGAAAAAATAATCAATGAAAAAATAATTTTTGATTTCATTTTATCATGTCACTGTTACATAAAATGTCTTTGAAGCATACTCTCCCAAATCATCCTCAATTTTAACACTGCACATATATGTTGTTGTAACAGCATTAGGAGATACCTTTACAACTGCCTTTAAGACTATTATTTCATCTTTTTCAAGTTCTTCCTTTGTTTCCCTGAAATAATCAAATGAGACGTAGTTCTCAATATCTGCCTCAGTTAAGTCCTCACTCATTGAACTGTCACATATCATATCAATATCAAAAAATTTAGGATCTTCTTCATTTCTTAAACCAAAATATATTTCTTTTTTTTCATTTTTCTTTACAGAAATATCGTTTTCACGAAAGGCAAGTCTTTCATTGCTCTCCCTCAGCCTGTCTATCATGTCGTTTTTTATATCCTCGCTAACGCTTCCAAGCTGGTCCATTGCCCCTCCCATCATATTTCTTATGAATGTCAGGCCAAGCCCAAGCACAGTAACAGCAAGAATCAGTATTACAATAGCATTAATAGAAATCTCAAGCCCTCCTCTTTTATTTAAGCTCATTAATGATCACCTCTTTTGAATTATGTATACTAATATAGTAATTATTTATAAAACTTTCTATTAAAGTATTATTTCTTTTAGAAAGCTTTTTAAATTATCCTCTTTTCCCAAAAAAGCATGGCAAGAATAAGAAAGTTTTCAGCTTACAGAAAAGTTGAAAGGCCCTACACAAGGGTTTCGAAATTCAGGAATAAGTCTTTTATTAGGTCAAGCCCTAATCTCAAAATAGTAAGGTTTGAAATGGGAGACCCAAGAAAAGAATTCACTTATACTCTAGAGCTTGTCTCAAAAACCAACTTGCAGATAAGGCACGATGCAATTGAATCAGCAAGGCAGGGCGCAAACAGGGTTCTTGAAAAAGAGCTTGGAAAAAACGGATACTTCATGAAGATAATGGTATATCCTTTTCATATTTTAAGAGAAAATCCATTGGCAAGTGGAGCCGGAGCAGACAGAATGTCCACTGGAATGAAGATGTCATTCGGAAAGGCTATTGGAGCTGCTGCACAGCTGAAAAAAGGACAAAAAGTATGCATTGCAAGAGTCAACAAAAGCGGAATTGATGTCGCAAAAAAAGCCCTTGACAGAGCATCAAAAAAGCTTCCAAACTCTTATTCTGTTGTTGTAAGGCAAAACAAGCCTGCAGCAAAATAAAAACCTATAAATACCAATAAGATTTCTTAATTTTATGGACATAACCCAATTGTTGAGCAATCCTTATGTAAAATCAATAATAATATTTGCAATATTTGTTGTAATAGCAAAATTAGTTGGATTTATAGTTAAAAAGATTCTTGGAAAATTTGTCAAAAAAACAAAAACAAAGTTTGATGATATTCTTCTTGGAAGGGCAGACCCTGTAATAACCTTTACAATCATCCTTCTTGCAGCAAGATATGTCATTAATAAGCTGGATATAATGAATATTCTGATATCAAGAATAATAGACTCTTTCATAGCGCTTATCATAACATACTTTGCCATAATACTTCTTGATGCGATAATTAATGTATGGGCCAGACACTGGGCAAAAAAATCGCAGTCAAGCGTAGACACAATAATTCCCTTAATACACCAATTTTCAAAAATGATGATCCTTTTATTAGGAATATTCATTATATTAAGTGAGGTATGGGAAAAAGATTTAACTGGATTTTTTGCAGGCCTGGGAATTGCAGGAATAATAATAGGCTTTGCATTAAAAGACAGCTTTTCCAACATCTTTGGAGGAATATCAATTATACTTGACAAGAATTACAAAGTGGGAGACAGAATAAAGGTTGAGTCAGGAGATACAGGCATTGTTTATGATATAAGCTTAAGAAGCACCAGGATAAAAAACTGGGATAATGAGCTAATTATAATTCCAAACGGCAAGATGGCCAATTCAAAAATACATAATTATGTGCAGCCGGATGTTAAGGCAAGGAGTGTAATTGAATTCGGGGTTGCTTATGGTTCTGATATAAACAAGGTTAAGGATGTTGTTCTTAATACAGTAAAGAAAATAGAGAATGTGCTTGAAGAGCCAGCCCCAAGTGTTATTTTTTCAGAGGCAAATGATTTCTCCCTTGATTTCAAGGCAAGGTTCTGGGTGGATGATGTGTCAAAAAGGTTTAAAGCATCAGAGCAGGCAAGGTGCATGATTCATGAAGCATTGTTAAAGGCAGGAATAAAGATTCCATTCCCAACAAGAACAATTTACATGAAAAAATAATCAATAAGTTTAAATAATTGCTTTTCTAATATACAGTTATGGGACTAAACTTCGACAAATACTTGAATAATAAAAGAACTTACTTCAGAGTACATTTCGGTCCGGAAATAAATGATATTAGAAAAATCTACCAGGAAAAAGATTATTTTAATATACAACAAAGGCCAAAAGAATCAAGATTAATGGAAGAACTCAGCGACATAATAAACTATAGAAGGTGATATTTTGATTATTAATAAAAGAAATCCGCTTTGGAGCATAGGAGTCTTAATAGGCGCATTAATCGGATTATTTATAGGGGGCATGTTATTCTGGATGATTTTAGGCGGTATTCTAGGCTATTTAATTGAAAATAAAATTTCCCCGCATAAAAAAGAAAAGGTGATTGATGTGAAAAATCCATACAAAAGTGTTTCATTCTGGGTGTTTTTAATATTTTTTCTGCTGTTGGTTTATTTTTTCAGGCCATGGTTCCATGATTTTTTCATGCTCTTTTACACACATCCAAGTATTATTCTCGCCTTAATCTTCGCATTTATATCCTCATTTTTATTCATGAAAAAGAAAAACAAAATTGGTTATGTGATTGTAGCACTTGTAATATTCTTTTTTATAGTAACCTCGTTAAATGATTTGATAGTCCAGAGGTATATTGTAAGCGATACAAATTATCATTTAATAAACGAGCTTCCTGATGCATCAAGGGCAAGGATAGTTCCCCTTGCAGTTGCAGAAAGATATGCAAAAGATAGTTTACAGAAATCAAGGGAAAAGATGGGCGATTTTGATTTTGTTGAAATTAATGACACCTTAATATGGACATCACCAAGAGTTCCTGATGGATTTATACTTTACTTCACGCAGAAAGTTCAGGGGCTTATGGCTGTTGATGCTGAAAAGAGCAGCAGGAACACAAAGATGATAAGCAAGCAGCTCGAGATTGGAGAAGAGATAGGAATAACTGATAATATTTACTGGAACCTTTACAAAGAAGAATATTTTGTAGAGTTAGGAGAAATATATTATATAATGCATGAAGGGGATATTCTTACAATAGCCCCTGTTATAAAATACAAATTCAAATTTCCTGTGATGATTCCTTATTTTGACGGTGTTTATGTGGTTAACTCAGAAGGGGAAATACAAAAATATTCTCCATCAGAGATACAAAATATTGAGTATATTAAGAACAATAGGGCATATCCTGAAAAGCTTGCAAGACTGTATGTTGAATCATATCAGTATCACCTTGGAGTATTCAATGCATGGTTCTTGCACAAAGACCAAATAGAAGTAGCTGATGTTTACGGCCAGCACAACAAACAACCCTTCCTTATGCCGACTGAACAGGGATTAAAATGGATAATTGCTGCAGAGCCATACGGAGAAAGCTATGGTGTTTTTAAAATATTCTTAGTTGATGCTGTAACCGGAAAAATAGATATGCTTGAGATGGATGAGGACAAAACTCTTACTGGTCCGGTGATGGTTGTCGACTATGTAAGAAAACAATTTCCAATGATAGACTGGTCAAGGTTCACTATAATTGAACCAAGGCCATATGTTGTAAATGGAAAGCTTTACTGGATGCTTTCAATAACTCCAAATGACTTTGCTGGAATCTCTCACACTATTTTTGTTGACTCTGAAACAAATAATGTTCTTTCTTTTGAAACAGATGAAGGAGTAGTCCACTTTGTAAACACAGGAAAGATAATAAAAGATGATGAAGAACAAGAAGAAGGGCCTTCAACAGAAGATTTAATCAAGGAGATTGAGGAGAAGCTTGAAGAATTAAAGAAAAAAATAAGTGAAGAATGATGGAATGTGATAAGGAGAAAAACCTGGAAAACTGCAACTGCACTTATTCTTGTGATAAGAAAGGAAAGTGTTGTGTGTGCCTTAAATATCACTTAAGCAGGAATGAATTACCGGCATGCTGTTTTCCTGATGATGTAGAAAAAACCTATGATAGGTCAATAGCCAAATTTGTTGAGATAAACAGATGAAAATAATCAATGTCAAAATAAACAAGATAAAAGTAAATTCTTTTTCTGCAAGAGATTACTCTGTGGATTTGGAAATTGATTTTAATGACGGCTCAAACAAGCAGATAATGAGGCATACATTAGTTGATTATCCTGAAATGGTTGCAGAGCACATCTTTAATGACCTTAAAAAAATGGAAAAGAACATTCATATGAAGTTCAACGGACAAGAAATGTTTGACAACTCTGTGAATATAATAATGCAAAACCAAGAAAATGACAAGAAAAAAATAATTAATTTTCTTTCTGCTGTAAAAGAAAAGGTTGAAAAAATTAAAAGCAAAAAGTCTGTTGAAGGCTATATGAATATGATAAAAGAGCTTAACCTGCTTAAGGTTGAATTATGATTTCTTTTTGCTTTTCTTCTTGATTTTTGCTTTCTTTTTAACTTTTTCCTTGTTTTTCTCAGTAAGAGCCATTACTCTCCAAAACTTGAGTAATGCCGCCAAGAAAAGAACAATCATGCTCATTGCAAGAAACTGCTCTGCGACAATCCAATTACCCATAAACCTTCCAAAGAAACTGCTTGCTGCTATAAATATTGCAACTATTGAAAAGAATATCCATGAATCCGTTGGAAGGCGGTGCTTGTGAAGCACAAAGGTTACTATTATGTATGCCATGCTTACATATATCCCTGAAACAACTATCAAATAAGTTAAAAGAATATCTCCTACAGCGCTCATGGCATTCACAACAAATATAGATAGAACAAGAAATAAAAATAACAGTATAAGTTTTTTTCTTATTGCCTTCATCTTCTCCTCTTTTTTAATGTTTCATCAATCTGTTTTGCAGCTGACTTTCCATCTCTTATTGCATTTATCACTGTTGATGATCCGGATGTTATGTCGCCGCCTGCATAAACATTGTTTATTGATGTCTCGTATCTCTCATTAATTGTTATATTTCCTTTTTTTCCAGTATTTAAATTTATTGTTTTTTGAATTAAAGGATTTGGCCCTTGTCCAATCGCAACAATTACCTGCCTACAATCTATAATAAACTCAGAACCTTTAACTGGAAAGGGTCTCCTCCTTCCGGAATCATCAGGCTCTCCAAGTTCCATCCTTATGCATTCAATGCCTTCAACATCATCCTTTCCAATTATACTTAATGGATTTGCCAATAAATTAAACTCAATTCCTTCCTGCTCTGCATGATTTACTTCTTGAGTTCTTGCAGGCATCTCATCTTTTGAGCGCCTGTAAACAACAACTACCTCTGAACCAAGGCGCCTTGCTGTCCTTGCAGCATCAATTGCAACATTCCCTCCCCCTATAACAACTGTTTTTCTGGATCTCTTCAAAGGAGTTTTGTATTCAGGAAATTTATAAGATTTCATAAGGTTGTTTCTTGATAAAAATTCATTTGCAGAATAAACATTGTTTAGATTTTCTCCATCAATTCCTAAAAAATAAGGAAGCCCTGCTCCGGTTGAAATAAAGACAGCATCATACTCTTTTGATATTTCCCTTAAATCAAATGTCTTTCCTACTACTGAATTAAGTTTTATCTCAACACCTAAATTCCGTACATACTCAACTTCATTATTTACAATATTTTTTGGAAGCCTGAACTCAGGAATACCATAACTCAAAACTCCTCCTGCAGTGTGCAAAGCCTCAAACAAAACAAGATCATATCCCATTAAAGCGAGGTCTGAGCTGCATGATAATCCCGCAGGTCCAGAACCAATAACAGCAATCTTTCCTTTATCTTTTTTAGATTCCGCAATAATCTTTTTAGAATTATCTGCAACAAACCTTTCAAGAAGGTTAATGTTTATTTTAGGATTACTCACACACATTCTTTTGCAATTATCCTCAGCAGGGCAAACCCTTCCGCAGACACCAGGAAGGCTGTTTTTTTCTAATATAACTCTTAAAGCAGAATCAAAATCCTCATCAGCAATATGTTTTATGAAGTTTTTTATTGAGATTCCTGCAGGACATCCTCTCTCGCACAAAGGAACCTTGCACTGTAAACATCTTCTTGCCTCCTTAACTGCCTGCTCTCTTGTATAACCCAAAGATACCTCATTAAAACCCTTTATTCTTTCCCCAGGGCTCATCTCTTTTTGCTTTTGCTCTTTATTTTCCATTATTTTTTGCCATCATACACTCATGCTCTTCTTCCTTATACCTTGAATTCCTTTTCAAAAATTCGTCCCAGTCAATTTCATGCGCATCAAACTCCGGACCGTCAACGCACGCAAATTTTATTTCATTGTTAACCCTTACCCTGCAGCTTCCGCACATTCCTATGCCATCAACCATTATCGTGTTTATGGATGCAATTGTCTTTATTTTCTTATCTCTTGTAACATCAGAAACAGCCTTCATCATAATTGGCGGACCTATAGCAATAACTCTGTCAATTTTTTCATTTTCAATTAAATCCTTTAGTGCCTCTGTGACAAACCCTTTTCTGCCAAGAGAACCGTCATCAGTGCAGATAATTGTTTCATTGGAATTTTCTTTAATCTCATCAACAAGAAAAAGAAGTTCTTTTGTTCTTGCACCAATTATTGAGATTATTTTGTTAAGTTTCTTAAGTGCCTTTAATTGAGGATAGATTGCTGCAATTCCTAATCCTCCTCCCACAAAAACAACTTTGCCGTATTTTTCAACATCAATTGCATTTCCCAATGGCCCGACAACATCAAGAATAGAATCGCCTTCATTTAATTTTGATAAATCATTTGTTGTTTTTCCCACAACAAGAAATATAAAGGTTATTGTATCTTTGTCATAATCAACTATTGTAAGAGGTATTCTTTCTCCTTTTTCATCAATCCTTAATATTGCAAAATTCCCTGCCCTTGCCTTTTTTGCTATTTCAGGCGCTATTATCCTAATCAAGATAGTTTTTTCAGCTAGAACCTTTTTTTCCTTTATCCTGTACATTTTCACCATTATTTTTCCTTTTTCCCTGTTTTTTTATTGGTATAAGGAATTTCTCTTTTTTAACATCCAGGTCAAAAAAGCTGTCTGCTTCCTCTTTAATTTTTGATGATGCGCTTCTTCCGAATGCAATAACCTCAACCCTACAGCCGACTGCTCTTTTCAAATGCTGTATTAGTGGAACGAAATCACCGTCTCCGCTTACAAGAATCAGGGTGTCAAGCCTTGGAGCAAGCTCAATCATATCCATAGCTATCCCAATATCCCAGTCACCTTTCTTTGCTCCTCCTGGAAATATCTGAATATCTTTTGCCTTTACTTCAAATCCTATTTTCTCTAATCTGTCAAAAAAATTGCTTTCATCAGAAATATCTGCCTTTATGCAGTATGCTATTGCCCTTATCAATGCCCTTTTTCCTACTGCTTCCTTTAGTATTTCTATAAAGTTTACCTTTGAGTTATACATATTTTTTGCAGAATAATACATGTTCTGCACATCAGCGAATACTCCTACGCGCTGCTGCCTGTGCTGTAATGTCATTTTTTAACACCTCTTTATTTTGGAAGAAGAACCTCAAATCCGCACTTTGTGCAGAATAATCTTCCTGTTTTTTCATCAAACTCTAAACTCAATGAGTTACACTTTGGACATCTTTTAACAACCGAAGGAATCTTATCAAGCCCAACCTCATTAAGCTTTTTTTCAATATTTTTTTTCCATTCTTCATGCATTTTCATTTTTCAAAAAATCATAGGCAGATTTTGCTGCTATAGCCCCTTCTGATGCAGCAGTTATTATCTGCCAGAATTTGTCAGAGCCTGTTGTTATGTCTCCTGCAGCATAAACTCCTTTTATATTTGTCTTCATTCCCTCATCAACAATTATATAACCATTCTCATCAAGGTTAACTCCTGTTTTGTTTGTAAGCACTGTTGAGGGAACTGAGCCAATTTCTATAAATACTCCATCAACCTTTATTTCACTGCTCCCATTATATTCCTTGTCAAGAACCAGTGATTCAACCATATTGTTTCCTTTTATCTCCAAAACATTTGTATTGTTTATTATCTTTATCTTTTTGTTGTTTTCAATCATTTCTACCTTTTTAGGCTCTGCCCTTATTTTTTCCTTTCTATAGATTATAAAAACCTCGCTGGCATACTCTGAAACAAGCATTGCAGACATTGCAGCCGCATCATTTCCTCCGACAACCGCAACTCTTTTGTCCTTAAAGAACATCGCATCACATGTTGCGCAATAACTGACTCCCTTGCCTAAAAATTCGTGCTCTCCAGGAATGTTAAGCTCTCTTCTTTTTGTTCCTGCCGCAACAATAACTGCTTTTGATTTGTAAATCTCTTTATCTGTTGTAACAATAAACAAATCCTCTTTCTTTAACTCAATAACCTTTTCCTGTTTTATCTCAACAGAATCAGTTATCTGCTCCCTAAATTTTTTCATTAAATCCAAACCAGATATAGAGCTGAACCCAGGATAATTTTCTATCTTGTAAGCATGCGTTGCTGTTCCGCCCGGCTCTTCACCTATAATGAGCGCATTAATCTTATATCTTGATGCATATATTCCTGCTGAGAGGCCTGCCGGACCCTGTCCAATTACAATTAAATCATAAACCATTTAAAAAATTAAATAAGAGTATTATTTAAATTTATTGAATTATGTGAAGATGCAAAATCAAAAAGTAACTAGTGTATAGTCACAAAATTTATATATCTCTCTTATTTACATAAAATATGCCAGAAATAGCCTTTTACCCGATTGAAATCAACCATGGTGTTGAAAACAACAAGCCAGTTGTAAGTCTTTTCGGAAGGACAGCTGACGGAAAACAAGTCTGTGTGCAGGATGATACATTTCAGCCTTATTTTCTGGCTGTTCCAAAAAAACAAGAACTGGAAAAATCAAGAGAAAAAATAGAAAACATATCAATAAAAAAAGATAATGAAACAATAACTGTTACAAAAACAGAAACGAAAGAGATGAAGCTCTTTGGCAGAACAGTTAATGTAATAAAGGTATTTACAAGGCTGCCAGGGGATATATTTGAACTAAGGAGGGAAGTAAAAAACAAAGGTATTGATACTTATGAGTATGATCTTTCATTTTCAAGAAAGTATCTCATAGACAAAGATATAATTCCTCTTACATTATGCAAGGCAAATGGAGAATTCATAAAAAAGAAATCAAAGGTTTTTGTAATCAAGGCAGAAAGCGTTGAAAACACTGCAGACGATGTTCTTGAAAACCCAAGAATCCTTGCATTTGACATAGAAACATATAATCCAAGGGGGAAAAACATAGATGCAAAAAAAGACCCAATTGTTATGGTCAGTTTTTTTGGTGATAATTTCAAGAAAGTAATAACATGGAAGCGCTTTAAAACAGACCATAAGTATATTGAATTTGTTGAAAGTGAGGTTGAATTAATAACAAAATTCAAGGAAACAATAGAAAACTATAATCCTGACATAATAACAGGATATTTCTCAGACGGGTTTGATTTTCCTTACATAGAAGAAAGGGCAAATAAATACAAAATAAAGCTTGATATATGCCTTGATTGCAGCAATGTCAACATCAACAGAAGAGGAGTAACAACAGCTCATATCACAGGAATAGCCCACATTGACATTTTTAAGTTCATTAAAAGGACTATGTCAACAACACTTGAAACAGACAGTTATGACCTTAATTCTGTTGCAAATGAGATTCTTCAGGAAGAAAAGCTGGATGTTGATATTGACGGACTTGCATATGCATGGGACAATAACACAAAAGACCTTGAAAAATTCTGCGAATACAACCTTCGAGATTCTCAGCTTACATTCAGGCTTTGCAAAGAGCTTATACCCAGCATAACTGAGATTGTAAAGATTATTGGGCTTCCGATGTCAACTATAACCAGGATGAGCTTTTCGCAGCTTGTTGAGTGGTATTTAATTAAACAGGCAAGTTCAATGAAAGAAATTGTTCCAAACAAGCCAAGCTATGATGAAATAAGAGAAAGAAGAAAAAACACCTATACTGGGGCATTTGTATTCAAGCCAAATCCTGGATTATACAAAGATATAGTAATATTTGACTTCAGGAGCCTGTATCCGAGCATAATAACCTCTCATAATATATCTCCAAGCACATTTAAGTGTGATTGCTGCAGGGAAAAACAGCATGTTCCTGGCTTTGATGAGTATTGGTTCTGCTCAAAAAAGAAGGGATTCATACCTACTGTTCTTGAGGCAATCATCACAAGAAGAATGAGGGTAAAGCAGATAATGAAGAATGTAGAAAAGGATAAGCTCAAGATATTCAATGCCAGGGCATATGCCCTGAAAACAATAGCAAATGCAATGTACGGCTACCTTGGATTTTTTGGAGCAAGGTGGTACTCAATAGAAAGCGCGAAAAGTATAACTGCCTACGGAAGATATTACATAAAAAAAGTTATAGATGATGCGCAAAAAAAGAAATTCAATGTCTTATACTCTGACACAGATTCCATATTTTTAACCCTTGACGGGAAAGACAAGTCAGAATCTAAAAAGTTTGTTGAGTCTGTAAACACAGATCTTCCGGGCCTTATGGAACTTGAATACCAGGGATTTTATCCAAGAGGGATATTTGTTTCAGCAAAAGAAAAAGACTATGGGGCAAAAAAGAAATACGCGCTTCTTTCAGAGGAAGGAAGTATAATAATAAAAGGATTTGAGACAATAAGAAGAAACTTGTCTATTGTTGCAAAGGAAACACAGAAAAAGGTGTTGGACATAACATTAAAACAGGGAGACCCTAAAAAAGCCTTTGACTATGTGAAAGATGTTATTGAAAGCCTGAAGAAAAATGAAATTCCGGTTGAAAAGGTGACAATAGCCACACAGTTGCAGAAAAATATAAGCGAATATGACTCTTTCGGCCCTCATGTTGCTGTTGCTCAGAGAATGATTGAAAAAGATATTCCAGTTGGCCCTGGCTCAGTGATAAAGTATGTTGTAACAAAAGGCAGGGAAAAAGAGAGAATAAGAGATAGAGCAAAAATGCCTGAAGAGGTAAGCCAGGAAGAATATGACCCTGAATATTATATTAACAACCAGGTTATACCCTCTGTTGAGGGAATTTTCAAGGTCCTGGGATTTGAAAAAGAAGATTTAATAAAGAACCTTGACCAAAGCAATCTAAACAGATATTTCAGTTGATTAAAATGAATTTAGAAAATAAAATTAGTTTTGATTTTGACGGCACTTTTATAAGGCAGCATACAGGGTTTATATTAGCAAAACAAGCAATAAAATATAATCATTTTAATTTACCTTATTTTATAAAAAACTTCAGTGCCAATGCAAGGAATATAAACAAAAAAAATTTTTATCTTTCAATGATGGCCTGTGTAATGAAAGGTTTTCCATATGAAAAAGCAAAACAGATAATGGGTAATGTCACATTAAAAAAGGATATTATAAGCAGAACAGTAGAATCTTATTTAAAAAAAGGCCAGATAAAAACAAAAAAAGGATTAGCTGAAGTAACAATATTAACATATAATGACTTAGATGGAGTAAGATATTCTTTGTTGACAAAAGAAAACGAATTAAAAAAATTAGGAATTTACATTGAAGATGTCATTGCATCTAATTTTGAAAAAGATTTTTCTAAGGAAGGCGAGCTTATTTACAATGGTAAATTAGATTCTATATGCAAACTGGACTTTCTCAAGAATAATCCTCAAGTTACACACCATGACTGCTATTACCCCATGGAATTCAAACAAATCCCTAATTTTAAAGTAATTTACGAATATCCGAAAAGTTTAAATACATAAAAACACAGGAATATAATGTGGGATATCTCTTGGAAGAACTTAATCTATTCAACTCTATGGAGTTTTTGGAACCAAAATGCCCAAATTGCGGCTCTGTTTTAGATTATGGAGTGAACACCAACTTCAATGAGAAAGAAGGCGTTCATATATGCGTTAAGTGCGGATGTATCTTAAAATAAACTTCTTTAAACAAAAATTATAAATATAACCTTAAACTTAAATCTTTTAATCATGAAAAATATATCCAAAGACATTCCACTTGCAGAGATAACCTTAAGGAAGTATGAAAGGCCCCAAAGCCTTAAAAAAAGGGAGTTGGTAAGAAAGCTATGTCTAAGCATAGGATTGCTGCAGCCAGGAGACTCTCGCGATGTTGTTGTTGATGTTCTTTATGTTCTGCTTGAAGCAAAAAAACAGAAAAAGACTTTAAGCTCTGAAGAAATAAAAGAAAAAGTCATTAAAACAAGAAAAAAACACAAGCTGCCATTATCAGGAATAGCCTCATCCAATATAAGAAGGCAAATCAGAAGGATGAGAAATCTTTTCATTGTTGAGAAAGTCAGCAGCCAGTACCGCATAAGCGAATTCTTTAAAATCCAGGAGATATTCTGCAAAAAAATAGAAGAGTCCCTTATACCTGAAATACTGGCCAGGGTCAAGGAATACATACAATCTATAGATGAATTGTTTGAAAAAAAAGGTAGATAACTAAATCAGTATACCTTTTTCTTGGTTTTTCCGTCTAGGCTCCGTCATAAAAATAGCAAGATTTAAATACTACCTCGTCAATAATCCATTTATCCCTTTGGGTTTTGGAGGGTATTTTTAAACAAAAAAGGAGGTAAAAAAATGGCAGAAAAAGTAGCAAAAGTAGGTATCTGCAAGGAAGACGGATATCTTTACTATATAGACAAGAATGGAGATGTCTCAAGAGTCGAGATGTCCCGCGGTGGAAGAAAGAAAGGAAAAAAGAAAAAAGAAAAAGTCCAGAAAGTAGGTGTTAAAAAACAATCAGGATATCTCTACTTCATAGACAAGAGAGGAGATGTCTCAAGGGCAAAGATGGCCCGCGGCGGAAAAAAGAGAAAAAAGAAGGCTAAAAAGAAAAAGGCAGTAAAAAAGAAGGCAGTAAAGAAAAAAGCAAAAAAGAAGCCTGTTAAAAAGAGAAGACGATAAATTCTCTTTATTTTTTTATTTTTATTAATCAAAAAGTTTTAATAATCAATTCTTTTTTTATATTTCTATGTTTGAAGTTTATGAACCAATGGAGGATTCTTTGCTGCTTGAAAAGCACGTAAAAAAATATTCCAGAAATAATGTTCTTGATATGGGCACTGGCTCGGGAATACAGGCTATAGCTGCATCTAGGAAAGCTGAATTTGTTATTGCTGTTGATATAAGTAATGAATCATTAAAAAAGACTCAGAAAAACATTGAAAACACAGGCATAAAAAATATTTTTGTCTTCAAGAGCGATTTGTTCAGCTTTTTTGATAAACCAAGGGAAATTAAAAATATAAAGAATAAAAAAATAAGAAACTTTCTTCTGAAAAAGCCAAAATTTGATTTGATTGTATTTAATCCTCCTTACCTTCCAAAAGATCAGGGAATAAAAGACAAAACAATATATGGGGGAGTAAAAGGCCATGAAACACTTGAGGAATTCCTTTCACAAACCGAAAACTACCTAAAGAAAGATGGAAAGGTTCTCATTGTTTTCAGCTCACTTACAAACAAGGAAAAGATTGATGAGATAATAACAGAAAAAGGTTTTAACTTTAAGATAATAGACCAAGAAAAGATTTCATTTGAAACTCTTTTTGTTTACTCAATAAAAAGGTCTGAGGTTCTTGAGAGTTTAAGAAAAAAGGGCCTTAAAAACATAAAAATATTTGCAAAGGGTCACCGCGGCCTTTTATACAGGGCAAATCTCAACAAAAAAGATGTTGTTGTAAAGACAAAGCTGCCTGAAAGCAAGGCAAAAGGAAGAATTGAAAACGAAACCAAATGGATAAAAAAGCTTAATGAAAAAAATATTGGGCCCAAGCTATTATTTTCAGGGCAAGGTTACTTTGTTTACAATTTTGTTAAAGGCGAATTTATAGTTGATTTCATTGAAAAAAACAAAAAAAAGGATATTATCAGAATATTAAAGGATGTCTTCATGCAGCTTTACAAGATGGATAAGATGAATCTTGACAAAGAAGAGATGCACCACCCCTTAAAACACATAATAGTTGACAAAAAGCCAATTATGATTGATTTTGAAAGGTGCAGGAAAACAAAAAAACCGAAAAATGTAACCCAGTTCTGCCAGTTTATAACCTCAACATCAATGGAACAATTGCTCAGAAAGAAAGGAATTAAAATAAAGAAACATGAAGTCATAGGTTATGCAATTGATTATAAAAAAGACATGAGCAAGAAAAATCTGAACAAGATATTAAATTTGTTAAAATGAATTTCAGCGAAAAGGTTTTACATTTAACAAAAAAAATACCAAAGGGTAAAATAACAACATACAAGATAATAGCTGAAAAGCTTAACACAAAAGCATACAGAGCAGTTGGAACAGCGCTGCATAACAACAAAAAGCCAATAATAATACCTTGCCATAGAGTTGTTAACTCAACCGGATTTATTGGAGGATATGGTGGAGGTGTAAGAAAAAAGATAAAACTCCTTGAAAAAGAAGGAATAAAGATAAAAAACAAAAAAATAAAGAATTTTGAAAAAGTTTTATTCAGATTTTAGGATTTCTTCTTCTTGAGCTTTTTTATTTCTTTCTCAAGCTTAAGCTTTTCAAGCAATTCCTTGTATCTGTTTCTTATTGTAACTTCTGTAACCCCTGCAACATCTGCAACTTCTCTTTGTGTCCTTTTCTCTCCGTGCAATAATGCTGAAACATATAATGCAGCTGCTGCGATTCCTGTAGGACCTCTTCCTGAGGTAAGCTCCACTTTCTGAGCTTTTTCAAGTATCTCAATAGAATTTGACTGTGTCTCAGCTGAAAGTTTTAATGCTGAGGAAAATCTTGCTATGTAATCGGCAGGATTGCTTGGAAATATTGTAATTCCCAGCTCTCTTGTCACAAAGCGGTAAGTTCTTCCTATTTCTTTTTTCTCTATTCCGCTTGCCTCTGAAAGCTCATCCAATGTCCTGGGAACTTCATGTCTTCTGCATGCAGCATAAAGTGCTCCTGCAACAACAGATTCCATAGAACGCCCTCTGACAAGTCCTTTCTGAACTGCCATGGTGTAAACCCTTGCAGCTTCTTCTTCAACACTTCCTGGAAGCTTGAGGTAAGATGCAACTCTTTTCAACTCTGCAAGAGCAAGCTTTAAATTCCTTTCAATAGCAGTTGAAATACGATACTGCCATTTTCTTAATCTGAAAAACTTATTTCTATCCTTGGCTCCCAAGCCGCTTAAGTCAGCTTTTCTTCCAATATCAGTTCCTAAACCCTGGTCATACTGAGTGTAAGTCATAGGAGCCCCGGACCTTCTTCTTTTTTCTCCGGTCTCGCTGTCAAAATCGTGCCATTCCTGCGTGAAGTCAACCATCTTGTCTTCTATAACAAGACCGCAGTCACGGCAAATTATTTCTCCCCTGTCTTTATTCCAAAACAGGTTTATGCTACCACACTCAGGACATTTTTTTATATAGCTTGGCATAAAAAACACCCCCAATCTTCAACACTTTAAAGTTAAAATTGAATTATAATACCAATATTTTTAAATAAATCTGGGTCATCATATATAAACCTTTCGATTTATGCAAAAAACTTAAAAAGATTTCTATTCATTAAAATAAAAATTTCTTTTAAATGATTTCGAAAGTCTTAAAAAACAAAATACCAGAATTTATCAAAAGTTTTTTAAATTAATGTCTTGTTCTCTGTTTTACGCCGGGATCGCATAACTCGGTATTGCGCTGGCCTTGAGAGCCAGTTTCCGAAAGGATATCTGGGTTCAAACAGCTTCTTGCTAAGCTGGCACGCAGGTCCAACATAAAGTTGGACGAGCTCGCTGAAGCTCGCAAAAATGTGAGCATCAGATTAAAGCCAAAGTTGCAAGCGCTTTGAAAGTCCCAGTCCCGGCGTTTTATTAAACTTATATTCTCTTCTCAAAAACTAAGCATTTACCCTGATTTTTATCTTCTGTTTTGTTTTCGACAATACATTGGAACATTTAAATGTTTAAAAAAGAATTAAAAGGAATAATTGTTGGGGTTAATAAGTTGTAGGTTGCTTGAAAGGCATACCTTCAATCAATTGTTTTATATACCAACAATTAAACCAGTTTCAATGAATTATGGTTTAAAAATACCCATAATACCAATCATGTTATAGGTTCCAGTCCCTATAATTGTAAATGTCGTCTGTATAAAATCTAATTCCTCTTACTCTGCTTGTTTCTGCATTCTTATCAAATATATCTGTCATCTCCGTCACCTCCGTAACATTTTTACTGGTTTCAACCAGCTATTATTCAGTAAGGGGTTCAAGTATATAAATGTATCTATTTAAAAATATATTTTATAAAAAATATAATAAAAAATATCTTTTTCAGCAAATAAGTACACTTATTTTAATTAGGAAATCATCACGAGTAATGAATTTTCTTTATTCCATAACCCATGTGAATAAATAGAAATAGTTATAAATAATCATAAATCACTAAGATAAAAATAAACAAAAAATAAAGAGAGCATAAAAACACCGCAGTTTTTTACATAAAATATATGTGATAAATTCCTGTGATTTTATTTTTAAAATGGAATATGATGTTGTTGGCATTGGATATCCCCTTCTTGATAAGGTTGTTGAAGTAGATGAGGATTTTATAATAAAGAGCAATCTAATCAGAAACAATATGAACCTTGTAAATATAGAGCAGAGCAAAAAGATACTCTCTATGCTTGATAACAGTTTTGTAAAGGATTCTGCCGGCGGAAGCGTTCCTAACACTCTTGCAAGTGTATGCAGCCTTGGAGGAACATCCCTTTTTATAGGAATGATAGGCAATGATGAAAATTCAATAACTTACAAAAAGCTTGTTGAGGAAGTTGGAATCATTCCAAGATTCAGTTCATGCAATGAAATACAAGGAACATGCGTTGTTATGGTAACGCCGGATGCTGAAAGGACAATGGCCACCTGCTTAGGGGCAGGGATGCGTCTAACAAAAAGCAATATAAACCTTGAAGATATAAAAAATTCCAAAATACTTCATATTGAAGCATATCAATTAGATGGTGAAAAGCAGTCAGAAGCAGTATTTTATGCAATGAGCCATGCAAAAAAAAATAATATATTAATTTCAATTGATTTGGCAGACCCCTCCTTAATAAATAGGCACAGGAAAAAAATTCAGGACATACTAGCCAACTACGCAGATATTGTTTTTGTCAATGAATTAGAGGCAGAGGCATTAACAGGAAAAAAACCAGTTCAAGCCATAAAAGACATAAAAAAATTCTGCAAGATTGCAGTTGTAAAGATTGGAGAAAAAGGAAGTTTTGTTATGGATGAGCATGGACTTTATGAGATAAAGGGATTTAAGGTTAATGCTGTAAACACAACAGGAGCTGGAGATGCTTATGCCGGAGCTTTTCTTTATGGGTTATCAAAAAATCTTGATGTCAGAAAAGCAGGAAGAATAGCTTCGTATGTTGCTGCGCAGGTTGTTTCGAGCCATGACTCTATGATAAAAACAAGCATGAAAGATGAAATATTAAAAATAATAGAAACTAAATAGTTATTTTCTCATTCATTTCAGGAATTTTTGTTTTAATTCCTAAATTGTTGACTTTTTTCTCAAAACTTTCCATTGATTTTTGCTCGCCGTGGACAATAAAAACCTTTTTTGGTTTTGGGTTAAAGAACTTAAGCCATGTCAAAAGCCCGCCGTAGTCAGCATGCGCAGAAAAGCTGTCAATTGACTGTATTTTTGCCCTTACAGCAACGCTTGTTCCAAGAAGCCTTATTATCTTTTCACCTCTTTTTATGTGATATCCTAAAGTTCCCTCTGCCTGGTAACCAACGAAAAGCATTGTGTTTCTTGGATTCCATATGTTGTGCTTTATATGATGTTTTATCCTGCCGCCGGTGCACATTCCGCTTCCTGCGATTATTATGCACGGCTCTTTAACATTATTAAGCTTCATTGAGTCATAAACTTTTTCAGTGAACTCCAGCCCAGGAAAGCTAAATGGATTATCTCCTGATTTTATAAGGTCTTTTATTTTTTCATTGTAAAGCGCATAATGTCTCTTGAAAACCTCTGTAACTTTTATGCCCATTGGAGTGTCAACATAAACCTTTATTCTGGGTATAAGGTTTTTTTCAGCAAGCTCATTTAAATCATAAAGTATTTCCTGAGTTCTCTCCACTGCAAACGACGGAATAAGAACCTTTCCATGATTTTCATACGCCTCAAGAATTATCTCAAGAAGCTTTTGCTTTCTTTTTTCAACAGGAGAGTGCAGCCTGTCTCCATAAGTTGATTCAATAAAAACATAATCTGCTTTATTTAAGTGGGTTACATCTCTTATTATTGGGTCTCCATTCTGTCCGAGATCTCCTGAAAAAATAATTGTTTTCTGCTTTCCGTTCTCAGTTATATTTAACTCTATTATCGCTGAGCCAAGGATATGTCCTGCATCATGGAAAGTTGCTTTTATTCCACTGCCCAAATCAATCTGTTTTTCATAAACTATTGTCTTGAAAAAGGCCATTGATTTCCTTACATCTTGTTCTGTGTATATTGGTTTTCTCAATGGAAGTCCTAATCTTGCTCTTCTCTTATTTTCAAGTTCTGTGTCATGCTTGTTGATTTTTGCAGAGTCAAGCAAAACTATCCTGGATATATCTTTTGTTGCTGAAGTGCAATAAATCTCTCCCTTAAAACCTGCATTGATAAGCTTTGGAATTCTTCCGCAGTGATCAAGATGAGCATGGGTTAAAAGAACAGCAGAATAAGATTTTGCATTAAATGGAAAATCCTCATAATTAAGTTTTGTTATGCTTTTGCCTCCCTGAAAAAGTCCGCAGTCAACTAATATCCTCTTTTTTCCCACTTCTATTCCATAACAGGAGCCTGTGACTGTCTTGGCCGCTCCAAAAACACCTACTTTCATATTTTTTATTTAAAACTACTTGTATTTATTTGTTTTCTTTATTGAATAGTTTAGATACTACAAATATTTTTAAATCTTTTTTGAAATATTTAAATTTAGGGATAAATTCAAGATGATTAATGAAACAAGAGGAAAATTAGGAATTCTTTGCTGTGAAGGAGGCAAATACTTTGCAGAAAAAGTAATGAAAAAAATCAAATCAAAAATGAAAACTAAAGAGCTAAGACATATTAGGCCAATTTTCATCAAATCTAATTAGGTTATATTTGAAGACAGCGAAATAAAGCATGTTATAAAGAACAGTGTAAGAGGAATTGATTTGTATGTATTCCAAGATATTCAAAATCCAGTTATGAGAAATGGTAAAAAATATTCTGTTTATGATAATGTAGGTGCTCTGAAAGCAGCAATTGATGCTGCCTGGAGAAGTGACCCAGACCATATAACAGTTGTTTTACCTGTTTTCCCTTATGCAAGACAGGACAAGCAAAAAGGAAGAGAGGGAATCAGTGCATCAACTATATCAAGGGAGATTGAAGATTTAAATGTCAATCAAGTCTTGACATTAGACGTGCATAATGAGGCAATTGCAGGTTTTTTCAGGAAGGCTAAATTTGAAAATCTCCGTGCTTCAAAAAATATAATTAATTATGTAAAGAAAAATATCAAGCTTGAAAATATGGTTGTGATGTCGCCTGATGCAGGAGGAGCGCCAAGAGCAGAGTATTATGCCAAGATGTTAAATGCTGACTTGGCTATTGGCTATAAAAGAAGGGATTACAGTTCAGCAAACAATATAAAAAATATAGATATTTTAGGTGATGTAAAACAAAAAAATGTTCTTGTTATTGATGATATAATTGATACTGCAGGAACATTAGTCAAACTTCTTGAATCTTCAAAATCAAGAGGAGCTGAAAAGATCTATGCTGCATGCAGTCTGCCTTTGTTCAACGGAAAAGCCGTAGAAAGGATAAAAAATGCATATAAAGAAGGGATTGTAGATGGAGTCATAGGAACTAATGTTGTTTATCATAGTGATGAATTCAAAAAAGATAATCTATGGTATCATGAAGTTTCTGTTTCAGGGTATTTTGCAGAAGTTATAACTAATCTTAATCAAAGAAAGTCAATAAGCAAACTTCTCGAATAATTATATTCTATTTCAATATCTTTTTATATTAGAATTAAACCATGAAGATTAAATACCCAACAATAAACACGGGCATTGGCTGCACTGCAAACATAACATTTAGGCCCAGGTATTATTCTGAAGAACTGCTAAAACAAATAAAAGAAGAACGCCAAAACCACAGT
>JAGYOA010000010.1 GCA_018399355.1 Candidatus Woesearchaeota archaeon | reverse complement strand
AAATATTAACTCTAAGTCAACAAAAAAGAGATAATATATAAATTTTTACTATAAAAACAAAAAAAGAACTAATTTTTCTTGAATCTTGAAACTGTGTCAATCAAATCAACATGGCCCAAAAACAATGCTCTGCAGCAGTATCTTTCTAGGCCAAGCTCATCCATGACTTTCTTCTTGTCCTCTCCCTTGTTAACCCTTTCCTGGTATTCTTCCCATAAATGGGCAACAGGTTTTCCGCAGCTCCAGCATCTTATTGGAATTATCATTTTTCAATCACCTATAACTCTTCTGCCTTTTTGCTCTGGCCTGTCCATGCCTGTTTGGCTTTGAAGCTTCTTTTCTTCTTGTATCAGCAACCAGCAAATGCCTATCATAATCTAAAAATTCCTCTTTAAGCTTGTCTCCTTTTGAATATTCAACTAATGCTCTTGCAATAGCAAGCCTTGATGCCTCTGCCTGGCTCACTATGCCTCCGCCATTAACATTAATTTGTATATCAACCTTGTTTGCAGTATCCCCTGCAATAATCAATGGCTCTTTTATTTTCATTTTTGCAAAATTAGGCTGAAATGAATCAAGGTTAAGGTTGTTTATTTTTACAACTCCCTTTCCTTGTTTTAGGCTTGCCCTTGCAATTGCCCTTTTTCTTTTTCCTGAAGTTTGAATTACTTTCATTTTCTCTCCTTCATAGACTTGCATATGCTATCAATATATTGATATTTAAGGTTTCCTAATTTTAAAATACTGCAGCTCTGTATTTTTTCTATTTTCTTGTCTTTAAAATCATCAGGTACGCCTATGTAACACATTATTCTTTTAAATGCTTTTTCTCCTTTTTCCTGCTTGTATGGAAGCATTCCCCTGATGGTCCTTCTTACAAAGCGGTCAGGCATTTTAGGAGTGAACGGACCCTTTGTAGGCCTTGTTCCCCTTTCGTTTTTCTGCTTGTAATCATTGAAAATATATTTTTTTCCTCCTGTGATAACTGCCTTTTCGCAGTTTACTATATCAACTTTTTCTCCAAGAAGGGCTTTTTTTGCAACAAATGTTGCAAGCCTTCCCAATATCATATCTTCAGCATCAATTATCATTTTAACCTATTATCCTTATTCCTTTTCCATCCGGCTTTTCTTTTATCAATTCTTTGATAAGAATTGCCTTTGAATTTGATTTTTTTATTTTTTCAAGAGCCTGTCCTGAAAACTGCCAGGCTGCAATTGTGACCTTATGATCAAGCTCTCCTGTAGCAAGTACCTTCCCAGGAACTATTATATTCTCGTTGTCTTTTGTGTTTCTGTTTATGCTTGAAAGGTTTACAACTCTTCTCTGCCTTGTTGGTCTTGAAAGCTCATCAGCAATTCTTCTCCAAAGGCTAGAGCTATGACTATTTGAACTCTTTCTCAATTCTGTTATGAGCTCATTCAAACTTTTGTTTGTTGGTCCTGTTATTTTTGTCATTTTTTCTGATGCGGGAGACGGGATTTGAACCCGCGCAGCCACTAAGGCATACGGCCCTCAACCGTATTCATTTGACCAGACTCTGACACCCCCGCATAATCTTTATTTTGCCTCAGGTGCCTTCTTCATCTCGTCTGTGAATTCTTTTGATTTTTCAGATATTATCTTTAATGATTCATCTATAATTTCATTTGGCTCTAATTGGCCCCATGATTCAACATAAAATATAAACTCATTATCGCTGTTTTCAACAGTTATTGCTTGTTTTGGATCGCATATATCTGCGCATGCATTGCATAAGTGACATTTATCAATTTCATCTTTTTTGAATGAAAGCTTGTTGTTTTTTATCTCAAAAAGGTTTTGCGGGCATTGCTCAACAACTGCCTCTGGATTTTTGCATTCTTTTTTAATTTCAACAACAGGCATTTTTTTATAGTAAACCAGTCCGGGACACCATTTTGCATGATCTTTTCCCCTGCCGAGTATTGCTGTTGCCTCAAACTCAAGCTTTTGGCCTTTCAATAATTTTGCAATTTGTGTGTTTGGATAAACCGGCTTAACCTTTGGATCTTTTGACTTGATTTCTGAAGCATAAACAGTTCCCTGGCTTCTTGTTTTTAATGTAAGCTTAAGCTGGCACTGGGCGCATCCTTTTCCTCCGCACTTACACTTATCAGGCAGATTATATGACTTTAAGTCTGTTTTTAAAGGTATTAATCCAAGTCTGTGGGCTATTATCTCATCATAAAGCGCAGAACTGTTATTTCTGAATTCAACATCTTCTATAGCCATAGTTGGAACTTCTTCTATAGCACATCTTCTGATTGAGTTTGCAAAAGATGAATCTATTCCTTTGATTAAAAATGAAATCTTTTTCTGTTCTTTATTTGAATTTAAAAGCTCTATTTTTATCATTAAGCACACCCCTCAAACCCTTCTTCCTCTTCTTCCGCCTTTTTTCCTGCAGCCGTCATGAGGAACAGGGGTTACCTCAGATATATTTCCTATTCTTATTCCCATCCTGGACAAAGTTCTTACAGCTGCCTGAGCTCCAGGTCCTGGACTATTTGGACCGTTATGGCCTCCTGGCGCCTTTATCTTAACTTCTAATGCATTTATCCCACTTTCAATAGCTATTTCTGCTGCCTTTTTTGCAGCCATCATTGCAGCTGTTGGTGAGCTTTCAAGCCTGTCTGACTTAACCATTTGACCGCCGGATGTCCTGGCTATTGTCTCTGTTCCAGTTATGTCTGTAATATGGATTATTGTATTATTATAAGAAGAGTATATATGAACTACTCCTGCCTTTTCAACCCTTTTGTGGTCATAAGGCTTTTTCCTTGTTTTATTTTGCATTTCTCTCATTTTTTACAGTCTTTTTTGATTTTTTCTTGGTTAATATCACTCTTTCAGGATGCTCTTCATCATTAAGCTTGGAATTTGCAACAAAAACTATTGAGTTCTCCTCATCAGCATTGACAAAATATGAAGGAGTTGTTATTTTAGCTCCCCCTACAGTTATATGTTCGTGAACAATAAATTGCCTTGCTTGATTTATTGACCTTGCAAGTCCTTTTTTGTAAACAAATGTCTGCAGTCTTCTGTCCATTATATCATTAATATTAAGGTCAAGTATGTTGTCTAGTGTGCCTGTCTTATTTATCAGACCAATCTTTTGAAGCTTTTTTAAAAGTGAAGCCCTTTCCTTTTCTGCCTGAGGAGTTTTAGAAGCAATAAGCTGTTTTGCCTGGTCTGAAAATCCCTTTAACACAGACCTCATTTTGTATATCTCTTTTTTGTTTTTAAGGCCGTATTCCTCTAAAATCTTTCTATCTTCCTCTATCATGGCCTTTTGCCATGGATGTACAGGCGTTGAATATTTTTTTCTTTGTTTTCTTGGAAGACCCATTTTTATACCTTACCTAACTTTGCTTTCTTTTTTTGCACTCCTGTGACCTTTCCTTTGTTTCTTCTAAAGTTTGCTCTTGTTTTTTGCCCTCTTACTGTAAGGCCGCGAGCATGCCTCATTCCCTTGTAGCTTTTTATTTTCTTCATCATCTTAATGTCGTTGTCTTTAACAAAGGTTAAATCTGAAGCAAGAATGTGTATATCTTCTCCTGTCTCATAGTCTTTTCTTCTGTTAAGAATCCATGAAGGGGCCCCGAATTTTTTTGGGTTTCTTACTGCCTCATCTATTTTCTTTATTTCAGAATCAAGGAGATTTCCTGTTTTTTTGTTTTTATCAACACCGACGAAATTGCATATCATGTTTGAAAATGAGAAACTGACCCCTTTTATTTTTCTCATAGCGTCAGCTATTTTCCTGTTTCCATCTAAATCAGTGTTTGCAATCCTTACGATGTGTCTGAATTCTGCCATTTTAACCGTTTAAATAGCCGAGAATAAGCTTTATAGAACCCTATAAGCGCGCTCATGTGAACTCGGGCTATTCTAAATAAAGGATAAATAGGTGATATATAAAGGTTACTAAAAGGGCGGCAGCCGAGATTTGAACTCGACCCAAGAGATCCACAGTCTCTTATGCTACCAGGCTACACCACTGCCGCCATACTATAAAGCAATCCCAGATAATTTATAAATCTTGCTGTAGAATCAGTACTCTTCTTCTTGCTTTCCAAAGATAAAATCCCTTATATATTTTATAAAATCCCTTAATTTTTCATAATCTTCCCTAACTGAGTCCATTGTAACCTCTATTGTTTCTCCGTCAACAACCACTGTCATTGTAACATGTCTTCTGTATTCCTCCCTTTTTTTGTATTCAGCCCTTATTATTTTTCTTAACTTGAGGTAATAGTCAATGTATGCATGAAGGTTTTTTTCATCAGGAAAAATTTCCTTCAGCATGTTGCATCTCAATGCTTTGTTCTCAGGATAATCTGTTATTAACTTTTGCTCTTTTGCATACAAAAGCAGGGCATTAAAGGCAAAAGAATAAGAATTTATCATTCTCTCTAAGATGTTTTTCAGAACATCAACTGTCCTTGTGTACTTTAAGCTTACAAACACAAGATGTTCTTGCCTTTTCAATTCTTCCACTGCCCTACGCAAAGATTCTTCCATTTCTGCTCACTATGTTGTTTGCCTCTTGAATAAACAACCTTGTTTCACTTATATACTTTTTTATTTCATCCACAGTTATTGTGCGCATTCGGTAACTGCCTGAACATATAATAAACTTGTTTTGCCTTGTAAACTCAACAGGGCTTTTTTTGTGTTCAACTATTATATCTCTTATATCTGAAATCATTTTCACAAATTTTTCATCAATTTTAAGCCTTTCAACGCAATTTGTCCTGAAAGCAGTAAATTTAGCGTCAAAATTATCATTAAAAGAAGGTATTTTCTTAAACATTCTTTCATAGTATAATATTGCAGACATAGAGCTTGAAAGCGACAAAAAAAGATTTTGTATAACAGAAAGCAAAAGCCTGTTATCTTTAACAAGAGGATAGGTCATAAAAATCATATGGTCTGCTATTTTTAGTTTTTGTCTGGCGTTTTCAATTTCTTGTTGAAACTGTTCCATAGAATTAAATATGACTTGGAAATATAAATAGTTTGTGATTAATCTTTCTGTAAATTTATTATTGCTTCAGCAAGATCCCCTTTTGCTTCCAGGATTGCCTGTTTTGCATCTTGTTCTGAAACCTTAGCCTGTTCTGCAACTGTTTGTATGTCTTCATCGCTTATCTCTGGCTCTGATGAAAGCTCTCTTTCATTAGCCTCTCCTACTACCTGAAAGGTTTCCTGCCCCATCATATTAACTTTGCTTACCTGGGGCTCTGTTATTACTATCTCTTTTTCAGGTGTTTTTATTATTACCTCTGTTGCCGGGATTTCAACCTGCTGAATGCCCATTTTTTTCATCATCTGGGCTGCCTTTCTTGAATTCATTCCTGGAAACATAAAAACACCTTATGGTAAACCTAAAAAACTATTGCCCCATGTATGAAGAATTATCTCTATTATTATGATTATTACAACCAAGATTATTATATGCCCTGGCTTAAAGCTTATCTTGCTTCTGTACTCGTCAAAATACCTTATAAGTCCGCCTCCTCCTGAAGGTAAATTTATTTTATCATTTCGTGCCATTTTAAACATGTAAAGATTAATTCATATAAAAAGATTACTAAAAAGTGTAAGGCAGGAATAAGCCACATTCTGTCAGTCTCCTTGCGGAAAGACTGTCTTAACATTCAACTATGCGTCAAAGACTTGCACAAACCAGGACTCGCCGTTTCACCAGTTCCACCAAGAACGTCTGCCGGTTATCTCGCTTTTCTCACGAAAAGCTTCGCTGGCATCATCCTCCATGGTGGTTGTATCGTTTCTGAGCGGTCGCCCTCCTTCTCAGGAGCTCCCTTCCGAGAGTGGCCACGAAAGTGTGTGGACTTTCCTCAGCCAACCGGCCGTAAGTTAAGTACCTGCCTTACATAAAATAGCATATTTTAAGGATTTATAAGCTTTTTGAAATACCAAAAGATTTTCATTTAAAATAAGAAAACTATATAAAGAAAATTGAAGACTAATAAGTTATGGAAGAAAAGATAAGTTCTGGATGTGAGGTTGTTGATGAGCTTATCAATGGTTATAAGCCTGTTATCAATATAATATACGGGCCTGCTGCAAGCGGAAAAACAACACTGGCCATGCTTGCTGCAATAGAACAGGCAAGAAAAAACAAGAAAATAATATTTATTGACACTGAAAAGGGTTTTTCTGTAGAAAGGTTGAAGCAGCTTTGCGGGGATGATTTTGATGATGTTCTTCATAATATAATGCTTTTCAGAGTGAACAGCTTTGCAGAGCAGGCAGAGAAAGTAAGCAAGATAAAAGAAATGGTTAATACAGGAAAGATTTCATTAATTATAGTTGATACTATAGGAATTTATTACAGGTTAAAGTTAAAGGACGATGCCTACAAAGCAAACAAAGCTATTGACCTGCAGTTAAGTGAGCTTGCAGAAATATCAAGGCAGGGAATACCAGTCATCCTTACAGAGCAGGTTTATGATAACTTGAAAAACGGCCAGATAGCTGTTGTGGGTGGGGAGATGCTGAAAAACTGGAGCAAATGCCTTATTGAGCTTGAAAAAGATAACAGCAGAAGATGGATTTTAGTGAGAAAACCTGAAGAATATAAAGGAAAAAAACAAGGATTTGAAATAAAAGAAAAAGGAATATTTAAAAAATAAGATTACTCTTCTGTAAAGTCTTCCACTGTTGCCTTGAATTCAGAATCACTTTTTATCATTCCTGTCTTTTTCATATACTCTCTTGTCAGAATCCAGAAAAACAAGCCAAGGCTTTTCTTTCCCTTGTTGTTGCACGGAACAACTAAGTCAATGTTATTTGACTGATTGTTTGTATCGCACAATGCTATAACCGGAATTCCTACTGCCATTGCATCTGTTATTGCGTTTCTGTCAGGCCATGAGTCTGTGACCAAGATTATTTTTGCTTCAATAAACTTATCAAGAGAGGTATTTGTCAATACGCCTGGAGGATATCTTCCGGCAAAGATTTTAACTCCGGTCAGCTTTGACATCATCTTTATGGATTTCCATCCGTTTTCTCTCCTGCTTACAATTACTATTTCTTCAGGCTTGTAGTTTGAAAGAAAGTTAGCGCATATCTTTATTCTTTCATCTATCTTTTGGAGATTTAATACGGAAAGACCATCTGGCCTGTTCTTGTAAATAAACTTCTCCATGTACTTTGTCCTGAATTTGGTTCCTATGTGTATTCCAGCTTTTAAATACTGGTCTGTTGGGACTAATAATGATTCTTCTGCCATTTTTTACCTCGTGAAAGTTTCCTTAGAAAGAAACTTGCAGTTTTTATTACCTCATGCAAGACGTTTGGTAATATTCAATAGAGGTAAGGATTTATTTAAAAAGATTTCGGATTATGCTTTAAAAACAGCCATGTCTTCGTACAATGGGCCTTCTTGCGTTAAAGTGCTTTTTTTCAGTTTGAATTCATTAACCTTAAATGGTTTTTTATTGAATTTTATCTGCTTTAGATTTTTTAATAAATTTTCTTTATCTTTTGTAAATTTAACCCTCGCAAGTGTGATGTGCGGATGAAAACGCTTGTCCTCTTTAAATCCAATCTCATTTAATTTTTCATCAATTTGTTTTTGCAAATCTTTTATTTTGTTTTCTCTGTCATTGAGGCCAATCCAGATAACCCTTATGTAGTTTTCATCAGGAAAAAAACCAATATCTGTTAAAGAAGTTTCAAATGGATTAAATTTAATCTCATTTAATTTGCTTTTCAATTCTTCAGCTTTATTTTCATCAATCTCTCCTAGAAATTTTAAGGTCAAATGAAAGTCTTTTGTTAGTTTTAGCTTTCCATTGTTAATGTCAAGCTGTGACTGGGCCTGAGCAAAGGCCTGTTTGGCCTCTTCAGGAATCTCAAAAGCAATAAAGCATCTCATACAGGCCATATACCAAAAGAATTATTTAAATGTAACTGAAATCAACAATAATTATATAAACTTTGACAAACCATAATACAATCATAATATGAAATTCAATAAACTAATCCCTGAATTAAGTGTTTCAAACTTTGAAAAAAGCTTGGAATTTTATACAAAAACAATTGGATTTAAAATAGAGTATCAAAGGGAAGAACCAAGGTTTGCATTTCTTTCTTTTCAGGGAAGCCAAATTATGATTGAGCAATCAAACGGGCATTGGAAAACTGGAGAATTAAAGTATCCTTTTGGAAGAGGGATAAACTTTCAAATAGAAGTCAGAAGTATTGAGCCAATTTTAAAATCATTAAAAGAAAAAAATTATTCTATTTTTGTAAAGACTAAAGAAAATTGGTATAAAAAAGATAATGAATTAGTTGGGAACAAGGAATTCTTAATCAAAGACCCAGATGGTTATCTTTTAAGATTTTTTGAAGATCTAGGAACTAAATAAGTTTAATTCTTGAATTCATTTGGTTTATCTTCATCATCAGAATTTTCTTCCTCTGGCCCTCCATCATCCTCATAAACATCCTGCTTTATTTCTTCCACTTCGCCCTGCAGTTCTTCTACCAGGCCTTCTAAAGCCTCAATTCTCTGTTCAAGTTTTTCAATCAATTGTTTTATCTCTTCATCCATTTTTCAACCTCTTTACTCACTGAATGCAATGGCCAACAAAACCAGGCCAACTATAACCAAAACAGAAGCAATTGCGCCAAAAAGATATTTTTCAGTCAGAAATGATGGAACAGCCCAGATAACACCTATCACAGTAAATATAACTCCCAAGAGGGTTGTTAAATTTTTCTTTTTCTGGTCCATCTTGAATTCTTAGCTTGTGTTTTATTTAAATGTTTTTAAAAAAAATAAAAAAATTAAATTTCCTTAAGGCCGCCCTCAGTAACAAAGAACCCTGCTTCTCCTTCTGGCATGTTTGGAGAGTCAACAAGCTTTGCAACTCTGCTTCCTTTCTTTCCTTTTCTCAAATAAATTCTGAAGGTGCTTGCGTGGGCCACAATATGGCCTCCAATTGCCTGTGTAGGATCTCCGAAGAAAACATCCGGCTTGGCCATGACCTGGTTGGTTACATAAACACATACATTGTGCATGTCTGCCAATTTAAGAAGTATGTGCATATGCTTATTTAGCTTTTGTTGCCTTTCTGCTAAAGTACCGCGGCCAATAAACTCTGCCCTGAAGTGAGCAGTAAGAGAATCAACAATAACAACTCTAACTTTAAGGTTTTGTTTGGTTATCAAATCCTCAACTTTTTCTGCCAAAAGCATTTGATGGTCTGAGTTATAAGCACGAGCAACCTTTATGTTCTTTAAAACCTTTTCAGGCTCTAATCCTGCACCCTTTGCTAGCTGGGCAATTCTTTCAGGCCTGAATGTATTTTCAGTATCAATGTAAACAGCAACTGCATCTGGATCCTGTTTCTGGCAGTTAACAGCAAGAATATGTCCAATCTGTGTTTTTCCAGAGCCATATTCACCAAAGCATTCTGTTATTGAAGAAGTCTCAAATCCTCCACCAAGAAGGTTGTCAAGGGCTTCTGAACTGGTCTTTATTTTATCCACTCTTTTTCTTCTTTTAAGAAGCTCTTCTCCTGACTCAAATCCCATATCAAGCTGGTTTCTTGCAAAGTTTATCATCTTCCTTGCAGCAGCTTCTGAAACTCCTGCTGTATCAACAAGCTCTCCAGGAGATGCAACCGCAATAGACATTATATTGCCATAGCCTGAATCAACAAGCTTTTCAGCTGTTGCAGCTCCCACACCCGGAAGGTCCTGCACAGTAAGTTCTTTCTTTTCCTCTTTTTTTGTTTTTTTAACAATAATTTTTTTCTCTTGTTCTTCATTAAGATTTTCTTCTTCTGATTTTTTTTGTTCTTCTAGTTTCATATTATCAACCCCTTAGTTAAAATGAATCTTATTCTTTAAATAGTTTGTTGAATTTTTTCTGAAATTATTTCGAGAAGGTTTATTCAACCTTCTCAATTTCAATATTCTCGCTGTCGTGTCCTTCCTCCCTGAGAACAAGGTATTCGTATGCCTTGTCAAGCACTAATGATGCCTTTGGAAGGTCATTGGTCCTTAAAGAATTCGTTGATTTCCATTCGTCATTACTGTCTTTGTATCTTCTCTGCAAAGACACTGTTCTGAAATCAACAGGGTTTCCGTTTCTGCCTATTCCCTTGTTTTTCCAGATTGTGGCGCTTATAACGCCGGTACTAAACTTCTTTTCAGGTATATTTTCCTGGTTCATTTTTATCGCCTCCATTGCTCTTCGCATCTTATTTCAAAAACTTCCCTAGCCTTAAATAAAAAGCCCAACAGGAAGTTGAAGCAATATAACAATTAAGAATAGTTTTCTTTAAATATATTATGCGCTGATGTCCAGTGTCCAATGGTTATAGCAGCAGATAAATAAATAAAATCATAAACAAAACAAAAAGTGCGTAATCAGAAAAAGAATATGTGTCTATAAATCCCTTTATTTTTCTTTTTGATAAAGGATAAAGAGGCATTGTTCCTCCAGGGGTTAATGAGTCTATAAGAAGATGTGATGCATATCCTATAAAAAAGGCTAAGCCTATTTCCATATTAAAAAAAGATATTAAAAAACAAACAATAAAAGCAAAAAGCAGTGAATGGAATATCTTGCGGTGACCGAAAAAAATATTCAAAAAAAATGATAATGGCTTTATTTTTTTTCCTATTTTTGAATTGTACATATCAACATCTGGCAAAATTGATGAAATAAGAACAACTGCAAAGAAAACTGCTTTGCTTTTAATATCAAGATATTGTGAAAAGAATACGGCGGACATTAAACCACATGCAAGATGTGTTGAGAACATCATTTTTTATTTATTCTACGTTTTCTTCTTTAACGCTTTCCATCTCTTTGTTCAGCTTTTTTATTTCTTCTTCTGGATTAGGATTGATAAAAACCATCTGGCTGACAATCTCAAGCCTGTTAAACATCTCATTTTTTGTTGTTCTTCCGATAATCTTTATTATATTGCCTAAAAGCTCTGTTTTTATATCCTCAAATTTTTCTGGGTTATCCTTGTACTCAACCATCTGCTCCTGGGTTTTGTTTAATAACTTTAGAGCCTGGTCTCTGAAGAATACTGCTCTTATATTGTCTGTTCCGTCGTCAAGGAATATATTAAGAACAAATGAATATGAAGGCTTTACATTACCATGAGTTTCGCATAAAAATCCTTCTCCATCATTCCTAGCTCTTTTTCCGCATTGAGGGCATACCTCAAAAAATCTTGGGTCAAAAACCTGAACTATTGTTCCTAGGATTTCAGCATTTGAATCATCTTCTGTTAGGTCTTTTATTTTTTTTCTGTTGCTGGTTGTTGTTCGCTTAACCTCTTTTACTGTCACACCTTCTGGATTCACAACTATTCTGCCCATGTTGTTCATGTGTATTTCTTTTTCTTTGTTTCTGTTCTCCCTCACATATCCGCTTATTATCTTGACAATATCTCCTTCTTTTATTTCATTTATTTTGTCTGCCTGCTCTCCCCACATGGCAACTCTTATTGTTCCTGTCTCATCCCCTATTATCATAGAAGCAACCTTGCCCTGTCTTCCGTTAGAGTTAAATTCCCTTAATTCAAAAACCCTTGTAACTCTTCCAACAACCTCAACGCTTCTCATTCCTGACAATATATTTTTTATCTGGAGCTTTCCTCCTAAGGAATCAAAAAGCTTTATGCCAAGTTCGTTTGCAAGTATATGGGCAGCTCCTTCTTTGCTTATTAATCCGGAAAGCTGCTTAAGCTTTGCATCAATTTTGTCTTTTATTTCCTGCTCGCTGAGGTCTGATTTCTGCTTTATCTTTTCAAGAATTTCATCATAGGGCATCTTTATCATGTTCATTAAAAGGAATCCATAGCTTTTATATATATTTTTAGGTTTTGGAAATATTATTTTAAGTTTTAATTAACTAAATTTTTTAGAAAGATTACAAAAAGCAAAGCAGCAATTAAATGGATTTGTTTATTTTTTTTGTTTTGAATTTATTTGTATTTTGCAGCATGGGTTAATACTCTTTCTACATAAATAACATCTGCATTTTCAGCACACCCTAATCCATTATAAGCCCTTATTGCCATCTTATCGCAATCTCCATCATACTCAAGATAATTCTTTAAATGTTCATCAATTTTGCACCATTCCCTTATCTTTAATTCATATTCTGACATGTCTATATATCGCCTTATTAAAGGATTGTTATTCGAATCACAAACCATATTGTACTTACCTTTGAGTATTTTCATTCCACAATCAATATTTTTGTTTATATCTTTTAACTCCTCTTTACTCATACTACACACACTATTATAAGTTCCGTCGCGACTATCAAGCTGAACTTGCATAAGGCCTATACAGTTAGCATTTGACATTTTTACACTGCCATCAGGATAATAATGATTCATACTGCTTTCTTGCATTGCGATACCTAATGCGATGTGTTGAGGAATGTTATATTGTGATGCAGCTGCTCTTATTTTAGATTCAAGCTGATCATCTGGCAAGCTATTCCAATCTTCTACTTTTGTTGTTTGATGTTCCTGAGAATTAATTTCTTCATCAGTATCTGCTCTTTCAGTAAGTTGTTCATAATTTTCAAATAGATCATATTTAAATTCTATTTTAAAAGATGGTTTTACAGAATAGTTTATGTTTTCCTTGTTTATCTTTATGTTTTGTGTTGCTATTCCAATCAAGCGGCTTTCTTTGAACAATAAGTCATAATTGTTCTTTGGTATTATTATCTCGCCATCTTTCTCAAGTTCTTCATCTTTATATTTTTCTATGTATTCATCCATGTAATTATTAAATTTATCAGAAAATAAAGCATAAATCTCTTTTTTTGTTGTGTCTTTTGGAAGTTCTTTATCTAAATCATTTATGGTTTTTTCTGCAGAATATTTTGCAGCCAAGTCAATGTAAAGCATTGCTTTCTCGGCCTGCTGGTATATTTTTAATGTTTCCAGCTGCAATTCTCCCTTCCCTGTTTTAAACACTGTTCCTGTCCCATAATTGCCATAAAAAAAAAGCAAAGCTACAAGTATAAATATTGAAACAAAAGTGAGGAATATTTTTGCTTTCTTGTTTTTTACCATTTTGATCATAGTGAACTTAGTGATGAAAATCCAAATATATTTAGCTTAAAGTAAATTTTTATTTCAAGATCTTTGCTGATTGAAGGTATTAGTATCATGACTGTCTCTCCAGTTATGTCTTGTTTGGAAGAGATGGCTCCTTTTCCTTGTCTTATAAAGCAAAATTCATTACCATCAATATACATATTCAATCTCCAGTCTTTTACATTTTCAAGTATGTTTTCTGTCTCTTTAATCAAGATTCCGTCTTCACTTTTTTGTGAAATAGTATTATCAAGAGTTTCGTATCCGCAAAACGCACCTATTCCTGCCATCCCATGTTTTGCTCTTAAAAGCTCTGTTTTTGTTTTTTTACCAAGAAACTCTCCTATATTAAGACTGCTGTCCTCAATTGGAGTCCTGAGATAATTAATCAGGATATAATTTTTCTCAAGATTCTCGCTCTCGATCTCTGCAACTCTCTGAAGCCCGCTTTTATTGCCAGATATAAAGATGAATGCAAAAATAAAAATTAGAGCAGTAAAAATTATTGCTATTATTGCATCTGTAAAGTCAGGATCAAGTGCTTTTTTGTTTTTTTCAAGTTTCCTTAAATAGTTTGATAATTTCATTTTTGTACAGCAATCAAAAGGTTTGCTTTTGATATTTCTCCATTATTGTATAATAAAACATATTGTGATGCCTGACCAAATCTTGATGACCCCCAGTTTGTTGTCAGGATTGTTTTTTTCTCTATATCTTCTCCATTAAGGGTAAGCCTAAAGGATTTTGAATCATATTTTTTCTCTGCATAATAGCATTTTTCAAGATTATTTTCATTAAATTTTTCAATGTCTATTATTCCAGGGTAAACCCTTCCTGTTTCGCTGTCTTTGTATGCAAAGCAGTCTTCTGAATTAAGGAACCTATTGATTAATACTGTTGTTCTGGCATTATCAGGTATGCTGCTTGATGATGAAACCTCACTTATTATTAAGAATCCAAAGAGCATAAAGCTTATTGTTAAAAAGAAAAATATTACCACATAATATGTTGGCTTTTTTCCTATTTCATATCCACTTCCTTTTTTTGAGAAAAATATTTTATTATTCATAGTCAGAAAAACCCTCTGCAATTAATTCTCCTATTTGAGTCATTTTTTCAATAAGATCTTTTCCCTGATCGCTGTTTATGTTCCCAAGTTCAATCATTACAAAAACACTTTCAAAATTTTGTTGGTTCTCAGTGTAGCTTGAGATTAAATCAAGGGGAAAATCATAATTAGTTGTAGTCAGATTAACAGGAACCACAGAAGCGCCCGTAATCTCTAAATCTTCAGTTATCATGCTCTTTGATATTGAATTTATTATAAGGCATGCTAATCTTTTGCTCTCCTCTTCCTTTTCAGAGCCAGATAAAACAAATGCTTTTATATTGTTTGAGTCGTCATTGTAATTGCCTGTAGTTATGCTTAATATTACATCTGCCTTTTTTTCAGGAATAGAATATGATTCATCCATGCAGTTAATCTGGGAGATTTCATCATCTGTTTTTTCCATTAGCTTTCTTGTTGAGATTAAGTTACCAATAAAGTTTTTATTTCCAATGTTTACCATAAAAGAATTTGCAATAACACACAACTTAGGGTATATTAACTCATTTTCTTCATCTTTTAAATCAACAAGAAGATTTATTTTTTGTTTTTTATAGCCTGTTTTTTCGCAGCAATAAACTAAATCCAGGTTTTCCTGGATTTCTTCATTTATTATAATTTCATCGTTTGTTTTTAAAAACTGGATAGTTTCAGGATTTCTTAATTCAACGCTTTCCATCTTTATTTTATGTGAAGGAATAAAGGTTGACTGCATTCCATCATCTTTGTTATCAGTATAAACAGCAACAGAGTCTTGTTGTATATCTATAATATAATCAGAGGCATTATTAGAGTAGTTTATTTTTATATTTCCCGGGCTTGCCATAAGAGATTCTATTACGAGTCCAATATCCTTTGAAAGGTATTCCTTATAGGGTGTTTCAGAATCTGCCCATCTTAGTGCAGTTGTTATCAAAAGGAAGGAAACCAGGGCAGCTCCAACTATTTCTATAGCTACCAGCATAGAATCGGCCATACCTCTTTTTTTCATAATCGCAAATATAAATTAATAGTTTAAATTACTTTTGGTGGAATTCGTTTTTATGAGCATCCTGGAATAATTAAACTATATCCACACTTACCATACATAAGATAACAAACTTCTATTGAATTTGGCTTTTTTTCAATTAATCCATCTGTGATTAAGCCAACTCTTCCTTGTTCATTTTCAGGATGGCTTACAATTCCAACTTGATTATTTTGGCTTTTGATAAAAGTTATTTGATTTTTGCTTTCACTTTCATCACAAAAATTATCTGTGCCTTTTTTGCAGAAGGCGTAATCACTTTCAATTTCTAATAATATATTATCAATTTCTACCTTATTATCATGATGTATGGGTTGGCTCTCTTCCGAATACAATAAATAATCATAAAAATCTATATCAGGAATTTCTAATTTTGTTTCAGTGTCTTTTTTATCTTTTCTTAATATTAATGAAAGAACTTCATCTTCTTCAGAAAACTTTACGCCATATCCTTCAGGAATTTCATAATCAAAAGCAAATAAACCACATCCGCAGTAATCTCCCTCTCTTATCTCGGATTCCTTACAGGATTCAATAAATTCTTTCAATTTAGTCAGTCCGGTAAGTGTATCTATTTCTTTTTTATAATTAGGGTCAAGACATGAGCCATCCTGTGGATTTTCGCAAACAGAAACAAGTTTATTTCCTCCTGACTCATATTTCTCAACATAAACAGGTCTTAATTGCGAGTTTTCCCAGCTTTTAAAAATATTTGATCTTGATATAAAGAACCCATTAGTTTTTGATAAATATATTGAAATTCCTTCTTTATCAGACAATTCAGGAAAATCAACATCCTCAACATTTTTGCATATAAGATGATTTTTATTGCATACAACTCTGCCTTTTTCTTTTAATTCTATCTCACCGCACAAGCAGATACATGCCTTGTCTTTTTCGCATTTTTCTTCTGAGATTGGTTTTTCAAATGATAATGTTGTAAATCCCGGAGCAAAACCGCTTGCTTCAGAAACAGTAAATTTTATTGGCTCATTATTTTTTGGGAAACCAAGAATGACTGTTTCCTTGTCCATTCTCAGGCTGGTTGATTTTATTGTTCCAGAAGGATTATCCTTAACTTCATTTATAATCTCAACAAGGTTGTAAAATGATTGTTTGCTGTCTTCGCCAACACCTGCCATCTTTGCTACAATATTAATAGCTAGCACAATCAGCAATACAGATATCACTACTCCAATCAAGAATTCCAAGGATATTTCTGATTTATTTTTGTTTTTCATTTTAGTCTTCTAAACAATGCCTTGAAGTGTATTTCTCCCTGTTTTCTTCATTAATCTCTTCAGGGCATCCATTGTATTCTGCTGTTCCAGCATAGCATGGGCATTTGTCAAGAAAATCTTTTATCCCATCTCCATCATAGTCGCCGGTAATGCTTCCCATTGTAATTTTGGTATCAGAAACAGTGTCTCCTACAAGGCCGGTGAAAATGGCTATGGAAACTATGAGAACAATAAGCACTAATGCGGCAATAACAATCACATTCAAGCTCAGTTCAACTGCTTTTTTGTTTTTCATTTTTTATTCTGTTAAGGAGCATTCATTCCTGTATGAGAAAAGTAAACAAAACAAATGCTGTTGCTTTCTTTAGTCAATCCCAAAAAGGCATATTCGTCATCTTTTTGTTGAATCGTATTTTTATCTTTAAGTGTAATACTATCAACAAACTTTTTTTCATACTTATTTTCGTCTAAAAGTCCGCTCATATAATTCGGATCACTTGTATGTATAGCACAGGGTATTGCAGTTAAATCGTTTTCATAGTATGCCCTTTGGCCATTCATATTTTCAACAATGTAATAATCTTTTTTTATTATGATTTTATAACTCATATCATCTTTTGTGAAATCATTAAGCTCAATTGTTTTGATTTCGCCTTCTTGTAATTCCCAATCTTTTTCTTTTGATATGAGACTGTCAATCTGCTCTATGTTCTCTTTTATTTCTTTTGGTATTTGAAAATCCGATTCGTATTTATCCAATCCTATTGAAAAGTTAGGAATAATTTTTCCAAGCGCTGTGTTATCAATGTACTCTTTCATTGCATCAGGCACTAAGGCATAAATCAAGCCAAGCACAACAAAAAGCGCAACTAATCCCAATGCAGCCTTAACAATAAAATCAAGCCCTAACATTTTAAAACCTCAAAAAGTTGAAAAAATTGTTTATATCGCTTATCATCTTGTCTTTCAACCCTGTTTGTATTATTATAAAAACAATTAATATAACAATGAAAATTATCCAAAGTATTATTTCATTCCACATAATTGCTTTTTTATTTTTTTTCATTTTAAATACTCTCAAGATATATGCAGTCTGTTGATAGTCCCTGAAGCTCATCTATGTATATCCTGTTCATTTCTTTATCTGAGTTATCTCCAGAGAAGAATGATACAATACTATCCCATAATTCTCCAATAAAAGTTGTATCTGGACTTAAAAAATTTATTGAGTAAGGTGTTTCTTTTTTTCCTGTTATAATTGTGTTTTCACCAATTAAAACAGCCCCATCTCCCTTATAGCTTTGGATGTAGTCAAGATATGTAACCTTGGCCTCTTCTGTTTCAATATAATAATGGCTTGCCATATACTCCATAAGCTCTTCTGAAGTTATCTTGATATCCGGCTCAACTGTAAAAGTATAGCATGTAAAGCATTTGTTATTGTTTAAAAAATCTGCCCTGTCAAAGAGATTTTGGTATTCTCCATTAAGGAACATCCACCAGCACTTTGCGCTCATATAAGATATCTGCTCCATTATTGCATCCTTATTTCCTACTAAAGCATTTTTTTCCTGTGTCTTGCATCTCAAAGGAAAAGCTACTTTTATAGGTCCAATATTTAAAGTTGATTTTACTCTTGAAAGAACGCTTGCTCTGCATGTTGCCTCATTAAGATTATCATCCGCCTTACCCCATATAGACATAATAACAAAAATAATTATAAAAAAAGCTACCAATGTTGTGATTAATGCAAATAGTACATTTCTTGTAATCCCTTTTTTATTGTTTTTAAGGCAAAACATTTGATGCCCTCCCTATTATCAAAAAAAACAAGGCTGCCAAAACAACTGCAAGCATTATTATAACAATCACCTCAGGAGTCATATTAAAGCCTCTTTTTTTAAGTAAAATCATGCTAAAAAGTCTTGTTTTTGTTTATATAAGCTTTTCGGTAGTTACTTGAAAACAATTCCTGCATATCCCACTGTATTGCTGTAATCTTTCATAACATCTCCTGAAGTGTAGTAGTGCATAAGGCTTGCTTTATTGGCCTTGTCTTTCAAAATCTCAATTAACAATGATATTGCAGACGCTCCGCATATGGTTGCCTTTTTTTCATTAACATAGTCCAAGAACCCTTTTGAATCAAGCTTTTTTATGAAATCTATTGCGCCATAGTCAAGTTTTTTCATGTTTTCCTTTATATTCTCTGAGAAAGGCATATAGCCGTATGCAGAACCATGATGTGTAAAATCAGAGCTTGCTATTATGCAAACCTTTTTTCCTGATTCATCAATTGTTTTTCTTATTGATAATGCAAGCTCACTTAGATTGAAATCATAAGACAAGGTTGTTGCAACAAACCTTAAATTATCAAGATTATCCCTGGATGCAAACTGTAAAAATGGAAGCTGAACTTCTATTGAATGCTCGTTAAGGTGGGCCATTGAATCTTCTTTTATTGAACTGTTTTCAACAAGCTTTTTTGCAAATGATTTATCAGTTTTTACAACACCAAAAGGGGTTTCCCAGTCATCTAAAATAGTTGAGGTTGTGCCAAAGCCAGAATGATTTGGACCCAATATTAAAAACAAATCAGGAAACTTGGATTCCGCAATCTTCTTATAGCACCATGCTGCACACGCCCCTGAAAAAACATAACCTGCATGAGGAACTATTGCGCCGAGAATATCACCTTGCCTTTTTTTTAATGGCAAGGCCCCTGGTCCATTCTCTCCTTCAAAACATTCTTCTATCTGTTTATTCAGCTTTTGAAAATCTTTTTCATAGAACTGGCCGGCAACAATTGGTTTTCTGATCCCCATTAAAGGCAATAAGAGTTTGTAGTATAAAATATTTGCTTTTTTAAGAAAACTAAAAATTTTTATTTGATATTGGTAAGTATTTCGCCTTCTATAGTACGTGTAAATGTTTCACACTCGTCATTATTTGATACTCTGTCATAAGAATATTCCTCGCAGTAAGTCAAAATTATATCTCCTTTTGTTTTGGTATTGGTTTTTTCAACATGGCACACTATGTTTATTGTTTTTTCTTCTCCATTTGGAAGATGCCAACCATCTAATCCCTTATAAATTTCAGGTCCTCCAGGAGATTCTTTTTTTAGGTCTATGTAACAATCATAATTTATGTTGTCTGTTATTTCTATGCTTCTGATCATGATGCCAGAGCCCATTCCATTTTCTATTGTAAGGCTTATAGAACCTGGATTTCCTGAAACAATAGAAAAGTCATTGCAAGACAAACCAACCGGGAGAGTACATTCAGAAGGAAGATATGTTGAAGGGGTTAAAAACCCTGAATACGCAGAATATCCTATTACAAGTAAAAACAATAAAGAGATTATAAAAATAAGGCTTATTATTATACCAGCGATTGCAATGCCCTTTCCTTTTAGGTTAGGATTTTTCTTTATTTCAGATAATGCGATTATTCCCAAAATTAATCCAAGAGGGAAAAAAAGGAATGCAAAAATTAATGATAATATAGCCAATACACTTGTTTTTTGAGAGCTCTTTTCTGGCAATGGAGGTGTTACTTTCCCTGAAGAAATTCCTCTTGCCTCGTTGATTGCATCATCAACTTCATGCTCCTGCCAACCAACATCAAGAAGTGTCTTCTTAATTTTTTCTATAGAAAAACCTAATGATAAGTTTTGTTTTACATAATCAACTATTTGTTTGTTGGTCATTTTAAATTAAAATAAAAAAATAAAAATTTACTGGATTTGAGAGGTAATACTTCCTGTTACTGTATGATCAATTCCGCTCTCTTTGGTGTACTGAACTGTGATGTCTCCACTGAATTTTGTTCCTGATAAATCCTCAGTACAACTTATTGTAATTATTTCTTCTTCTCCATCACTCAAACCCTCAATAGCTTCCACTGGTCCATCTGCACTTGTGCATCCCTCTACTGAAACATTAAAAGGATCTAAGTTTTCTCCCATTCCATTCCTGATAACAAGTACTACTTCACTATCTGCTCCGCCTACAACTTTATGATCAACACAGGCTAAACCTGATGGAAGGTTGCAGCTTGCAGGCAGATATCTTCCTGGATTAAGCACTCCAAAATATGCCAGTGCTGCTATGGCCAGCAAAACAACAAGTATTGCCCAGCCGTATGTCATTAAGAACTCCATTGCAGCTTGTCCTTTTTTCATAATATCACCTCTGATATTGGATTTTTAGTATATTACTATACTTTTTGATATATTAACAACTACTAATATATAAACCTAACTATTTTAAAGCTGTTTTTTGTTATTTCCATTACTTATTTTAAAATAGTTACATAAATTTAAATATGCGTTTAAGAAAAGTTATTTTATGAGGGGAAAGTTTGCGCAAGTTAGCATGGAATACTTGATAATAGTAGGTTTTGTTCTTATTATAACAACCCCCTTGATAATAATATTCTACCAGCATACCGCCACAACAAACTACCAGATAATAACAAGCCAGGCAGACAAGATTGTAAAAAAAATAGTTGACAACTCTGAAGCTGTTTATTATCTAGGCGAGCCCTCAAAAACAAGGATAAAGGTTTACATGCCTGAAAACGTTGAAAGCATAGTTATGGAAGATTATGAGGTTTGTTTCAAAATAAAAACAAAAAGCGGTATATCTGACATCAGCCAAACAAGCTCTGTTAATATAAGTGGAGATGTTTCAACAAGCCCCGGAATACATTACATAACAATAGAGGCAAGGGAGGGTTACGTATGGGTAGATGGTTAAGAGCCCAGGTCGCTATGGAGTTTATAGTTCTTATTGGAATATGCCTTATGATGTTGATAATCTTTGTTTCTTCAACTAGCGATCATACAGAAAAGCTTAACAGGCAAAGGGATTATATCATTATTAAGGATGTTGCTTATAAGATACAGAATGAAATAATCCTTGCCTCTCAGGTTAAGGAAGGCTACAATAGGACATTTTACCTTCCATACGAGTTTGATGGAAAGGAATACGAAATAGCAACATATGAAAACCAGTTCACAGTAATTATGAATGAGATGGAATTCAGCTTAAGAATACCAAAGATTAATGGCACCATAAAAAAAGGAAATAATACAATAACAAACAAGGGAGGGATTATAAATCTCAACTAAGGCGCAAATATTTTGTATGGATATGATAATAGCAATAGTCATATTTGGCGTTGCAATTGCTGTTTATTACAAAACAACAACCAATCTATCAAACCAGGATGAAGTGCTGCTTGGTGATATATTGGAAAGTGCAAAATTAATCTCTGATTCTCTGTTAACAGAGGGATATCCAAAAAACTGGACATCGGAAAATGTAACACACATAGGAATAGCCACAGATGATAAAATAAACCAAAAAAAACTGGATGTTTTTTTATCTATGGATTACAGCAACACAAAAAAAATATTTGGAACAATATATGATTATTATATTTTTTTTGAAAATAGTGATGGAAGCAAAATAAGAATAAACAATACAACAGAGGGAATAGGAAAACCGGGCGTAAATTCAACAAACATAAATCAAGATGAAAACCCAAAAAAGCTTGCAAAGGTCACAAGAATTGTTGCAAAAAATAACAGCATAGCAAGAATGGTGGTATATGCATGGCAATAAAAAATGGGGTATTTTTTACAATAGATGCAATAATGGGTGCTACACTGTTAATAGTAGGGATAATTTTACTGGATTCATTTTATGTTGCTGATAGGGAATATACAAATTTAGATTACTGTGCGCATGATATTATTAACGTGCTTTCTGTATTAAAAATAGGTGAGATAAATAACACTTACGTTAAGGAGCTTATAGCCTCTGGTGAGATAACAAACCAGGAAAAAAGTGTACTTGAGCAGATAGGAGAATTTTGTATTTTAAACAAAACACAGCTCTGTAAAAATCTTGCAGAAAATTTAACAGCAGAAATAATTCCCAGAAATATTGGTTTCAGTATAATAGTTGGAGGAAATGATGTTTATTCAAGAGACTTGCCCACAAATCAAACAGTTATATCTGCAAGAAGGATGATTTCAGGGTATGAGAATGAAAGGCCTGTAAAAGGCTCAACTGCAAGGGCGTATCTCAAAAGCATAAAAGAAAAAACAACATCTTCCTTCGCATATTTTGGTGGTTTTGTGGGCCAGGGAAACATTTCAAGAGAGATAGAAACCATTCCTGATGATGCAGTAATAGAGGATGCATTTATCGAGCTTGATGCAGGAAGTGATTTTGATTTGTATGTGAATGGGGTTTTCTGTGATTTGTTTAATCCTCCAGAGGAAAACATGAGCTCAACAAGATGGAACATAACATCATGCAATTTTCAGGCAGGTATAGAAAACAACCTTTCAATAATATTCAAGGAAGAGCTTGACAAAGCATATATCGCAGGAGGTTATGCAAAGGTAACTTACAAAACAAGCCAACTAATAAGTGACACAACATCTGGGATAAGCTACTATTATTTCCCAGGAATAAATGGGCTAATAAATCTTTATTCTTCTTTTGATATCCCTGGAAATCTAAACTATATTGATATTTACCTCCATTTCTACAACAACAAAACAACTTTTCTCAACATAGGAAACGAAACAGCTTATTCATGGAGCGGCTCAGATGAAGACCAGTTCATTAGTATAGAAGAAGAGGCACTTCCCTTCCCCCAAAAAACAATACCAATAAGGTTGGGGACAACAAATATTTCTGAGATATTGAACATTACATCAGGAGAGCCATCTGATTCTGTTCTTGTTACTGATGTTTCAGGAAGTATGAGCACATGCGAGGTGCCTTTGCCTGGTGCAAAATGCAGGTATGAATGCTGTGTTTCATGGTTTATCTGGTGCTGGGATTGGGAAACAAGGGAATGTGAATATACAGACTCATGTGCAGGAGATCAATGTGGAACATGCAGTTCAGGAATAACCAGAAATCACGAGATAACAGATTGCCAGACAAGGCTTGACCTTGCAAAAAACGCAGATTTACAGTTTGTAGAAACTGTATTGAATATGAGTGGGAATGAAATCGGATTAGTAAGTTACAGCACAAGCGCAAATGATTTTCAACCAATAACAGATAATAAAGGAATGCTTGAAAGCAAGATAAATGGATATACAGCTAATGGGGGAACATGCATATGCTGCGGGGTAAACAGGGCAAAGGATATGGTTATAACAAGTGAAAATAAAAAATTCATAGTTGTCATGAGTGATGGGCAGCCCACATATTATTGCAATGGATTCTCAGATTATGACGGCTCAGGCACAAGAGGTGATAGTTCAGGAGGTAGTTCAAGTGAACAGGATAAGCAATGGGCAATTGATGCAGGACAGAACGCATGCAACAATGGAATAGTTGTTTTTGCAGTTGCCTTTGGAGAGAATGCAGACCATGACACAATGAGACAAATTGCATGTAATGAGTCATTGTATTACAATGCATCTGATGTTGAAAATCTTACTTCAATATATGAAGATATAGGAGAGCAGATACTTGTAATGGCAAACTATTCATCACAGATAATAACCCTTATGGGCCAATACCAGAATTCAATACTCTACCCTGATTCATACATAAAATTTGATTTCACTCCCCTTGTTGAGCCTGCCTCATTTGGTGAGATTGATCTTGCCATAGAAACAGAGAAGTTCAATAGTTGCACAAACAATGTTGACATACCAAACAAGCTTAGGATAATAGATGCAAGAGTATTATCATACTCTGGTTCACATTGGACAAGTATGCTTGATGTTAATGATAACCTTCTCTTTAACATAACTGATTACGGCTCGGACTATCGCAGTATAGGAGATCCCTTTGTCTTGAGGATTCCTCCAACCTACTTAGTTAATGGAAGCAACACAATAAAGCTCCAGACAGCTGACACGCCTGAAAATGAAACAGGATGCTCTAAAAACAACAGCATGATCTACAATGCTGCAATAAAATCATCTGTAACTTATAGCGATGTGCTTCCAAATGCAGAAGGATGCACATGGATAATCGAAACAGAGGACTCAGGATTTATAACAGCATCTGTACCAAGCGATTACTCTGGAGAAAATGAGTGCAATTATACAAACTCAGAGATAAGCTGGAACACTCAGGATAGCATAAGCAAAGCAGTTTATGAATTGCTTTTGAACCTTGATTTTGACAATAATGGAAAAATCAACATAGATATAGATGAGGAAGATCTGGAGATAGAAGCATTGTGGGTTTCGCAGGTGCCTTATTTGTGGGGGCCATTGATAGTCGAGGTGAGGTCATGGCAATAAAAAAAAAGGCGATGGTCTTCACAATAATTTCTGTTATTCTAATAAGTATACTTGTATTCTCATTTACATTGTACAACAAGTACAGTTTGAGGGATAAATCAGTTGTGATAGGAACAAGAGTTAAATCAATGGACAATTTCATCAGGGATATTGAAAATGACATTGAGAGAGGAGTTTACATAACAGGATTTAGGGCCATTATGAGTATGGAACAATACATAACAACAAATGGAAAATTCATAGGAGACTTCCAGCCAAGATTTAGGGAGGCATTTCTCAACGGGACAATAAACAACTCTAAGATGGCCTTGATGAATGAATCAACTTTTGTAAACTGGACAGATAAGGTAAAATTTGAGGCAGAAAAGCTTGATATAAATCTTGATTTTGATATAAATGATGTTATTATTTACCATGACAACCCATGGGAGGTAAAGGTTTATGTAGATATAAAAATAAATGTAAAAGATAAAAAGAATACTGCCTCATGGGATAGAGATGTTAAGATAACAGCAAATATAAGCATAGAAGAGTTTGAGGATGCATTATACAGCATAAACAGTAATGGAAAAGTAACAAACAAGATAATAAAAACAACAATAACTAATTTTGTCGATGGTGAAGACACAACAAACCTGCAAATCCACCTCAACAATTCATATTACATAGAATCAGAAACTGCTCCGAGCTTTCTTATGAGGCTTGCCGGAAATCTATCATCATCGCCATATGGCATAGAAAGCCTTGTGAATATTGAGGAATTCAAGTCTCAGGGTTTCCAGACAAAGAGTCGGAGCGTTGTTGATTACATTTACTTTGGAACAGAATCAACTAATGATTGTCAAATAGAAAATATGCCATTATGGTTTATGCTTGATGATAACCACCTTAGTGCTTATCAATGCAATTGTGTAGAATAATAATCCGATAGATATTTAAATCAAAAAATAATTTTATAATAAAATGGAAAAATCACCCTTGCTTCAGACAGGAGTTGACAAATTAGTCAGCTTAATCAAAGAAAAAAAGAAGATTTCAATGCCACAGGCTGCAAAACAGCTTGGAGTAAGCCAGGTTGTTGTTGAGGAATGGGCTGATTTTCTTGAAGAAGAGGATATAATAAGCATTGAATACAGGCTTGCAACTCCATGGCTTGTTGACAAAAAGATAAAGAAAGAAGAAGATAAAAAAGATAAAAAGGAAAAGAAAGAAAAAGAAAAGGATGAAGATAAAAAAACAGCAGATGCTAAAGAAGAACAAGACAAAGAGGAGAAAGAAGATAAATAATCTAAATTACTTAAGCAGTTTAGATTGAGATATAAACTTAGATATTAAATAATAAATAATTAATAAGAAAAAGTATGGAAAGCACTTAT
>JAGYOA010000001.1 GCA_018399355.1 Candidatus Woesearchaeota archaeon | reverse complement strand
CTTTCAAAAAGCTTAATTCTATTATGAAAGCCAATCCAACAACCTTTCCTTCAAGTTTTTCAATTAAATCAACAGCGGCCTTTGCAGTCCCTCCTGTTGCAAGAAGGTCATCGACTATCAATACTTTATCTCCTTTTTCAATCGCATCCTCATGTATTTCAAAAGCATCTGTACTATACTCTGTCTGGAATTCCTGTCTTATTGTCTTGTAAGGAAGCTTTCCTGGCTTTCTTAAAGGAACAAAACCAGCATGGAGTTCATGGGCAAGAACAGCACCAAGGATAAAGCCGCGAGATTCAGCGCTTGCAACAACATTTATCTCTTTTCCATCAAAGTAATTAAGAATCTGCCTTATGACATGCCTGAAAGCATGATGGTCTTTTAACAATGTTGTTATGTCCTTGAACATTATCCCTTTTTTTGGAAAATTAGGAATAGTCCTTATCTTGTCTCTTAATTCCATAAAACCACCAGTTTTTATTTTTTTATTGGTATAAAAGGTTTTCTAAAGAAAAGCCCCTTCCAAGGCATTCTTGCAATTGCATGTCCTTTCTTTTGGTATTTTTGCGATTACTTCTATGAGTAATTTCCTGACCTTTTCAATATTGTTTTTCATAGTTTGTGCAACCTCTTCCCCGCTTACTTCACCACTACGCCATACATCATAGTCTGTTATCATTCCTATTGTTGCATAGCATATTTCTGCTTCTCTTGCAAGTACTACCTCTGGTGTCATGGTCATTCCTATTATGTCTGCATTCCATTGCCTGAACATGTTTGATTCTGCCTTTGTTGAAAATCTTGGGCCTTCAACAACAACACAACAACCTTTTTCATGATAGGGAAACTTAAGTCTTTTTGCTTCTTGTACAAGGATTTTTCTTAATACAGGGCAGCATGGCTCTGCAACAGAAATATGGCATACCTGCGAGCCTGTGTAAAAGCTTGTTTCCCTCTTATAAGTCCTGTCAATAAACTGGTCTGTGAAAACAAAATCACCAGGCTTCATTCCCTCATTAAGAGAGCCGACTGCTGAGGGTGCAAGTATATGTGTTACTCCAAGTTTTTTCAGCGCATATATGTTTGCTCTGTAGTTTACATTGCTGGGATTTATTGTATGATTGGGCCCATGCCTTGGAATAAAAAAAACATATCTTCCTTTTAATCTTCCAGTTGTCACTAAATCAGATGTAGCTCCATATGGTGTATGAACTTTTATTTTTTTTATATCATCAAGAATATTTGGGTCATAAACTCCTGAGCCACCTATGATTCCAATCTTTATTGGTGTATTTGCCATATTTTTAACTTAGATTAGAAATATAAAAATGTTACTATTTTAAAATAGAAATTATTTTACTTTTAATTTTGATGATTCTGTTTTGTCTGAAATTATAGCTGAGTTTCCGCTTGGATCTTCTATTGTTATCTTTAATTTTTCATCCCCCCACATAACCTTATTAAGCTTTTTAATCATCTTTTTTGCTTTCTTTTTTTCATCATTGTCTTCTGCTTCATCAGCAACAACTTCTATCTGGTGCCTTACTCTTCTTAGAATTCCCTCTATGTTTGTTATATAGCCGGTTGATGCAGGCCCGGGAGTTATTGTGGTTATATGAGGAATCTTTATGGTTGCCTGTGATGACTTAATAACTCTTATCTTCATATCTTCTTCAGAACTTATCTCTATTGTATGTTTTGTTGGCTCTTTTGTTTCAGCTGCCTCAACATCTGCAACATGATATTTGCAGTTAGAACAGGTCATGGAAAAAACAAATGCCTTTCCAAAGAATGGAATTTCAACCTCTTCCTGAGTCATAGAAAGATTTTTTGTTTTGCAAATCGGGCATTCCTGATTTTCAATAGTTTCCGGCTTTTCCATTAGTTTTTTTGTAAAACCATTTATATAAAAAGCTTTTGTTTTATGCTTTTTTTATCCTGAGAAATCCTTTATTAATGAAATTAAAACAATCCTGAAATATGTTATGATTGGGAATATTATGATTATGCCAATTATTAACATGACTGGCTCGCTTATTAAGAAAATAGCCTTAAGCAAAAGGTCTATAATCAAAAATATCAATACAAAAACAGCAAAAAAACAAATCAAACTAAAGAATCTCTTGAAACCAATGACAAAGCATCCTTTAATTGATTTTCTGAATCCTTTTTCTGTGATTAGTGCATAAGATATCAATGAAAAATAAGCAAGGGTTATCATAAAAATTAATGATATTGGCTTTACAGCTTGTAAGTTTGAGTAAATATTGAAAATATCTGTCATTATAACTGCCCTTACATAAAAATAAGATATTAAAACAAAAGCAATGTGCCAGACTATGTTTACAGCAAAAAATCTTTTTATGTATTGCTTTAATATTAATTTTTTATGAACAAACTTTCCGGCAAAAAACCAGCTTGCTGACTGGAATATTGAATAGATGAAATAACTTGAGATGATGAGGCTTATAACCCACAATATTATAGCTGTTATCGCTGAATTCATCTGGTGCATAAGTAATACTGATTCAGGACTTTCCTCAATGATTCCCTGAAGAGAGTTTCCTGTCATCATCAAAAGAGAAAAGAAATTATTCATTATTTTTGAAAGGAAAAAGTGATAAACAAAAAAGAATGCAAATATAAATGTAATATCAATCAAAACAGGGATAAAAAAGTATAATGGATTTTTCTTTATCAGTACAAAAGAATCAGAAAAATAATTAACTATTGTTTTCTTCTTCCTCTTCTCCATTTTCCTCTTCATCATATTCATTACAATCAATAGTAAATTTTATGTCCTCTGTCTCTATTCTCTTTGCACAGCACTCTCCTTCGTGGTCTTCAGTAGTCTTGGAATGAAGCAGCTCAACCTTGAAGTGCATATTTTCCTCGCCTTCAATGCAATCCTGCTTTTTTACTTCTCTTTGCATTACAACAACTACAGCATTTCCTTTTTTTGGATCTCCCTTAATCTCTAACTTAACTTTTTTTGATTCAATAGTAAATTCTATTTCTCTATGTTCTTCATCAAAATAGGAGTATAACCTTTCTGTGATTTCTTCTTGTAGTTCCCATTCTGTTTCATCTTCATTTACTTCTTTTTTCCCTATTTCATAGATGGTTAGGTAGTCATCGGAGGTAAAAACTATTGCAAACTGGTTGTAATCAGGAGGCCTTTCTATAATTTCTACTTCTAATTTATCATGGTCTCTCAATTCTTCAAAATAGATTAGTTTGGGGCTAGTTCCGCAGCATAATTGTTCAACCTTTTTATCGGGAAAATTTTCTTCTGAAAGTCCATCTTTTTCTATTTTGTATGAGTCATTATAAAGCATTTTATTTTTGCTGTTTCTTAGGCTCCATTTGACATATTTTGGAATTGGATTAGATGGATCTGGGCTTTCAACATGTACTGTTATATCAAAGTTAATTGTTTCACCTATTGAATAAGGCTCTCTGTTAAGGTTTTTTTCATTAGATGGAAGCACATCAACAATCCTTGCATCGCCGTATTTTCCTATTATATAAGCGCATCTGAATTCCCCGCTTGTCGGGTCAAGCTTACATTCCACTGGAGTGCCCTCTCCCTTTTCCTGCAGGTCTTTAACAATAGTTTCTGTCTGCCTTTGGCCATTATTGTCTGTCCAGCTCCATTCAATAACTGCCTTGTCATACCTTATTGAATGATCTGGCTGCTGCACATAATATTCCTGATTATATATTTCTCCTGCCTTTAAGCTTCCTGCATTGACGCTGTAAATCTCTTCCTGTCCTTTGTAAAAACAGTCACATCTTCCTTCTAAACAAGAGTTATCATTCGAGCATTTAAGATAAACTTTGTAGTTAAGGTCTGAGCCAGCTATTATTCCAGCGCCGATATGATATACATAAGTTGTTCTGCCGTATTCTAATGGATTAGATCCAATAAACCTTCTTGTAGTGGGGTAAAGCAGTCCCTGGCTTCCAAGGTTGGGCATTCCGACTTCAGCGCTTAACATAGTGTCAAGGTCAAACTGCCCCCAGTCTCCTGTAAATGCCCACAAGCAGCTTGAGTGTATGAGTTTTCTTTGGTTGAACATGACATCAAACATTCCTGTCTGGCCGTATCTTGACGAGACTGAATCAGAAACCCCTTTTGATGCAGTTGATATTTTTTGGGCAAAACCAACTAGTCCTCCTGTTGCTTTCTGGCCTGCGCCCAATGCAAAAGAGTCTGTTGTGCACCTTATTGCATCATAGATTATATCACATACATATGTTGTTAATACTGCCTTGCAAACCCCTGTGCTTCCCTGGCCAGTTATCATTATTGATTCAAAGCACTGCTTTACTGCAGTAAGTATCTGTTTCCATAAGTTAAGCCATCCTGAAACAGCAGGCAGGCATACGGCCTGTACACTTCTTATAATGTCAGAAGTCGGGTCAAGAATGTAGTTGTTTTCTCCTTCTATGCCTCTTGCTGACTGTACAATAGGAGGAAGCCTTTTTATATCACTTTCTCTTGTGTTTTCACTATAAATATTTATGTTACCTTTATTATCTTTATAAAGAGTGTTATAATTGTTATCTTTAATTTTGGAAGATTCATACTTTTCATCAGTGCCATCTTCCCAAATTTGGATTTCTCCTTTTTCATTGATGTAAAGTTCTTTTCCACTAATCATTGTAATATCTTTATTACCATCATTACAAAAGTTATCATCAGGGCAAACATAGATATGATCCTCTTTATTATTCTGATAAAAATTATTTGGAGATCCGTTATAAATGAAATAACCCTTTTCATCTACTTTTAATGGTTGTCCTGTGTCATAAGTATAGTATATTTGTTCTTGGCCTTCTTGTACTTCAACACCCTGTTTTTCCTCTTTAACATCTTCTAACTTTGCCCATTCTGAGGCCATGATTATATCTCCCTTTTCTGTTATTATATAAATTTCCTGCTTGCTTCCTGAGCCTACTGTTATGGCCTGCGTTGTCTGCTCGTTTGCTCTTTTGCAGAACTGCAAACCTTCTGAAATCATATCAAAAAAGCCTTCTGTTGTTTCATTTTCTTCTGCTGTGGCCCTTTCCCACTCATCAAGCATTAAAAATGCAGAATCCCATGCTCTTTTGTATTCTTCTTCACAGTCTTCTTCGTCAAGTATTCCTTCCATTCCCTCTACTCCTTTGCAAAGGTTTACCTTTGTCACACTGTCTTCATACGTTTGCTTGTGGTAGTCAAGAGTCGGTACACTAGGGCAGAATATTCTGTCACATATCCAGTTTCTTGTTTTTTCAATTTCCCTTAACTCTTTAAGATTTTGAAGGCACGCATCACAGTCAAGTAAATTTCCTTCATCATCCATATTTTGTGTGGTACATGTTTCCTCTCCTCTTATCAATGCAGGGATTGCATCTCCTTTTACTCCAACACATGAAAACTCAACACTTATTGACTTAAAGAAATGAACTGCCCATGAGCCAATACAAGCAACAAAAGTATATTTTTTGACAGTTTCAATAGGTTTTCTTATTGTATCAATTAAATCAATGCTTTTGTTAAGAAAGTTAATTGATTTGTTAAGCAGATTTTTAGGTATCTTATCAAGAGGAATCTCCTTGTCAACCATTATTTCTATATCCCAGCAGTTTCTCTGGCTGTTGTCAATTATATTACCGTTGATATCCTCATACTCATAGTATATATCCATCCTTAATGGTATCTTTATGAATGTAACATTCTGAAGCTCTTCTCTTGTGTAAGGCCAGGAATTAAGATTAACAACAAAATAGCAAACGTCATTATCTTCATTGCAGAAAGGCGTTGCACTGTTGAAAAGTTCCTGATAGTATTTTTCCTTGAAAATAATCCCTTTTTCATCTTCCATATCTGCTTGACTTAAGTCATATCTTGTGATCTGGGGAGGGCTTGTTATAATAACCTTATTTGATTCAGCATTGCCTAAATAGCTTAAATTTGCTGAGAAACTGAACTGGGCAATTCCCATTATAAGGTGCTCAGGTATTATAACTTCAGGAGTAACTTTTGTTGTTCTTACATCCCAATCATGCCCATATCCGCATAACGTATAAATTATTGTTCCTTCCGCAGTTGAATTTCTTCCATAGTTGTCTATTGCAACTATCTTTACTGGATTTTGCCATACATTATCCTCCTGTGTTGTTACTGTTCCGGTTCCATCAATATTAAGAGTTCTTTCAAGAGATATATCCACTTCAAAACCATACATTCCTTCTGAAGTTTCCTGGGAATCAGATTTTCCAGAATATTTTTTATCTCCTACATAAACCTCAATATCAATTTCTGGCTTGTTTACTGTTCCCCTTACAGTTCTTTTTGAAACATATGAGGGACTAAGCTCATGTATGTTATTGTACATTATTTGGGGATGTTGGGAATCGCAATAAATCTCAAATTCTTTAACAACAAAATTTTCTCCTGCATCAGTTACCTTAATTTCAATTATATTCTTTCCTTCATTCAGGGTTATTGGTATTTTAAATGTGTTGTCCTGGTTTGAACTTAATGTGCTATACAAGTTAGAGTTTATTGTTGTTTCAATTATAACTGGCTCATTCGTTGTTCCCTCTATATCCAAAAATGGCTCTGTTACTTCACTAGGAGGATTTTTTATATTTATTGAAGGTGGAGTGTTATCAACAACTGTTTCATCCTGGGCAAAAACAGAGGATGTGTAAAAAGGTATAATTAAAATTAGCATTATCATGAATAGTGCTGATATTTTTGTTTTTTCCATTTTCTTAGTTAAACTTGGGTATTAGATCTTCATTATTCTTGTTTTCATTAAGGAAGCTAACCATCTCTATTTTTTTATCATTTGTTTCTGCTTTTCCAATATCATAAACATAAAACAAAATCTTTCTTTTTCCATTAATATCAGAATAGCTAACATTCCATTCTGCATTGTAGCCTCCTGTTAAATCATCGCCATTCATAAGGAAAATTTCAAGTTGGTAATTTGCCTTGTTATCAATTAGCTCTATGTATTCCATATCTTCTTGTTTAGGATATACTGCAAAAACATTATAATCTTTTTCAGCTGATTTTATGTATATTGCAGCTGTTTCATCATTGGCAAGTTCTGTTTTTTGTCCTGATTTATCAACCTTCATAACCTTGAAATCAAAGTTTTTTAAAGGATCCATCTCAAGCAATACATTTCTGCTTGTTACATATTTTTCATCAGTTAAATATCCTTCTTTGCTTGCTTTTACTATTCCATTTGTGCAGGAAGAAGGTATAGCTGTCTTAAGGCGGTATGAGTTTGCATCTGATTCTGTAAATCCAAGACTGCATTTATATTTTACGCACTCAAATACGATACTTACATTGTCAATCTCTTCCTGGGTTCTTGAGTTTCTCGCCTGTATTACATATTCATCTTCAGTAATTTCACTGCAGAACCCTGCATCTGTGTATGCATCAATAGAACTAACCTTGAAATCAGACCTGTCTGGGCTGTTTTGCTTTATTAAAACAGGAAAAGCATATCTGAAAACATAACCCCCTCCATTAAATGATTTTTCATCCCTTATTGCTATTTCAACAGGATAAATTATATCATAAGTGAAATGATAAATATTTATGCAGAGCATGCTTAAGTATTCTGAAGATCCCTCAACCATATTTGAGCTCATCAAATCACCGTCGCTTGGACTTGCCTCAAAATGCATTCCCCAGTCCTTCATATATCTTACACCCACTTTCATATCATTGAAACCCTCAGTTAAAGGCTTCCAGAAAAACTGGTTGTATTCATATATATCTTCAGGGATATTATCTGGAATTTCATCATTTTCAATATCTATTTTTTGAAATTCTCTGTATACTGGATCAGGATGAAGGAAGGGTATATAGTCTGTCCTGTCAATTCTTATCTTTGGAAGATTATAATACAATAATTCCTGGACACTGTTTTTAACTTCTGTTTTGCTCCATTCAAGGTTAGAACATGAAAACTCCATATCAGTGAAAGGTATCTCTGGGTCAAGGGCCATAAGGTCTATTGTTTTTCTCTCAAAAAACATATCATTATTTTCCGCATTCATGAGGTTTTTTGCAAGCCTGTATATCTTTCTTAGCCTTACAGGAACAGAGCTTGTGTACAAAGACCATTCTGTTATCTTGTCTCCTTTTCTGTTTTTTATTATCAAAGGATAATCCAGATTTATCACTACTTCTTCTTCTGCAATTGTTGTTTTCACAGTAAGTTCATCTTTTTCTTCTATTACAAATTCATCAAAATCAGAAAAGTTTTTCAGGCACTGCTTTAGATTTTTAGATACATGATCAGATATCTGTTCCTGAATATCTGTTATGGTAGGAGAGATGTCTTCTCCATGAAGATGCCAGTAAGGGGTTTTTATTGGGCCTCCAACAAGAATATATGCATCAGGGTCCATTGATATCTGCTCTGGAATTTCAACATATCCTGACTGTATTCCAATTGTTATTATTGCTTCCTTGCCTATCTCATACGCGCAGCTTTCAACATACCTTTTAAGAGGGGCAACCTGCTGAGGAACAACAACATCAGGAGTGAAAATAGATGTATTTAACCTAAGATAAAAAAATAGTATTATCCCGATAAGAATGAAAATTCCTAGTATAATAAATACAGTTACCTGACCTCTTTTTTTCATGATATCCACTTAAAAATAACCTATTATAATATATATTTAAATCTTGTGGTGATTTTTGCTGAATGATTCAGTAAAAGAGATTATATACATTCTTGCCCATGCAATGTAGAAAATAAATATCAAAAGAAAAACCAGGAAAATTATTGATTCAGGAAGAACTCTTAATGGGATTGTTATAATTGAGATCAATACAAAAACAAAGGTTATCAGAAGACATGGAACATAGAAGAGATGGATTTTCCTTACTGCTATATCAAACATTTTGCTGAAAGAGAAGACCATATCATTCTTTTTTGTAAAATAATAATAAACCAATGAAGGCAGTATCATCATGTAAACTATAATAGGCATAAATACAATGAAAAATATCAGTGAAGTAATTAAAACTGCTATTAAGTTATTTTGCATCAATGCAGGTGTTAAAAAAATCAAATAGTTTATTATTTGGGTAATAAGCAGAAAAATAAAAAATAGAATAATAAACAAAGGAATGCAGGTCAGGTTAAGCAAAATAAACCTGCTGTAGTATTTCAAATCAAAATGCTTGTTTAATATAACAGACCATAATATTCCCTTAAAAAAACACCAGATAAAAAAGAGAAATATTGCAAGAACAAATAAAGAGATTATGGTTCCGTAGTAGAAACTTTTTAATGAAGCAACATCTCTTATTGTTTCTTCTGTTAATGCAGAAACATCAAGGTTTATTTTTGAAAGAAATGATGTCATCCATAAAGACCATAAAAACAGCAGGATATATGATATTAAAATTAAAACTAAGTCATAGGCAGCAGTTATGCTCCATGTTTTTTTGTTTAGCTTAAAGCTTTCCATCAATAATTTTATGTTTTGTTTTATATAATCCATTTTACCACGCATCTGATGATGATGCTGTTCCAGAACCAGCTGCTGTTTCTGCTGGCTTTGATATGCTTCCTGGAGCTACATATGTTTCAACAATTGTGTTACATAGTTTGTTGTCTTTTAGAGAGCTTGTGAATTCCTTGTTTAAATTTTCTGTGTTATAAAACTTAATACATACTTTCTTGTAAATCTTATCTTTATAACGGACTATTGCATTTTCTCCTGTCCCGCTATAGCTTTCTCCTGGCTTAAGAGTTATTGTATCTGCTTTTCCATCATTATCAAGGTCTGCTTTCTTGCCATCAATTAATATTTCAAATTTTATTTCTTTGTCTATTTGCGGATTTACAGCGAAGGTTATCTTGTAAAAGTATATTGTTTGATTATTTGTTGCTATTGATTCGCTTCTTTCTCCTTCAATATGAGATGCAAATCCCATAACACCATTAACATTCACAACAGCAACATTGTTTGGAATCCTGTCAATATGCTTATGGCATAAGCTTTCCTCCCATCTTCCGCTTATTACCCTTCCAATAACTGTCTGTGAAAAGAATTCATCACTTTTCTTTCTCCAGCCCATCATAAAATCCCAGTCCAGCCAGCTGTTTAATAAGTTGGAGAGAGCTATTCCTCCACGAGCGGCCCTGACAGAATCATAAAATATATCAGCATATGTCTGAGATGCATGTTCTATTATCACTTTTTGCTCGTAGGTAAGGTCATTCTCATCTATACCATACTTATTTTTTGCTATGTTTTTTGCATTCTTCAAGAATAGTAGTTCTTCTTCATCCTCTGAAAATGCTTCTTTTCCGCCTTCCTTGTATTTTTCTACCAATCTATTCAATTCATTAATAAAAGATGTTTTCTGTATAGCTTGATATGCCTGTAATCTTTCTGAATTTAACCTATTCATTTGCTCTTCCATTTCTTCACTTACTACAGTATTGGGGAGTGGTTCTATTGGAAGTGTATCTTTACTTATTGATCCATCTTTATTAAATATTATAGTATCAGGATTCTTCTCACCAGCCTTATATGTACTAACCTTAATTCCTCCATCCTCTAACTCTTTTATATAATTCTTTTCGATTACTCCCCCATTTTCATCAGTTTTTATAGTTACCTCATAATCTTGCTCATCTGAGTTTGGATCAGCTTTTTGTGGGTCAACTTTAAAACGTAATATTCTTTTCTCTTCATCTATTAAAATATCTTCTTTATTAACCTTAAGAGTTCCTGTTATAAAATTATAAGAATCTTTGTTTATTATACCTGCCAAATCGTTTTCTATTTCATTAGGGGTTTCTCCTTCTTCTGTTGATGTTCCAGCATTTTCATTAATTTCTTCTTCGGTTTGGTGTTCTTCTTCTTCTGTTGATGTTCCAGCATTTTCATTAATTTCTTCTTCGGTTTGGTGTTCTTCTTCTTGTGGTACATCTGCTTGTTCCATATTAAAATTAATTAAAGTTTCAGGATCTACATTAGTCAGAGGAATACTCTCTTTTTTAAATATTCCTCCTTCCGTCCATATTACAAAATAAACACCTCTCTGTTGTGTGATTGATGGCGACTCTTCGTCTGGTTTTATTTTACTTAACTTAATTATTATATCATCAACTAAGTAACCATAATCATTATTACTAATTTCATAATATACTCCATTTTCGTATGTTATTTTGAAATTTCCATCACTTATTTTTTCTACCTTTGGCCATTCATCAGCCATAACACTAACTGAAACTACAAGCATAAACAAAATCAATGTGATTGCAAGTTTAGTTTTATTCATTTTCACCTTCGTCTTGGTTGTCTTCTTGGTCTGTTGTGTTTTCTTGGTTTGATCTTTCTTGCTGTTGGCCCAACTTCATATTTAAATCATCTACTGGCTTTAAAGCTTCCTCGCAAACATCACCCACCTGCCAGCTCTCTGTATCAACAAAGCCTGCTATATCTTCAGTTATCTCAGCTAAAGTTGGAACCAAATGGGCGATAACACATCCTGCATGGAGCGCTCCTGCTGGCTGCATATCACAGTAAAAGTTTATTCCTGCGAATATCATTCCTATAGGGTCAGCAAATATTGTCTGAACATTGCTGACAAGTCCCTTGAAAAAACCTGCAAATGGAATTATCTGGAATATCTCTCCGTAAATAAACATGCATTCAAGATAGGCTTTCTGCTCATCACAAACATAAAGCGAAACTCCCTCAACAGCTGCATTCTTCAGGCATAACACATAATAGCATTCAACCTGCCTTCTTTTTTGCATGTTATGCACTATTCCCGGCAGGCAACCAGTTGCAAGGCTTAAAACAAGGCTGTCTTTTGGACTTGAGGGCCATATTGTTGCAGTAAACCCGCTTTCACCTAACGGCTTGCTGTGCTCTGATATTATTTCATTATACCAGTCTCCCCACAATCCCTGATCACACGAAATATACTTACAAACTTTGAATCCAATTCCTTCTTCACCTGTGTCTTGGTTGAAATAGTATTTTTTATATGCATCAACGCTTTTTTTAGTGGTTTCCTTAAAACTATTTTTTATTGCGTCTGATATTCCTGGAACCTTAATTACCTCAAGCAATGCTTCAACATTTGCCAATGCTTGGTTAACCTTGTTCCATGTACCAAAAAGCCCACATATTTTTTCAGCATATGTTATCCACTTCTCAAGCTCTCCTATCCATTCTTGCTGCACTAGCCAGCTGTCCTGAGCCTCTTTTATCTTGTTTTTTACATTATCACTTACTTCACCAAGAGGCATATTGTAAAAATCAACTGTAAACTTAACCGGTTCTTCCTCAACATTTGCGGCTATTGTATCTCCGCAGATTTTTGATATTATAAGAAGATTGCAGTTTAATGACAATGAGTTTTCAGGCATTTCCTGCTGGCTTAATGTTACAACAATGTAAGGATCTTCTGAGTTTTCATTAATTAGCTCATAATTTTCTATGTATCCTGTGTCTCCTGTGCACTCTAAATCCATTGCCAAGATTGAAGTTCCGCATCTGTCATATATTGGCTTAAGGCTTACATGCACATATTGTTTATGTGTTATCAATTCAGTTGTCTGCCTGTCAATTGCCTTGGGCATCTTTTCAATTTTTTCAACATACCAGAAATCAGGTTTTTCTTCATCATAAACACCTAAAACATTAATGGGCACTGTTTTTTCAGCAGTGTTTCCAACAATATCAGTAAATTCAAAATTAAGATTTCCTTTTATTGGGCCGGATGCAATAGGCCCTATATTCCATTCGCAAACCCAATTGTTTTCCTGCTGCGAGCATGAACCCTGCTCAGCTTTTCCAAAGCCTATTGCAGAAAGATCAGCTTTAGCAGTTAATTTTGATTTTTCATTTAAGGTTGCTTTTATATTAAGTTTGTCTCCTGAAGCAAATTCATCTGTTTCATACATATCACTGTATGAATGGTTTCCAATCTTTGTTATTTCAATCTCACCAATTAAGAGGGGAGCATTTGAATCCATTACAAAAGTTTCAGAAGAAATTCCTTTGCTTAAGTCAAACTTATTTCCAACATCATCTTTTGAGTCAGGGCTTACTGAAACAACAACAGAAGAGCCATCAGCGCTATTTACACTTACATCATTAAAGTAACAATTCCAACTGCTTCCTTCTTGAACGCATTCATCTGTTTTTATGTTTGAGCTTCCTATTCTTATCCAAACATTTTCAAGGTTTAACCCTGAATCTTTTTCTTCGATTTCTAAAACCAGGTTATTATTCTTGCCTAAATATTTTATTTCTCCCTCTTCTATAATGTTTGATATTGATTTAACTACAGGCCCGGTTTTATCAAACTTGAAAGTGTGGCTTACTGTTTTTTCAGCATTGTTTCCAACAGCATCCTCTGCTGTTATTTTTATGCTTACTTTTCCAGAATCAGAAAGCTTTATTGTTACAGGCCATGCGCATTCATAAAGATTATCATTATTAATACATTCTGCTTCCATGTTTTTGTATGATGCCTGGCTATTAAGTTCAGATAAGTCAGCAGTAACCTTTGCAAGAGATTCGTCTTCAATTTCAACAGCAACTATTGCTGATACAGGATTTGTTGATATATAATCTATTTCATTCCCTGAAGAATCAGTTATCTGAAAAGCATCCGTTTTAATCTCGGGGCTTTTTTCGTCAACAGTTAGCTTTTCGCATTTCATCTCAGATGCCTGTCCTAACATATCATAAGCTATTATACATACATCAGCAGAACCTGTTGATTCAATAAAATCAGATGTCTTAAAGCTGAGCTTTCTTGCATCAAGACTTGATGTTCCGTTTATTTCTATTTCTTTTACAATATTTGCAAGGTCATCTTTGCAAATAACAATTTTTTTAATGCCCGACCCTGGATTTGATTCATAGGAATAGTCTCTTATATTATACTCTACTGTTAGATTTCCTTTTTTTGTGACTTTTGGCAAGACAATAAAGCTTGTTATTAAAGGGGCTTTTGCATCAACAACATAAGTACTTGTATATGTGTCAACTGTTTTTCCTGATTTATCTTTAAGATTTATGGTAAAAGAATGTGTTTTTGGCTCTATTTTATTTTTGTTTAATCCTAAAACACAGGTAAAATAATCTCCTGATGCCATGCAGTTGCTGAATTCTTGATTATTGAAAAAAACCTGTTCAGGATTTATTGCATCATCCCCGCTTATAGATACATCTGCAAGCACGTATGTTAAATCGTCTTCTCTTCTATAACCTTCTAGCTGATCATTTCCAAAAACCCTAACATTATTTATTGAGGCAAAGACGTTTGCGCTGTAAATAGGAAGCATAAGTATTAGCATTATTGCAAAAATTGCAGATATTTTCTTTATCATCTTAAACTTGGCTCCAGGCTTTTTCTGTAGTATTTTGAATAATCCTCTATCTTTCCTGTTTCTTCAATATCTTTATGAGTTCTTTGTGACAGAGGTATTGATGGAATATCAACATAAAGGCTGTAAAACTCAATTGTATTATGATCTGTTGTTTTTATTTCAAATGCATTGTTTTCATCAAAGATTACTCCTCCTGCAGGATATGGCTCAAGCTCAATCTCAGGAACCTTTGCTATTGGTATAATTCCCAATATCTTCTCTGTTCTTTCAGGAATAACTACTTTGCTGTCAAGCATAAGCTGGATATTAACCTTGTATTTTCCAGGGGCTATCCTTATCTCAGAAGGATTTGATTGGCCGCCCTTGAATTCAGCGACAGCTGTGAATTCTTCCTCGCCTTCTTTTCCTATTCTTTCAAGAGAGATTATTGCCTGCTCATCCCATGATAAAGATAAAGGATTATTCTGGAAAATCCATGATCCGTCTTGTTTAACAAGATTCTTCTTTTTAACTTCTATTTTCTTTATTTCTATTGGCTCAAGATTAACAGAAGAAAGTGTTGCGCTTTCATCAACCTCTGTGCTTAAAAATTGCGAATATCCTATGTAATCAGGCTTTGTATAAGTTATAGTTCCTCCTGCACATATTGGAAGTTTTGTTTCAAGAACAGCTTGATTGTCTTTTAGTTCTGTCTGCCCTATAAAGCATGACTCTTGTCCGCATGAGTAATAAACCATAACTTTGTCAATAGGTTGTTTTGTCTGTGCATCAAATGTTTTTATTGTAATATCTCCGCTGTTTCTCTTGTTTATATCACAGAACATTGATTGCTCTTCACCAAAACTTTCCAATGAAATAAATGAAGAGTTCATTGGCTCATTATTTCTTATGTTTGCTTCAAGAGCAAATCTGAATGAATAGCCCTTTCCATTAAAAGAGTCTGGGCTGTTTAATGTTACAACAACAGGATATGAAATATCATATGAAAAGTCATATCTTTGTATTCCTATGTCCAATGGCAGAAAGTTTGAGGATGCTGATTCAGGCATTATTAATCCAGATCTCGAGTTTATGTCAAAGTATATACTCCACCATCCAAGGTAAGCGAAATTAGATGCAGTTCTTTTGTAATTATCTCCATATGATGGAATCGTCATATGCTCATATATTCCGTCTTTTATAGTGTCTCCTGAAATTCTGTCCTGGTAGTTCAATGTGTCTTTAACCTGCAATAAAGGAATATAGCTCATAAGCATTTCCTCAATTTTTGTTTCTACATCTGGCTTTGTCCAATAGACTGGAGCTTTTAACTGAAATTCAGAGCCTGCCATGGGGGGCAGCTTATTCTCATCTATATCAGAGAAGGCAGATATTAAGTTAAGAGTGTTTATCTCAAGGAAATGATAGTTTATTTCATCACTGGTTATCATAAACGCAAGCTCATAAACATCTTTTAACATCACAGGAATTTCTGTAAAGAATTTTGAGGGCTTTGAATTAATATTTCCTTTTTTTATTTCAATAGGGTAATCCACTGAAACAAGAACATCTTTATCTCTTACAGTTGTTGTTGCTGTTACATTGCCAAGTTTTGTTACTGTAAATCCCTGCGCTTCAAAATCTTGAAAATTATTCAAGCATTCTTCTAAGTTTTCATTTACATATCTATCAATCTGGGCCTCAACAGAGGAATCCATAAAAGACCTTTCCTCTCCCTTATCATATTCACTTTTTAAGTAGGGCATCTCTGATGAAAACTCACAGTTTCCTGAGCAGTCATTCGAGCTTTTAAGATACCACCAGTATGCAACATTCAAAGAGCTTTCAGGAGAAAACTGAACTGCCTGAGATGTTGTTGGGTCAGATGTATGTGTTATCCCAAACTCATCTAAGTTTGTATAACCTCCAGATTCACCTATCAGCTGTATTGCCTCAGAAGCAGTCCTGCTTATACACTGCTCAATAAAAATTTTTACAGGATAAAATTCAGAGGGGATATCCTCTGGCTGCTGCTCTGTGTCTTCTGTTATAATTGATCTTATAAACAAAGCTATGCCAACAAAAAGAATTAACAGAATCCCTATAATAATAAATACGCTTACCTGGCCTCTTTTCCTCAACATATTCCCTCTACACACTAATTCTTATAAAATATATATAAAGCTTTTGTTTTTAAAAATACCTTATCTTATTAGAGCGCCTTCTTTAACTCCCTCAACATTTACTTGTTCTTTTCCTGTTTTTAATTGCTTTCCATCGTAAATGACATGTCCTTCTGAATCAGTTCTCATCTCTACTTCTTTAAACTCACTGTAACCAAGATGTTTTTTTGGTTGTTTATCAATTCCATCAATAAAAACATCATCTCCTGGATTGCTGTTTTTTGCTGAAAGTAGCTTTACATTTTCCTCATCACCTTGTTTTTCCATTGCAGCAAGAAGCATTCCTTTACTCTCCTTGCCCCTCAAAACAATCGGCTTAAGGTTTTTAACAACAATAAGATTCCTTCCTACAAGTTCTTGTTTTGAATAATACTTTTTAATTCCTCCTACTATCTGCCTTTCCTCATCACCTATGTTTATTTTCATAACCAACAATTTTTCAGCATCAGGATGGTCTTCAACACTTATTATTTTTGCAACCTTTAAGTCAAGTTTTGCAAACGGATCTTTTCTTTCATCTGTTTTTTCCTGCATTCTTTTGCCTCCAAACTCTTTTTTGAATTTTTTTATGTCATTATCTTCAAGCTTGTTTAATAATGGTTCTGCTTTGTTTATTTTATGATGTTTTTCAAGAGACAATTTTCCTAAATCATCCCAATTTTTCTCTTGGATATTAAGCTGATTAAATATTTTGTTGGATGTTTCAGGCATATAAGGTCTTATCATAACAGCCAAATCTTTTGTTATATTTGCGCATACTGCTAAGCATGTTTCTGCCTTAGCCTTATTTTCTTTTATTGATTTCCATGGCTGTGTTTCCTGAAAATACTGGTTGCCAAGTTTTGAAATATGCATTATGCTCTTTAGAGCATCTTTCAGCTGTATGTCATCTAAAAGCTCTGTTGCTTTTTTTATCTCTTTTCTTATTTCTTGTAAAAAGGCATTATCTTTTTCATCTAACTTTGCTTTAGGAACTTTTGAATCAGTGTAGTTGTTTATGAAGGATATTGTCCTGTTAATAAAATTTCCAAGGTTTGCAACAAGTTCATTATTGATTTTGCTCTGGAAGTCCTCCCATGAAAAGTCAGTGTCTGCTTTTTCAGGCCTATTAACCATAATATAATATCTCCAAACATCTGCAGGAATTCCTGTTTTTATTGCATCATCCCCAAAAACACCTAAGCTGCGGCTTTTTGAAAACTGGCCTCCTTCATAATTAATGTATTCGTTTGATGAGATTCTGTCAAGCAAAACATAATCCTCTTTTGTTCCAATCAATGATGCAGGAAACAAAACAGTATGAAATGGAATGTTGTCCTTTCCCATGAACTGTACTAATCTTACATCATCGCCGAACCACCATTCCTTCCAATCTTCTCTGCACTCTTTTGTTATTCCAATATAACCTATTGGAGCGTCAAACCATGAGTAAAAAACCTTTTTTTCAAAATCAGGATAGGGCACGGGAATTCCCCATTTTAAATCGCGCGTTATGCATCTCTCTCTTAAACCATCTCTTATCCATGCATCTGTCATTGTTTTTGCATTCTGGGACCATCTTCCCTTTACAGACTGTTCATTAATCCATTTTTCAAGAAGAGGAGCAAGCTTCGGCAAATCAATAAATAAATGCTCTGTTTCTTTTGTTATAGGATTAGTTCCGCATATTTTGCATCTTGCATCAACTAATTCAGTTGCGTTGAGCAAGGCCCCGCAGTTCTCGCACTGGTCGCCGCGCGCATCCTTATAGCCGCATTTTGGGCAAGTTCCTTCAACAAAACGGTCAGCGAGAAATTTATCGCATTTTGTGCAGTAAGCCTGCACTACTATTTGCTTTTTTATAAAACCATTCTGATTCAGCTTTTTGAATATATCTTGAGTTACCTCATAGTTTTCCTTAGACGATGTTCTTCCTATGCAGTCAAAAGAGTTTCCAAACCACTCGTAAATCTCTTTATGTATCTTAAAGTATTTCTCGCAGACTTGCTCTGGAGTCAAACCTTCTTCAAGAGCCTTTGTTTCTGTTGTTGTTCCATGCTCATCTGTGCCGATAACAGAGATAACATCAACTTTATTTGACCTTAAGAACCTTGTATATACATCTGCGCTTATTATACACACCATATTTCCAAGATGGGGAACATTATTTACATAAGGCAGAGCGCTTGTTACAAGAGTCCTTTTTTTGGTTTGTTGATTCATTTCATATAATCTCTTATTCTTGTTTAAATAATCTTCTGAATATATTATTCATTGAGGAATAATTATGCAAGAAGCTCTATCTGGTTTTCCTGCTCTTCTCCGTCAATGCTTATCTTTCTTACAATCTTACCTTTTCTTTTTGCGTTTAATCTTGCCTCCTCAGGAGAGCAACCTTCTGGTGCGATAAGCTCTTCTATTACATATGTTTGCTTTATTGAGGCCTGCTTGAAATCCTCTGTGTTAACATCAAACAAAAACTCATTTTTTATCTTTTGAAAATCATTCTTTTCAAACTTTGCTTTCACAAATCCCTCAACAAGTTTTCCCGGCTTTGGAATTGATTTTTTTACTGAGATGCTGTATTTTCCTGATTTTAAGTTTAAAAGCAGAAAGTAATCATTGAATTTGCTGATAAATTCCTTAAATCTTTCAGGACCCATATCTTCTTTAATTGTGTATTTTTTACCAGTTATTTTCTCAGGCTCTATTCCAAAATCCTTTATCTCAGGAAGTATGTCTTTTTTTGTTATAATCATTCCATTTAATGAAACATTTTCTTTTACAAGATTAGACATCAATTCAAGAATAACGCTGAGATATTCAAAACCTGCTTTAACCTGCACAAAAGACGCTCCTTTCTTTATTATAAATTCTTCCTTTTCAAAGTCTCCAATACTATAACGTACAAACTTTTCATGTGCTTTTTCATCAACATTTTTTTCATATATGTTTTTTATAAAGTTTATGCTCATTTTACCACCTTGTAATTTAAATTAAGAGAAAGATTTAGTTTAACTATATAAAATTTTTCAATAATTATGAAAATTAAGATTCTTCTTCATCTAAGCAGCTGTCTCCAATGCAGCCGAACTCACATTCTTTTGCTTTGGCTCCCATTCTTCTGCAGGAATCATACCAATAAAGGTCATCATCATAACATTCCTGATAAGCTTTTTGCTTGCATTCAACACATGTTGCGTTAATACATTCTCCTGATGGGCATTTTGTTGCAATCTCCCCTATATTATAGCAGGAATCATACCAATAAACGTCCCCAAAATAACACATCTTGTAATATTTCTCAACACATTCATCTGTCTTTGCCTCTTCTTCTTGTTCTGAAGATTCTTCTGTTAAATCTTCATTTTGGGTTTCTATATCATTCTCTAACTCTTGTTCTGTTTGGGATGTCTCTTCGTTTTCGGATTCATGTGTAGCAATTGTTTCATCTTGATTTTTAATACTCTTTTCAATATCTAATTCATACCTTGGAAAAAAGAAATATCCTAATACTATAAGAACCATTAAGACTAATGCAAAGAAGATAATTACTTTTTTGTTTCTTTTTTTATCATCAGATAAATATTTGCTGTAATCTTTATTCCTGAAATTAGGGTCAGACGGCTTATCATTTAAAAGGTTAATTCCGTTCTCTATTTCACTCTTTGACCAGCCTGCTTTTGAAAGTGCTTTTTTTATGTCATTTATTTCAATTCCTTTCTTGAGATTTTTTTCAACGTAATCAGCTATTTTTCTTTCAGACATATTGTTTAATCTTTAATAATAGTTATAAAAAACTTTCTATTGATAATAAATCATTGCTCTGTGGCAAAAATTAAACCCTATTTTGTAGTAATTAAAGATTTTCCTGTCAAACATCAAAAACTTTAAATATCAAGTCGATTTTAATTTATTTAATGAAGCCTGAGTTGAAAGACGAAGATCTCTTAAACAGGTTTGAAAAAGAGGTGAACGTTGTAAAGACAAAAGCAGACGAGCTAGTTAGACTTGTCAAGCAAAGGGGTGAAATCTCTTTTGATGACGCTGCGAAAGCTCTTGGTGCAGATCCTTCTACAATTGAATCTTGGGCAAACTTTCTTGAAGAAGAAAATGTTTTGTCTATAAAATACAATTTTACAACACCTTTTATAACAGTTTTCACAGAAAAGCCAGAAACAAATAAAACAAAACAAAAGCCAAGCAAAATAATTAAAGAAAAAAGCGAGAAAAAAGAGGAAAGTAAAGATGATGATCCTAATGAAGTGGAATTTTCTGAGAAGAATGATGCATCAGATATTGAAACACTTCTTGCAGAAGCATATGGATGCATAAAAAAGAAAAAATTTGAAAAGGCAAAGGAAATATATTCAAAGATAGAGGCAAGATACAACAAATTGCCTGAAGAGTTTCTTAAAAAAAAGGATTCTATAAACCAGAACCTTGTTAAGCTAAGCGATGACCTTGGTATGAATCTAAGCAAAGAGTCTAGAAGAAAGATGGAGAAGAATTCGCAGGAAATACATAAATTGCTTGGAGACATTCAGAGTGAAATAAGAAAGGGAAATATAGTAAGCGCAATAAGGATATATGGAGATATAAAAGAAAGATATAATGAGCTTCCAAATGGTTTTCTTGAACAAAAGCTTGTACTTCAAAACAGTATAATTGATGCATATGAAGAGCTAATAACTGTAAGAGAAAAAAAAGATTTAATGGATATATCTGAAAAAAAGACAGAAATAATAACTATGCTTGAAGAGATGAACCAGGCAATAAAAGAAAAAAATATTCAGTTGGCTATAAAACTCTACACGAGGATAAGGGAAATGTACAATACCCTCCCATCTGGATTTTTGCAGGAGAAAGCTGAATTGCAGTCAAGGATATTAAGACTTTATGACCAGCTCCTTTCTGATTACAAAAGAATAACAATGGAAGATATGGAAAAAAAGACAGAAAGGATAGAGGAGCTTTCTAGAGATATGAACAAACACCTTGAAAAAAAAGAAATTGAACCTGCAAGAGAGATATATTCTAAAATGAAAGAGGTTTTTTACAGCATGCCCGAGGGCTTTTTAAGGCAAAAAACAGAACTGCAGAGAATAATGCTTAACCTTTACGAAAGGCTTGCAATAGAGCTTGACAAAACCTCTGTTTATGACTTTAACAAAAAGTATAATATCATAGAGAATATGCTTAAAGAGTCATTCAGCCATGTCAAGAATAAAAGGTATGATCTTGCACATGAGCTTTACAATAAAATAATCAACACATATAATTCTCTTCCTTCTGGATTTCTTCAGAAAAAAACAGAATTGAGAACAAGAATACTTTCTTTCTATAAGGATATATCAAATATGGACTCAACTGGTAAAATAGGCATAAATATGCCTGAGCTTAAGGAAAGCTTAAGAGATGATAGTAAGGAGATGATTCTTCCTAATTCCAGCGAAATTGATTATGGTTTAAAAAATCAAAGACCAATTCCAAAAATGAAAACAGGAGAACCTTTGCAAAAACCTCAACCAAAAATACTGAAAAATCCAGAGATGAAGATTCCACCTATGCCGCCAAGGCAAAAACATGAAAAAAATCCATTGCCAATGCCAAAAGATATTAAATCAACTAAAAAACAAAAAAAACCTTTTTATAGGATATTCAAAAAAGATGAAGGTGCTGAAATAGAACCTCCTAAGCCGCCATAAAAATAAAAGAGGTGTTTATTTGGAAGAAAAAAAAGAAAAATTAAAAATAGACTCTTATAAGCTTACAGTAAATAATATTGAAATTAATGTTGAGATATATCTCAAGAGAAATGACTTTGTTCCAACATATAGTGTTTCTATTATGAATATAAGCAAGATAACAGACATAATCTTGCATAAGATAAGAGATGAATTTGTTTCCAAGATAAACATATCTGATGTTAAGCTTAAGGATACCATAAATCCAACAGATATAAAAAATAAGTTTAGCAAAGAGATAATGGTTCTTATTAAAAAGTATTTTCCTAAAATAGACAAAAAAACAGCCGACCTTCTTTTAAATTACCTTATACAGGAGAATATTGGACTTGGAAATATTGAGATACTTCTTAGAGATGATAATCTTGAGGATATAGTTGTAAACAGCGCAAGAGAGCCTGTCTGGATTTACCACAGGAAGCATGGTTGGCTTAAGACAAATATATTCATACAGTCAGAATCAAAGATAAGACATTACTCAACTATGATTGGAAGGGATGTCGGAAAAGAAATAACTCTCTTGAATCCCTTGATGGATGCAAGCCTGACAACAGGAGACAGAGTTAATGCAACATTAACTCCTATCTCTACTATGGGTAACACAATATCCATAAGAAAGTTTGCTGAAAAGCCATGGACAATTACTGATTTTTTAAGAACTAATACCATTTCATATTATGCTGCAGCATTGATATGGCTTGCAGTGCAGAACGAGCTTTCTATCCTTATCACAGGCGGAACAGGCTCTGGAAAAACATCTATGCTTAATGTCATAACAAACTTTTTTCCTCCAAACCAGAGAATAATATCTATTGAGGATACAAGAGAGCTTACTCTTCCTGACTCACTTCACTGGGTGCCATTGGAAACAAGGCTGCCTAATCCAGAAGGCAAGGGAGAGGTTACAATGCTTGATTTATTGGTTAATTCGCTTAGAATGAGGCCGGATAGAATTGTTGTTGGAGAAATCAGAAGGAAGAGAGAAGCAGAGGTTCTTTTTGAGGCAATGCATACAGGACATTCAGTTTATGGAACATTACATGCGAACAACGCCCACGAAACTGTAGTGAGAATGACAAACGAGCCAATAAACCTTCCAAAAATGATGCTTCCTGCACTTTCAATGATAGTTGTACAGCATAGAGATAGGCGTGTTGGCAAGAGAAGAACACTTCAAATAGCAGAAATACTTCCAAGCGGAGAGCCAAATGTTATTTTACAGCTTAATGCCCAGAAAGATGAGATGAATCAAATAAGCGAGTCAAAGGTTTTAATAGAAACAATAAACCTTTATACAGGATTGACTCCAGATGAGATAAGAAAAGATATCAACGAAAAAATAAATATCCTTAAATGGCTTGTAAAAAATAATATAAGCAATATCCACCAGGTTGGATTGATATTTGCAAGGTATTACATGAAAAAATTAAAACATTAAGAGGCGGTATAAATAATAGATTTAGTTAATATCATAGTAAGAGCATTCCCTAGAATAAGGGAGGATATAAAGATTGCTCACATAAATATAACTCCTAAACAGCTTGTTAAAAGGTCAATACTGCTCTCTTTTTCATCTGCAATTGCAGTAACCTTTTTTTCTTTTGTAATCATAGAAAGCCAAAGGGGTTCTTTTTTGACACTTCCCTTTATTTTTTTATTTACTTTAATTTTTATTTTCTTTTTTGTTTTAAACACTCCTAAGGTTTACATAAGAAAGAGGGAACGTGAAATAAACAAAGAAGTTTTGTTTGCTGGAAGATATCTTTTGGTAAAGCTTGAGTCAGGAACTCCTCTTTTTAATGCCCTTATTGATGCTTCAAAAGGATATGGAATTGCAGGAAGATTCTTTAAGGAAATAGTAGATGATATAAGCACTGGAACACCAATAGAGGAAGCTCTTGAGAAAGCAAGAAAGTATAATGCTTCTAAAAGCTTTAATAAAATAATTTGGCAGATAATAACAGCCCTCAAAACAGGAGCAGAGGTAGTTAACCCATTAAAAGCAACACTAAAACAGATAACAGAAGACCAGATAATAGAGATAAAAGAATACGGAAAAAAGCTTAACTCTTTGGTCATGTTTTATATGATAATTGCATGCGTTATGCCTTCACTTGGGATTACAATGATTGTTATACTATCCAGTTTTATGGAGCTTGAGATAACAATGATTCACCTCTTTGTAGTGCTTTTTTTCCTTGGAGTAGTGCAGTTTTTTTTCATATCATTAATTAAATCATCAAGACCAATGGTGAACATATGAGATTGTTTTTTTTAAATGAATTTGGAAAGGCAATAATTCCTGAGAAAGTCAGACCAGGATTAAGAAAATACCTTGCGAAAGCAGGAATATTTGATGTTCCTTATAGGTCTTTTGGTATACTTTTTTATGTATGTGTCTTACTTAGTATATTCCTTTTCTTTGGTTATGCTTACACCCCTTTGGCAACTTCTTTTTCAGGTCTTAAGTTATTCTTATTTTCTTTTTTTGCAGGGCTTTTGATAGCCTCTTTCGTGGCACTATTTTCATTTGGTGTTATATATTTTTATCTTGATTTAAAGATTTTTAACAGGACAGCACAGATGGAAGAAGTTTTAGAGGACTTTTTGAGATTTGTTTCTGAAAACCTTAAGGGAGGAATGGCTTTTGAAAAAGCACTTTGGTCGGCTATAAAGCCGGAGTTTGGAGTACTTGGAACAGAGATAAGTTTAACCGCTAAAAAAGTTATGACAGGAGAGGAAGTAGAGGAGGCAGTACAGGAATTTACTGGAAAATATGATTCTCCTATTCTTAAAAGGTCTTTTAATCTTATAATTGAAGGGCTTAAAGGAGGAGGTCAGGTTGGAGAACTAATTGATAGAGTTATAGAGGATATTGCAGAAACAAGGGCATTAAAGAAGGAGATGGCTACAACAAATATGACTTATGTTATATTTATAATGGTTGTTGTAATGACTATTACTCCAGGGCTTTTTGCTCTTTCATATCAGCTATTAATTATATTGGGAAGTTTTATAACCAAAATAGGCTCAACGCAAACAAGCAGCACTGCAGTAAACCTAGCATTTAGTGTTTCAAAAATTTCAATACCTCCTTCTGATTTTATTGCTTTTTCAAGGTATGCCCTTGTTTTAATTTCTGTTTTCTCATCTATGATAGTGTCTATGATAAGAAAAGGAAGCATAAAAGCAGGCGTTGCATACATCCCGGTTTTTGTGGCGATATCCCTTATAGTTCATTCAATACTTGTATTTTTGCTTTCAAAGGTTTTCGGAGGTCTTGTAATCAGCTAGTTGAAAACGAAAACTTTATATAACAAATAGATAATTAAAAGGATATAATCAATTTTAATTAAAAAGGAGGAGATAAAATGGTTACAAAAAGAAAGGCACAGGCTGCCATGGAATTCTTAATGACCTATGGATGGGCAATCCTTGTTGTTTTGGTTGTTATCGGAGCATTAGCATATTTTGGTGTTTTAAATCCGCAGAACCTTCTGCCGGAAAAATGCACCCTGCCAATGGGTTTGTACTGTAAGGATCATTTGGTTAGCGCAACTGATAGTTATGTAAGCCTAAAGCTGGAAAATGGTATGGGTACAGGCATAGTCATCAGAAGCATAGAGATTGAAGGTGATCCTGTTTTTAATAATTGTAATATTTCAGATCCAGGTGATTTAACAGATGGCACTGCATACAATCATATAGAGGGTAGGCACATTTCAAATGGAGAAAGTACTACAATTAAAATAAATGATTCATATGGTTGTACTGTTAGTGAGTACAATGGTAAAATAAAAGGAGAAATTACAATGACATATTGTGATGATACCTCTGGTACTGATTGTGCTGATTTTGAACACACAATCAAGGGAGAATTAATGGCAACAGTAGAGTAATTACCTTTTTCTTTTTAATTTTTAATTAATTTTTATTTTTATCAGGTTTTTTAATTGACTTTTGTTTAATTAATCAATTATTTTAATCAATCTTTATTTAATTTTACTTTAGAGTAGACACAAAGATTTATATAGTTTTAAGTGATTTTTTTTAATATGGCAAGAGCACAAGCATCTATGGAATATCTTATGGTTGCAGGACTTGTTTTGCTTGTCATTCTCCCATCAATCTATCTTTTTTACCGCTATTCCCACAGCTCTGAAAAAGAAATTGCCAAAAGCCAGATTGATAATATGGGCAAAAAAATAATTGATGCAGCAGAAGATGTTTACTATCTTGGAGGACAATCAAAAACAACTCTTGATTTGACAATTCCCAAGGGAGTTAAAAATATGGAAATCTGGTGCAATCAGAATCTTGTTTTTTTAACTGAAGATGGCTCAGAAATTTCTTTTAGTTCAAGGGTTAATATAACCTCAGATGAATATTTAGGCGGTCCAAAGGTTTGTTATGGATTTAATCAGTCAAGCTATTCTCCTGGATCAAAAAAAGTTATATTAAGTGCTAAAGGCGATAATGTATTAATTGAGGTAAGATGAGAAAAGCGCAATCATCCATAGAGGTTACATTGTTAGTTGGAGTCATGTTCCTTGTTTTTAATGTTTTTTTGATTGTAATTGCGTACCGTATGGTAGATGTTCAAAATGAGAAAGACAGGCTGCTAATAGAAGATATGACCTCTGTTATAGAAAGCGAGATTGTTCTTGCCTCAGGTGTAGAGGATGGTTACAGAAGGACATTTAACATTCCATTTAAATTAAAAGGAATAAATTATTCAGTTGAGCTTATAAATTCAACAGAACTTAAATCAAATTATTCTAAACTTGTTTTAGAATATGTTGATTTTACAGAAACATATGAAACTGTAACAATCCTGCCTAAGAATGTTGTTGGTGTTGTTTACTATGGAGAAAACGAAATAGTTAAAAAGGATGGTATTGTATGTCTTAATGTTTGCTCTTAAAAGAGGTGTTATAATGAGAAAAGCACAGACATGGTCTTTGGACATCATGATTGCGATATTAATATTTATTGTTGTTGTCATAAGTTTTTTTTATGTGATAAACATCTCTTCAGAAGAAACAGATACAAGCAAGCTAAAACAAGAAGCAGAGTCGATACCCGAACGAATTATTTCTCCAAATAGAACAGAGGATAAAACCTCTCCTGATGCATTTGAAACCTCTTCAGGAGGAACGATAATAGATGATAAATATATAAGAACCCTTGCTGAGAAATCAAAAACAGAAGAAGGATATGAAGAGATTAGAAAAGAGCTTGGAATAAAAGGAGATTTTTACATTCATTTTGAGGATGAGCAAGGAAATCTTATCTATATTGATGATGAAAATGATATAGCAGGAATAGGTTACTATGATTTGGTCCCTGAATCTGTTGAGGAGTAAATCTTATCCATCCTTTAATTTCTACTTTTTAATGGATACAAAAATTTTATATACATAAACTAAATATATAAGAAAAGATGTTTGAGAAAGGATTAAGGATAATAAATTTTTCTGAAAACAGAAGAAAAAATCTTAAGTTTATGGTAATTTTCTTTATAGCTTTAATTACATCGGCATTAAATGTTAGCGCTGAATCAGAGGGTTTTTGCGGAGGAGACATTGCGCTTGTGCTTGACAGCTCAGGAAGTATTAAAGATACTGTAGAAATTCCCCTTATGAAAAATGCTGCCATTGAATTTGTTGAGCATTTTTTGCCAGACACTCCATCTCAGATAGCTGTTGTAGATTTTGACAACAAAGGGTTTTTAGTTCAGGATTTTACTACTAGTCTAAACAACCTTAAAACTAAGATAAATTCTATAGCGAGTGGTGGATGGACTAATTGGCAACATGCACTTGAAGTAGCAGGAGAACAGTTTCCGAATAGGGTTGCTAATCCTGACTTGATTATATTTGCTTCAGATGGAATGCCTAACAGGATTGGTTCTGCAGGCAGTAGTGCTACCGAATCTGAAGCTATTGCTGCTGCTGTTGGAAGGGCTATAGAACTCAATGATAGCGGTGTGAGAATAATTGCCCTTGGGATAGGCATACCTAGTGACAAGGTATCAAACATGAAGGCAATTTCATCAGATATCTCGGGAAATGAGGATGACTATATTGATGTTGAAAACTTTGATGATTTCACTGAAAAATTAGCTGATCTGGCAAAAAAGCTCTGTACTGCAATAGTGACAGGAATAGTGACAAATGAGTCAGGTAATCCTGTTTCTGGAGCCACTGTGCAAATAATTGGAGTCAAAGATCCTGATAATCCTGATCAACCATTAACCTTTGTAACTAATGAAACTGGAGAATATATAATCGAAAATGTGCCACCAGGAAAACATGACATAGTTGTATATAAAGATGGATACAATGAAGTTAATGAAAATTTTACATTTTACCTGGATATGGGTCTAGCAGATTTTATAATTAACTTTACGATTATCGAAGAAATAATAGACTGCCAGTCAGACTGCAGCAAAAAATCAGATGTAACACCAAGATGCCATGCTGATTGTGATGGAATAAACGGATGCAAATTCTATTCAGAGTATCCAGGAGATGAAAGAGCAAAAAAAGCATGCACAACTCATTATAATAGAGTAGTGGGGGTTGTAGAGTCATTTAATGAAACCCATAAGATTATATGTTGTGGCACTGTTAATCAACAGCCTTACTTACATAGCAAAAACATGATTGTTAAGATTCCTGATGACGCAAAAAATGTTGTAACAATAACAAGACTTGTTTTCTGGAGAGGAAGAATTGTAAGAATGGTCACACATGTTTGGAATTAAAAAAAGTGGTTGAAAATCAAAAAATCAAACAAAAAAAAAGGAAATGAAGCAAAATTTATTATTGTAATTCTATTAGTTTTTTTAACAATATTTTTTATTTCATCAGCTTACAATAACTATAAAGCTAAATCAGAGATAAATAACATAGTTCACAGTTTGGTTAATGGAGAGGAAATTGATGAGCAATCGCTGGAAATTATTATGAACAAAGATTATAAAGAGCTGAGAAAGGAGACAGGAATGGATCAAGAATTTCTGATTTATTTTGAGGATGAGCAAGGAAAGCCTTTAAAAATAAACGGAATGTACTGCTTTGGTTATGATGGAATAGCAAGAGAATGTAGGTAATTTTTGTAACTACAAACAATTAAATATAAGCTGTTAAATCAAATTACACAATGAAAAAAAGAGGCTATTTTTTTACATTGGATTCATTTATTGCAACAAGTATAATAGTAATTGGAATTGCTTTGGTTCTTTTTGCAAGGTCAAACAAACCATATGAAATGCAAACATCAGTTCTATCCCAGGATGTTATAGGAACAACATATTCTGTCAAGATTTATGAATTAAGTGATAATTCTTATTTAAATGAGCTTATAGAAAATGGAAATATAACAAGATTTGAAAATACAGTATTGCAACAAATAGGAGAATTTTGTTATCGAGAAATGAATGAAACAGCAACAAATTTTACAGAAAAAGTTTTCATAAGAGTTATTCCATCTACATACAATTTCCAGATCTTAATTATAAATACAACAAATCATGTACTGTTTAATTACACAAGCGATAAGAGAACCGTAGAAGATTCAGAACTGATTATATCATACAAAAATTTAATATTTGGGCAGTTAGATAATTCAACTATGTGGGGACCATACCTTGCAGAGGTGAGAACATGGCAATAAAAGGAAAAAAAGGAGTGTTCTTCACCTTGATAGCAGTTCTTGTTGTAAGCGTTTTAATCATTGCGTTCTCATCCAACGAAAATTTTACATCGAAAAACAGGGTTCCTACTATATCATCCAGAGTTAAGACATCGAGTAACTTTGTAAGAAATTTAGAGCAATCTTATATTAAGGCTTCTCTTCAAACATCGAGCCATAATGCTCTTAATTCAATTCTGTTATATATTGAAAGAAATAGAAATTTTCTTGAAAACGAGAAAGAACTTAATGATACATTTAAGGAAGTGCTTATTAACGGTTCAATAAAAGGATTAAAACTTTATGAAGGATATGGTATAAGCTTGATGAATGGAAACACTTTTGAATATAGGTTAAACAGAATAGAACAAGCATCTAAAAATTTTTTTAATCTAAGAACAGATTTTAAAAAAGAGGATATTGAAGTGGATATTTTTCAAACAAATGATACAGGACCTTGGTATATTGGAATTAACTTAACCTTAGAATATTCAGTTGATGCAGATGTTGCATATTGGAACAGAACAAAAACATTTACAATATTCTTAGACTTAAGAGATTTTAATGATCCTTTATTCTTAGTTAATCCGACCAGCCCAGCACATAGGAAAATAAATGCAACACCCTTTAACTCAACTGAATGGAATGTGGATACATTAAGGATTCATGCTAACAGCGGAACATACATGTATGAACCAAATGCATCAAGCTACTTATTCAGGTTTTTTAATTCAACAGAATTTTCAGAATGCTGCGGTATAGAATCATTTGTAAATGAGACATTATGCAAAAAAGTTGAAGATAAAAGCTATGTCGACTTCTGCTTTTGGAGCGATGCATGCGACTCTGGAACTATGTACGGAGAAAAGCTTTATAATATTACCGGAATAACAAATGAAACATATCCATTCAAGCTTGATGCCTACCATGTTGCAAGATATAATGTTCTTAATGAAGCAGTTAATGTCACAGCATGGGGCAGTTTTTCTTAAAATGGATTACTACAGCGAATTATCAAAATCTTACAACGAGCTTCATAAAAAAGAGCAATTAAATAAAATAAACATAATAAAACAAAACATAAAGCCGAAAAAACACGAAATTCTCTTGGATGTTGGGTGCGGCACAGGAATATCCACATCGCCTTTTAACTGCATTAAAATTGGTGTAGATCCAAGCATAAAGATGCTTAAGCAGGCAAAAGATGCATTCTACATGAAGTCATATGCTGAAAAGCTTCCATTTAAAGACAGATGCTTTGATTATGTTATTTCAGTTACTGCTGTGCATAATTTCAAAGATATAAAAAAAGGATTGGAAGAGATAAAAAGAGTGGCAAAAAAAGATGTTGTTTTGAGTGTAATGAAAAGATCATCAAAATTCAGCGAGATAGAAAAGAGTATAATGAGTATTTTCAAATTGAAAAAAATCATAGAAGAGGAAAAAGATATTATATTTTTTCTGAAAAGATAACCTTTATATAATATTAGGTTTATTGCTTAATCAAACTAAAAAGGTGATACTATGTCTAACGATGAATTAATGAAACTCGCTAATTCTTTAAAAGAAAACGGGCTTGCAGCAAGCATGAAAGATGCTGTAGAGCTTGCAAAAAGTATGATGAAGACAAATAATCCTGAAAACGAGCAAAAAAAGGAAGAAATAAAAGAAACAATAAATGAGGCCCCTCAGAAAACAGAAGAAAAAGAGCAAACAATTTCTGAACAGAAAGAAGAAATGCAAGATGAAAAAGATGAGGAAAAACAGGAAAGCATTCCTGAATCTGTTGAGCAAAAAGAGCTGCCAACTGTTGATGATATAAAGCCTGTTGAAGAAGAAAAGAAGGATTATGATATTTCAAACCAAGTAAAGACAGTTAATGAACTCAGCCAGGATGAACAGACAGAGAAAAAAGAAAATTACGAAGAAAAGCAAGAAAGTAATGAAACTGAAAAAAAACAGGAAGAACAATCGCAGGAAAAAGGATCTGGAGAAGAAGAAAAACAAGACCAGGAAACTAATGAAAAACAGCCAGAAGAAAAAGAAAGGCCCAAAAGTGACAGAAAATATGCAGAGGAGAATGTTGATTTAACACAAGTTTTTAACAAAGGGTGATTTTATTGCTTAATTATATAGACCTTAAATACAAACCTTCAAAAAAAGATTTGATATGTGAATTCTACTTAGAGCCAAACAAAATAAGTATCGAGAAAGCAGCATCTAATGTTGCCCTGGAATCATCTATAGGAACATGGACAGATATAGCAACAATGAACAAGAGGGTTGCAAGAACCTTAAAGCCCAATGTTTTTTACATCAATAAAAGAAAGAAAATAATAAAGATAGCATACAATGAAAATCTTTTTGAAAAAGGAAATATGCCTGAGATTCTTTCAAGCATTGCAGGAAATATATTCGGCATGAGCGCGATAAAAAACCTAAGATTAATGGATATTTCTTTTCCTGAATCAATAGTGAAATCATTTAAAGGTCCAAAATTTGGAATAGAGGGAATAAGAAAAATAACAAAAATAAAAAAGAGACCCTTAATTGGAACAATAGTTAAGCCAAAGCTCGGTTTGAATGAAAAAGAGCACGCAAAGGTTGCCTATGATGCCTGGGTTGGCGGTTTAGATATTGTTAAGGATGATGAAAACCTTACTTCTATGAGCTTTAATAATTTCAATAAAAGAGTTATTGAAACAATAAAACTAAGAAAAAAGGCAGAAAAAGAAACAGGAAAAATAAAGATATACATGCCTAATGTTACTGCTGAAACAAATGAGATGATTAAGAGAGCTAAATTTGTTAAAAAACATGGCGGAAGATATGTTATGATAGACATATTAACAGCCGGCTGGAGCGCATTGCAGACATTGAGAAATGCAAATCTCAATTTAGTAATACATGCCCACAGGGCAGGACATGCTGCCTTTACAAGAAATGAAAAACACGGAATAAGTATGCTTGCAATTGCAAAGATAGCAAGATTAATCGGGGCAGACCAGCTTCATATTGGTGCGATAGTTGGAAAGATGACAGGAACAAAACACGAAGTAAAAGATATAGGGGAAAACATAGAAAACAGTATTATCCATGAGAAAGGAACTCATATGCTTGAGCAGAAATGGTATAACATAAAACCAACCATGGCTGTGTGCTCTGGTGGGCTTCATCCGGGCGGAATTCCTCCTTTAGTAAAAATAATGGGAAATAACATAATAATGCAGTTTGGTGGTGGCTGTCATGGACATCCAAATGGAACTAAAGAAGGAGCTATTGCAATAAAGCAAGCTTTAGAAGCGGTTATGAGTAAGAAAAGCCTTAAAAATTACTCTAAAACACACAAAGAGCTTAAAATAGCCCTTGATAAGTTTGGAATTATCCAATAATTATATGTTCTTTATTATATATTTTATAGAATAATAAGCTTTATATATAATGTGTAACTACTTATGAATAATATAAACTATATAAATATATATTAGAAATTTCAGATTATCAGCAAATTTTGGGGGTAAAAAATGAAGAGAACTATAATAAGTTTAACAGGATTGTTTGTTATGTTAATTCTATCTGTTTTTGTAAGCGCAGCATTGCCAACAATAACAGATGTCCAGCCAAGTCCAAGTGAAATTTATACAGATACTGATGTTAAGTTTAATATGACCATAACAGACAATGATGATAATGAGACCTTAACAGGTTATGTCCAGTTTTATGTTAACGGCATTGCAAAGGGAACTGCACAAAGTAATGAGGCAGAAAACAACACAAACACATTAATAGCAACATTGGCAAGCTCAAATTTTATTAAAGACGATGAAATAATCGCGGAATACTGGGCTGGAGATGGAGTAAATTTAACTGCAAAGACAAATATCACAGCAGGAACTGTTTCAAACACACAGCCAATAATTGCAGCAGGAATAATAAATATTGATAATGATGAAGACTCAGACAGCATAACAATTCCAGCTTCTGATTTAGATGAAGACACATTAACATATACAATCACTCAGGGAAACACATCTATTGCAACATGCTCTGTCTCAGGCAATACTCTTAAAGCAACAAGATACAGCGATGATACAGAAGGAACAACAATATGCACTGTTACAGTAAGTGATGGAGAAGAATCAGCATCAGCTGCATTTACAATAAATGTTGATGAAAAATCAGATGTAATGCTTGATATATATGACCTTGATGTTTATGTTGATAATGAAAGAAGCTCAAATTTAATAGATGGAGATAAGATAGGTGAGGAAGCAAAGCCAGATTCAACAGTTAGATTTGAGTTCATAATAGAAAACCTTTACACAAGAGATGAAGACATAGAAATAGAAGATGTTCTTGTAACTATCACAATAAGAGATATTGATGATGGAGATGATCTTGAAGAAGAGTCAAGAGAGTTTGATATTGATCCTGGTAAGAGAAGCGACAGAGAATCAATAGAATTCAATATCCCTTCAGATGTCGAAAGCGGAGACTATGACGTTGAATTCATTGTTGAAGGATGGGATGAAGATTCAGGCTATCACAAGATTGAATGGGAACTAACGCTTGAAGTAACTAAAGATAGAGATGACATAAGGCTTAGAAGATTTAATACTGACCAGTCAACACTCTCATGCAACAGATACACTATGCTCAACATAGAGCTTATGAACTATGGTAGAAATGATCAGGATGAAATCATAGTTGAAATTGAAAATTCAGAACTTGGAATAAATTTCAAGGAAGAGTACATAGAAATAGATGAAGGAGACAACTGGAGAAAATCATATCCAATAACAATAAGTGATAATGTGAAACAGGGAACATATAGAGTAACTGCAAAGGTATACTATGATTCAGACGACTATTATGATGATGATTTTATAATTGATGCATATAACATAATAGACATTGTTGTTCAGGATTGCGTTGAAACTGTTCCTGATGATGATGAAGATGATGACGAAGATGAAAATGGTGAAGATGTTATTGTAATTCCAACAGAGCCAACAACGCCGACAACACCAACCGGAGATGTAACAAGAGAGATATCATTCCAGGACACAAGTCTATACTTAGTATTGCTTGTTGGAACAGTATTGATACTTGGATTAATCTTCCTGATACTTGTATTTAAGTTACTTTCAAAGTAACTTAATTATTTTTTTAATTTTTTACATTTATTATTTCTTTATTATTACGTCATATAATATGATTAACATAATCTTTCTATAAAACTTAAAAAAAATTTTAATTTTATAAAAATATCAATGCTTTTTTATGAAAAGCGTTAAAAACCTTCTTTAGAATGTTTTTTAAGGGTGATTAAAAATGATAAATAAAACATTTTTTTTAGGAGTTTTTTCAATGCTGCTATTTTTAAACAATGCAAATGCAGTTATAATAAACGAGATAATGTATGATCCAGAAGGAACAGACACAGGGAGAGAGTGGATAGAGCTTTACAATAATAATGATTTTGATGTGAATATAAGCGAATGGAAATTATTTGAAGCAGGAGTAAACCACAAATTAACTATTTTTCAGGGAAATGATATATTAACCAAAAACGACTATTTGGTTATTGCGGATAATCCTGTTAAATTCTTGGAAGACTACTCTAATTTTACTAGAACAATAGTTGAAAGCTCATTCTCACTATCCAATACTGGAGAGATTATATGTATGAAAGACAATAATCTGCAGTTAATAGACTGTGTTGATTATTCTTCTAAGCTGTTTGCGAATGGAAACGGAAAAACAATTGAGTTTTCAGGCACAGAATGGATGGAATCAATTGTTTATTATGGAACTCCTGGAACAGAGAATAGTGTATTTTTACAATACCCGGAAATAAATCAAAATAGCATGCAGATTTATGCAAATGTGCTCTCAGGAGGAATTGAGATAAAAAACATAACTGTTTCTCCTGATTATTATGAGGAGGAGGGATTTCAGATAATGCCTAATCCGGGAACTGAAAAAGATATTACAATATCCGCATTAGTTCTAAACAATGGCGAGGGAAATATTTCGTCTGTTTCTGTTTTATTCAAAAATGCAACTTTTGAAATGACAAAGATCCAGGATTTAAATGGCTATGAGTACATTTATCAGATAAATTTAAGCATGAACTTTTATGATGTTTCAGGAATTTATGAAATATTATTAAAGGCAGAGAGCTCTAGTTCAAAGGCAAATAAAACTGCAGAATTTGAATATTTGAAGCTTATGGCCATTGAATTAAATTCCAATGAGATAAACTTCGGCAGCTTGCTTAAGGGCAAAAACAGCTCTGCTTCAGATCCAATAATAATTTCAAACATAGGAAATGTTTTTTCAGACATTGAAATGAATGTAAGAGCATTTACAAACGGCGAGAGCTTTTTAGGAATAGAGAACTTTTACTACAAAACAGAGGATTCTGACTTCATAAGCTTTTCAGAGTCATCTTTCATGGCAGGCATTGACCTTGAATGCAATGAAGAAAGCAGCAAGAGCCTTGAGTTCAAGCTTTACATTCCTGAAAATACAAAATCAGGAAATTACTCAAGCTCATTGGCTATAACTGCAATAGAAAAATAAGATGAAAATTTTATTTATTTTTATTTTTTTAATTTTGATATCTCCTTTATTTGTAGTGTCAATCGGAGTTTCTCCAACTGAGATTGATTTCAAAAATTTATCTAACGGCGAAAAGCAGAAAAGATACTTTACTGTTTTCAACACTCTTGATGAAGAGGCATTATATTCATTAAATGTCAAGAATAACAATCATATTTTTTATTTCTATCCAACAGAGTTCAGTGTTCCTGCAAATGAAAACAAAAAAATTGAAGTGGTAGTTGAAATTCCATATGGTATGGATGAAGGTTATTATAGCGATATTGTATATATAACTGAAGTACAGAAATCCAATGAAAAAACAAGTGTGAGTCCTTCTTTGGCAGTTAAAGCAAGCTTTTTTGTTAAAAAACAACAACTAAAAGAAATCAGTTTTATTGAAAAATTAAAAAATAGCCCAGAATTTAATTTAAATGAAATCTTAATTGTATCTTTTGTTATATTTATTGGAGCTATTTTTTATTTTTTTGAAAAAGAAAAGTCAATCTTTGATTGTTTCAACTAATTCATAGAATTTTTTTAATCTTTTTTTGTTTAAATTCATTTTTTTATTTGCTTCATTAACAAGGAGCTTTAAATATTCTTCATTTATGTATATCTTTTTGTTTGAGGCAATTATGGTTTCAAACTGTTCAGATCCTATTATCTCAACAATAATCTTTTTTCTTGTTGTTATTATCCCTGAATGCTTTAGTCCTGTTTTAGCTGAAATATCCAGGATTTTCTGGGCATTTTCAATTGTTTTGCAAGCAATATGCATTATCATTGACTCCTGCCTAAACCAAAGCTGCTCATCAGGAATTTCTTTTAGTTTGTTTTTTATTTCACTGAAATTTACTTTACTGTGGCTTGAGAAAAAGAAATCAACATCGCACTTTTTGCCTGATTCCGGCCTCTTAATAATCATGATTCTTCCAGAGCATGATGAAGTTGTATAATAATTTTTTAATGAGTTTATTAATTTAACCAAACTTATTATTTCAGTGTCTATTGAACCTTTTTTTGACTTGTCAATTCTTTCAAGAACATTTTTTTTGTCTTTTTCAAATTTCATCAACAGAAAGAAAAATTATATGTATAAATATATTACCTTTCCTCAATGAAATTATGAATCTTTTTCACAAAGTCAAATGCCTCTTTGGAATATGAATCATAATCCTTTCCAGAAATGTCTGTTATCTCGCGGTGGTTTATTTTTCTTGAGAGCTCATAGAATTTTTTCATTGTGTTTGCATATTTTTTTTCTATGTATCCTTTTTTTACCATGTGCTCTTCCATCATGTCTGCAACATGTTCTGGAGTGGGAGGAATCTCTCCAAGCTTCATAAGAGCAGCATGAGCAGAGTCAATCACAGCCCAATAAAGGTCAACTGTTGCCTGTAAAATATGCCATTTTGAGTTATGAAGTGTTGAGGGAGCCCTTGCAAAATAAGCCCATATACTTTCATGGGTTGGCCTTATCCTTCCTTGCTTTAAAAGCGCCTGAAGAGGCTCAAAAAACCCAGTATCCAAAAGAGCGATACCATCCCTTAGCATGTTTATAATCACAGGATCACCTGAGCGTACATACTCCCAGAATGCGGTTAGCTTAAGTGTTGTTATGTGAAGAAGATTAGATGTATCTTTTACAATTTTTTCTGTTATTAATTTGTATGACTCGCTTAATTCAGGACTTATCCTCATAGATATGTCATCAACTATCACTAGTACATCTATGTCTCCTGTGCTTGAAATCTTTCTTGTTGAGCTTCCAAAAAGAACAGTGGCCTTTATGAAATCCTTCATTTCATCATATATCTTTTTTGAGAAATCATAAGCAATGTCAAATTCCTCTTTTTTGTAGTCCACTGGAGCTATATGGTTCTTTTTTATATTGAATTTCATCATCACACCTCTTTTATAGTTAAACTTTGTGTTTATTAAACTTTCTGACTTCTTTGAAATGGTTAATTATTCCATTGGAACCCCTGTCCACATTGTCCATTCGTTTGAGGGGACATAATTTCCGAATAAAAATGAAGGAGGATATGTCTGTCCAAAATATGAGTTTTGAATCTGGTGCCATTGCGAAGGAGGCAAACCATCTCTTGCTGCTCCGAAACTGTAAACAGGAGAGCCAAGATATTCCCATGTTTTCATTAATCCATGAAAGTATGATGCATCAGTTGTTGCTGATGAGCCACACTCAACAGTATATGGCCCATCATAACCATATTTTTTAAGTGTTTTTACCATTTCTTTTATTGGAGTATTGCCTTGTCCTGGAGCAAGGTGCTCATCCTGATACCCAAAATTGTCTGCAAGATGAACATTTCCTACTATTCCTGCTTTTGCAAGCTCTTCTGTTTTTTTAATAGCCCATTTATCAAACTCCTTATCTTTTCCCTTGAAATATTTTCTCCATAAATTAAGATGGCCTACATCAAGTGTTGCTTTTATATGAGTTTCTGCGTATTTTTTTGCCTCTGATTCAGAATAGCCCTTTTTCTTTACGAGTTCTTGTTGCATCCTTTTTCTGCTTCCCAAAACAAGATGCTTAAGCTCATCAGGATGACCACCATAGCTTTCAGGAAAAATATTTTCCATTGTTATAGTCAATGGTTTTTCAAGGCCCTTGTCTTTTGTTTCCTGCCAGGCCCTCATTCCACCTTGTGCATACCCTTCCATGCTTTTTTCAAGTGCATATTTCTTCACACTTATAGTGTTATTAGCTGTTTTTTCAAGGTCCTTTGCCTGCTGCAAATGGCCGATGACCATTTCCTTGTCTGCATCGATTAATTTCTTCAACTTATTACGCCCCAAATCTGTATAAGTTCTATCTGCTCCAGTGCCTTCATCAATTCTTTTCAACTCTCCTTGTATCTTCCACTTTTCATCAGAAGGAGCATTCTTAAGTTGATCTTCCAACTCTTTTCTTTGCTCATTAAGTTTATTTAATGCATCAAATTTATCTTCAATACCTCTTCCATAATGCAATGCCCATCCTTCTCTTTCACTTTTCTGTCCTTCTAATGTTGCCTTTAAAAATGCCTCTTCAGGAGTTACTGTATCCTTTTCTTCATTAAAATTGTCTCCTTTTTCTTTTCTTTTTTCCTTTGTCATTTCTTCTGCTTCTTTAACAAAATCTTTCCATGTTTGAGGATTAACTATAAACTTCTTTTTTTCAGGGTCAAATTTAGGAACCCTTTTCTCTCTTGGTAGTATATTCCCTTCATAGTCAACATACTCTTTTTTGCCATTAATTATTTTAGTATTCCATTCAGGCCTGTAAACAACCTCATTTTTTCTTACCTGGTGTATTACCTGGCCTGTTTCTTTGTTGACAACTCTTATCACAGCCCTCTCATCTTCTTTATCAAAACCTGAAAATTTTTTCCCATGTTCAGCCCATGGCTCTTCTGATATTGGCCTTTGAAACTCTCCTGTATGAACAACAACAGAGCCTCCCAATGCAGTATCTCCTGCAAAATCAATCGCCCTGTTTACTTCGTCCATGGCCATTTTCCTTGCCTCATCGCTGAAATTTCCCTGTTGGTCCTGTCCAGCCAATCCTGGAATTCCAACAGATGCATGAGTTGTAAGAGTAACTTCATTTGCCTGACTAAGCTCTTTTAAAGCCTGCCTGTGATACTTGCCAAACATCCCCGGTGTTTCTCCTTGTTGAGAACCTCGGCCAGCACCCATAAACTGTATTTCAAGGCTGCTTGCACCTGCCCTTATTTTGCTTGCAATTTCAGGAACATTTCTTGCTCCAATTCCCATTGCCATGGCTATTCCTACTTGGTCAACATCCAATATTTTTTCTCTTTCATCTGCAAAGCTTTTTATGTAGCTTCTGTCCATTGGTGAATTGTATCCATAAATCATTTTATTTTGTCTTATACATATTTTTTATCCAGTTTGCTATTCCCATGGCTGCGCTGAGCTGGTCAGCCACTCTTTCGCCTATGGTTCCAGCATATGTTCCTTTCCCAATTTCATTTTGCCTTTCCCTTGCAACTGTCTGCGCTGCATATGCTTCATTAAGCTGCTCTCTGGTAACGCTGCCTGTCTGCCTTACTTGGTTGTAAAGGTCTTCCACTCTACTGACTACATTTTCTGTTGATTGTCTTCTTAGTTCCTGTGTTAATATGCTGTAATCTGCCTGCTGTTTTAGCTGTTCTTCAGAAACCTCTGGCTTTTCTTTTTGAATAACCTCATCTATAGTCTCAGGCACAAATAATTTTTCTATATCAACCTCTCTATTTTCTGGGATAGGTATATTTTTTGTTTCCTGTGTTATCTGCATTTCCTGTACAGACTGCTTAATCAGCTTTTCAGCTTCATTTAGATCTTTTTTGCTTTTTTCCTGAATCTCTTTTAGTTTTTTTATCCTTTCTTCAGGAGACAGGTTTTTTATTTTATCTATTTCATCTCCCATATTTTTACCAACTTATCATACCATGAGCTTTTCTGAAATTCTTGTATACAAGCCACATTGCTCCTGTGGCATTTCCTTTAGCATCCTTTTTTTCATTTTCTTCCTGTACTTTTGTCAGCTTTGGACCCTCATCTTTACTGCCACTGCCTGTTCCTGCAAAGGCAGTTTTTATTTCTTTAAAACCATTAAATATAGATAAAAATGGATCTAATACTGAATCCTGCTTTGGCTTTTCCTCTTGTTTTTCTTTAACCTCCTCTCCTGATTCTTTGAGGTATCTTTCAAACTCTTCTCCGAGGGCATCCATTGCAGCTGAAATTGAGCCATCAACAAACTCTCCTAAAAGTTCCATATCTTCTTTGTTCCTATAAGCAATGTATTTTTCTATGTGTTTGTCTGTCCAGGCATAAGCCCTCATTTTTATGTCAACCTGGCCTGCATGTATTGGGCCCCTCTGATAACCTTCACTTATAAATTTCATATCAGGAGTTGTTGAAAACTGAAAATTCATCAACACACATGCCTTATACATCTTATTTTTTACTTTGCCTGAGGTTGGTTCTACTGGAAGCCTTTTTGCAAGAAACTCAATCTCAACCATTGAATTTTCAAAAGCCCCTACGATATCTGGGCTGTCCATCTTTTTTTCAGAGGAACGCAAGAGCCTTACATATTTTAAATATGGCTTTACCCAGCTCATGTACATCTTTATTACATCATAATGCTGCCTCATAAACTTTAAAGTAAATTTTCTTCTGTTTTTAAGTTCTTTATACGTTTCTTCTTTCCATGCCAGAAATGCCCTCAACTTTCTTTTAACAACTTCTTTAACCTTTCTGTTGAACTTTAATTCATTCACTGCCTTGTCAACATCTTTGCTTGTTTTTGGATGCGTGCTGAAAAACAAATCTGGAAGCACAGTGAATTCAAGCTCCCTTGCCATTCCATAAACAGATGCAGGACTTTTTGCTCCGCCCTCAACCATATCAATCCATATTCCTTTTAAGGTTATTTCAGCGCTTTCTCTGCTTTCGCTCTGATAATCAAAGCTGTCATTGTAATAGGACAGCCTTTCATCAAGCACCCTTAATTCTCTAACAATCTGGAAAAGCTCCTTAACCATCTTTCCTATTGTTGCAAGGTATTGAGAAATTTTATCCTGATAAGCTCCTGCGCGCTGTGTTGAAACTCCAAAGAAAGTTGAGTGAGGCGATGCTGCCGAGATATCCATAATCTTTACAATATCCTTGAATCCAAGGCTGACCCTTAAGCAGTTTAACACCCAGAAATATGTTTCCTCAATGGATTTGCTTGCTGTTGCATACCTCAGCCAGTATCTTTTTAATGGTTTAGGATAGCCTGTAGGAAGGTTTTTATCGAGATATGCATCTTCAGCTCTCTCTTCCTCAAATCCAAATTCCTTTAAATCAGCCAAAAAATCACCTCTCTTATGTTTAAATAAGGTTTTTTATTTATAATTCTTTCGCTATTTGCCGCTTATTATCTCGACTACATCCTGGTTTTTCAGCAAATGTTCTTTTCCAACAGGCATTTTCTTTTTTACATCTATTGCCTTTATGAAATTTTTTCCGAAATCAGTATGCAGTTTATAAGCAAAGTCAAGGGCAGTTGTTCCAGGAGGCATAAGAAAACAGTCAGGAAGGATATTGCCATCAGAGTCAGCAAGCTTGTTTACTCCTCCTGGAAATATTGCTATGTATTCAAGCAACGTAAACACAGCTGAGTTAATTGCCTGCTGCACTCCAGTATTTTTAAATTTTTCAAGAACATTTTTTTTTATGAAATCAAGCGCTTTTTTTTGTTTTTCATTTAATTCATCTGGGTTAGTTATCTGAAAATCAGAATCACCGGGAATATATCTTATAAGGTTGTTTTTTGATGCTTCCCTTAATGCAAGCTCTGACTCAGCGCTGCAGCTGATTATCATATAATCAGGAAACTGTTTTTTCATTTTTTCAATATTGTTTTCCGATGTTTTAATATCCACTTTATTTGCCGCAATAATCATTTTTTTTGTTTTTTTCCTGAGCTCTGTTGATATTTTTTTTAAATCTTCCTCAGTCCATGAGAGGATATTATTTCTATCAAGTTTTAGATTATTAAGCACTTCTTCAACCATATCTTCTGTTACCTTTAGTCCGCTTAGATGGCTTGCAAGATCCTTAACAATTTTTATGTCATGGTCTTTTTCCTGCTGCACTCCGCGGGCAAACCTATCCCATCCTTTTTTTATTAGCCTTAAGTACCACATGTCAAGCTCAACCTCAAGAAAATTTATGTCATTGCATGGATCGTATGAGCCGGGCTCAACAGGCTCTCCATTTTCATTTGTGCTGCCTGAGGCATCAACAACATGGATTAAAGCATCAGCCTGCCTTAAGTCATCCAGAAACTGGTTTCCCATTCCCTTACCCTCATAAGCTCCAGGAACAAGGCCGGCAACATCTATTAAATCAACAGGAACAAAGCGGTTGTGGTCTATACAATAACCTTCTCTTGGGTTGCACTGTACATTAAAGAACTTGTCTGCGCACTCTACTCTTACATATCCAATTCCATGGTTTGGCTTTATAGTTGCAAAAGGATAATTTTGTATTTCAACATTCGCTAAAGTAAGGGCCTTAAAAAAAGTGCTTTTGCCCACATTTGCCTTTCCTACAACACCGACTAACATTTTAATTTATTACAGGACACATTATATAAATAAGTTTCTAAAGCTTTAAAAATCAAAAGATTTATTAACATTTAATAAAGAATAAAAAATGATTTACAATGTCAAAAGAATTCGAGATTGCAAAGGGAGTAAAGGACTGGTATGCAGAGGATGCCATACTGAGGAATGAAATAAAAGATACTCTAAGAAGAGTTTTTGAGATGTACGGCTATAATCCTGTTGAAACCCCTATGATTGAAAGAGAGTCAACAATGAAATTCAAAGGAGGAGATGAAATACAGAAAGAAATATTCACTCTTCAAGACCAGGGCAAAAGAAAGCTCGCTTTAAGGTTTGACCAGACACTGCCTTTGGCAAGGTTTGTTGCTTCAAACAAAGACATAAAATTTCCATTCAAGAGATATGTAATAGGGGAAGTATTTAGAGATGGTCCAACCCAGCCGGAACAAGGGCGTTATAGAATTTTCACTCAGTGTGATGCTGATATTCTTGGAGTAAATGATATGAAAGCAGAGGCAGAGCTTCTTGCACTTGCGAAAAGGTGCTTTAAAGAGCTTGGCCTGGGCAACATAGTTGTTAAGATAAATAACAGAAAACTGCTTGATGGAATACTTGATTATGCAGGGGTTAAGGAAAACCAGAAATTAAATGTTATAATCTGCCTTGATAAAATGGACAAGATTGGAATTCAGGGTGTTAAAAAAGAGCTGAATGAATTGTTGGACAAAAAAATTGTTAACAGCGTTGTTTCATTGATTTCAAAAAAGAGAAATAACAAAGAAACATATGAATCTCTGAAAAAAGTTGTTTCATCAGAAAAGGGAAAACAGGGACTTAACGAGATAAAAGAACTTTTTGAATACCTAAAAAAGATAGATATTGATTTTGTTGAGCTTGACCCTAGCCTTGCTAGAGGCCTTGATTATTACACTGGAACTACAATTGAGGTTTTTCTTAAGGATAAATCCATTGTAAAGTCAGCTGTTCTTGCAGGCGGGCGTTACGATAATATGATATCTTCTTTTATAGGGAGCAAGAATGAGATTCCTGCTGTCGGTTTTTCATTCGGACTTGAAAGAATTGCAATGATATTAAAGGAAACAAGAAAAAACCTGAAAAAGTCAAACACGCAGCTGTACATAATACCTATAAATACAGCTGATGAATGCTTTAAGATTGCTGAGGAAATAAGAAACCAAGGAATAAATGTTGATATTGATTTAAAGGAGAGAAAAATGGGGGCTGCTATAAACTACGCTGATTCACTTGGAATAGACTATGTTGGAATTATGGGTGAGGATGAAATAAAAGAAAAATCTGTTTCAGTGAAAAACCTTAAAACAAGACAGCAGAAAAAAATTAAGGTTAAAGACATCAAAAATTTCATAAATAAAAATAATTCGAAAATTTTATAAAGACAGTAAATAATTTTTTCTTTATGGCCATGCTTGCAGCAAAATGGAGAGTAAAATATAAAGGGGTTTTTGATATAAAAGCCCTTTATGAATACCTTTATTATTGGTCTCAGGAAGACGGATGGTTTAGTGGCAAGGATCCTGATTTTAATGAGGTTTTTCATGGCCAGCATGAATTTCCAGGAGGGGCAAAAGAGCTTTGGATATGGTGGAGGCTTGATAAAGTTCCTAATGACAGTAGCTATTTTAAGTATGAGCTTGATATTGACTGGCATGCCGTTCCTCCATTCAAGGATACAGAGATTGTTCATCAGGGGAGAAAATTAAAGGTTGTTACATGCGACCTTGAGATACAGGTTCATGCAAGGGTTGTTACAGACTATAAGGGAATATGGGGCAATCACTGGCTTTTAAAGCATTTTGAAACATTTTATTGGAAAGTTCTTATGAAGCAGCAGTTTGAAAAACAGAAGGTTGAGCTTTATAGGGAGGCTTACAGACTGCAGGATATAATAAAAGATTACTGGAGATTATATAAAGGAGTTGAAGAAGACCAGGCAGAGGCAGGATTCTGGCCACCAGGCAGCATTGGAGAATAATCCGAAAGCTTTATATATAAAAATCGCAATTTTTCTTTTTATGTCAAACACACATGCTATGCCCAATGAACTTCTTAAGTATAAAGGAATTTTTGACATGGAACTTCTTTATAAGACATTGAGAAGGTGGTTTACAAGAAGAGATTATTATCTAGAGGAGCCAACCTATAAAAGCAAGCCCACTGCAATGGGTGGAACAGAAGACGAGATAGAATTAAAAGGATACAGAAAGGAAACTGATTATTTTAAGTTTTGGGTAACTGTTTATATACACACATGGGACCTTAAGACAATAGAAGTGATAAAGGACGGCAAAAAGAAAAAAATGAATCAGGCAAGAATGACAATTAGGTTTGGGGGATATATTGAGTCAGACTACCAAAACAGATGGAATTCAACGCCTTTTTTGAAATGGCTTAATAGTCTATATGAAAATTATATAATCCAGCCCGAAATAAGCAATGTATATGAGGATAAGTTATATTATTATATATTAAAGCTTTATGACCTTGCAAAAGAATGTATTGGCATGGAAGCTAAAGGATCAGAATATACTGATATGTGGTGAGAATGGCAGAAAGGGAAAAAATAATAGACGAACTAAGGCTTCAATATGAAGGACTTTTTGATGTGAACGAACTCTACCTTACTTTTGACAGATGGTTCAGAGAAAAGCAGTATGATAAAAGAGAAGTAAAGAATGTTGAGTTTGTAAAACCAGAAGGAAAATTTGTAGAAGTATGGCTTATGCCATGGAAAAAAATAACAGACTACGCAAAAATAGAAATTAAAATAACTCTTGTAATGGAAAACCTGAAAGAGGTTGAAGTTGAGAAAGATGGCCATAAGATAAAGATGAACCAGGGAACAATAAAGATGGTTTTTGACGGTTACCTTACGACAGACTATGAAAACAAATGGGAAGGAAAGCCAACCTATGTTTTTATGAGGACATTATTTGATAAATTTGTTTATAAGGGATACACAGCAAGTTTTAAGGCGCAGGTTTCAGAAGACCTTAACCATCTACACACAACGATAAAATCATTCCTTAATCTATACAGGTTTTAGCATTAAATGAAATCTAAGTTTCAATGTCTTAACTGCGGAAAATGCTGCAATTCTTACTATTCTCAAATTAATGTCACTGTTGGTGATATAATAAGAATTTCTGATTTAATGAAAAAACCAATAAGATATATATTGAAAAATTTTATAGGTATAAATGCCTTTGGCGACCCGGAAAACCCTGAAAAATTCAGTTATGAATTTGGAATTAATATGCCATGCGATCTTAGAAAAGACGGGAAATGCTCTGTTTATAATGCAAGACCCCTTAACTGCAGGCTCTTTCCATATTGGGTTTTAGTACATGCATTTAAATCAGGAAATAAGGACATTATTGATGAATCTTATGAATGCATGAGAGATATAAGCATTGATGATAAAGAACTGAAAAAATATAGTGATTATGTAAAAGTAATTGGAGAAGCACTTATAGAGGAAGGCGAATTCACAGACAGGATTCTAGATGAAATTCAAATAAATCACTCTATCAATTTAAATGGAGATAAAGAATACAAAAAAATAGTTGAAAAATACAGAGGAATTCAAAACAATAGGGATTTTAAAAGATTTGAAGAAGAAAAAATAAAACTTGCAAAAAAAGCCTTTGGCAATTTAAATGAAGATAAAATAAATTTAATTGAGAAAAAACTAAAAAATACTGATTTAATCAAGAAAATAAAGAATAACACAGAAAAAATTCAGGATGCAGAAAAAATCCTTGATTAATCTTTCCACAAAACCACAACAAAACCTACTGAGTCGATAAGAATTGATTCAGTTTTTTCTGCAATTTCATTTGCAGCCTGTTTTTTGTTTCTATCTGATATAAAGCTTCTAAGAAACTTAATTTTAATCAGGTTTTTCTTTTTAAGCTGTTTCTTTATCTCTTTTATTGCATTTTCAGTTAGCCCGCTCTTGCCGATTCTCATTACAGGCTGTATTGATTTTGCTTTATATTTTAATTCTTTTTTATTTATCATTTTGGTTTTTGCACCTTAGATCCGCCAGGAGGGATGAAAGAAATTATATCATCAAGATTACCGCCTATAATCTTCATTATTTTTTTTGCTGTGTCGCTTGCTTTTTCTTTTCCTTGATTAATTATCACAAACTTATCAGAATTTTTCTTTATTGCGTTTACAGGCCCCCCAATTATTTTTTCATTTTTAATTCCAATTGCAGCCTGTAAATTTGGATGTAAATACTCTGTTTTTCCCTTTACAATAAATGCACCCTTTCCAATATATTCTCCTGCTCTGGGTGTTTTTGTAAGCTGCTCGGGCTTTACATAAAAAACATCAAGAGTTGAAAGACCAAGGCGCCATCCTCTACTGTATGAAGCAGTTGCCTGAGCCGCTTCCTGCATTGTGGCTTCTCCTATTTTTTTATTGTCTGCTTTTATAACAAAGAAAGGCGAGCCCGCCATATCTGTGTGAAAAACAATATCATCATTCTCAGCATGCTTTTTAATTATTATATCATTTGTTGTTGCATCCCTTCCACCTATGCACAAAAATCCCTCAGAGCTGTAAAACCACCTGAACTTTTCATACCATTCTTTTTTTGGTTTTGCTTTTTTTATTTCTTGTATTTTTTTCTCTGTTGTTTCCTTTTTTTCCTTTAATGCTTTAAGTTTTTCCCTGCTTTTCTTTAAGGCAATTAAGGCTCCCTCAAGCTTTTTCTTGGATTTTTTTGATTTCTCAAAATAAACAGAAGCGTTCTGTTCAACAGATTTTTTGATGTCAAGGGTTATTTTTTCCATAAAATAAAAAAGAATTAACTATATTTATTGTTTTCTGTTGTTTTCAGATTTTTATACAATAGGGGGCTTTCCTCCTTGTGTTGCATAAAATTTCTTGTTTTTGTATTCAAGGGTAAAGACGTCAGTATTGCAGTTAGTTGACCTCATCTTTACTACAGATAATTCCCTTACAACTTTTCTGAATCTTTCTGTAAGCTGGATTAATATTATTCCATCTGCTAAGTAATCCTCAACCTCATACTCACTGTACTTGCTTTTGTTTAAAGGCATTTCCGATATCAAGAAAGTTGTCAATCCTATGTCCCTTAAAAATTCGAATATGTAGAAAAGCTTTGTTCTGGGGTCGTCAAAATTTGATAAGACATACAATGCAGACAATGAATCAAGGACAAAAAGGTCGCATTCTGTTTTTTCTTTTAGCTTTTTTATTATGTTTTTTATTACATTCAGCCAGTCCCCACTTGGGCCTATCTTTGTTCCCTTTACCTGCTTTCTTATTGATCCAAGGTCTGATATTATTAGTGAGCCGCCTTTGCTTGATTTTATACTGCTTATATTTGAGCTTAATTTTGATATGTCTGAAATTGTTACAAGGTTGATTTTTGACAAATCAAAACCCATATTTTCAGCATGCTCTAAAAGTGAGTTTGCTGATTGCTCAAGGGAAACATAAAGCCCTGTTTTTCCGTTTAATGCCTCATTGTAAAGTGTATTAAATGCCAAACTGCTTTTCATTGTTCCAGCTGTTCCGCAGATTAATGTAACATGGCCTTTTGGTATTCCTCCTTCCATTTGCTGGTCAAAACCGTCTATATAAAGCTTGATTCTTTCCATTTTTTCTTTTTTTTCTGATTTTTTTGCCATTTTTACCTCCAGTTAATCTTTCTTATAAGATAAATTGTCAATCTTACCGTCTTTTATTCCAACTATTATCTTTTTTGTTTTTTTGCCATTTATCAATGCTGAGCCTATTATCATTCCCTCTGTCTTGTATTCCCATATTTTCTTTCCAATATAATTTCCAGGCTTTGCAGTTATTACATCATCATAATGCCCGGGCTGCTGTGTTATTCCTGATATTCCTGGCATGTAATCCAGCAGGAATGATCCTTCTGCATCAAGCACATAAACAGAGCCGTCATATGAGCCGGCAATAACCTCAAGCT